>VYFG01000116.1 GCA_009842505.1 Gammaproteobacteria bacterium
CCTCAGTCAGTTACATCGGGCGGGGTGTTCACGGCCGCGAACATGAACGTTTGATAGTAAAGGAGATCAATGATTGTTTTGGATAGGGCATGATTGACCGGTACAATCCCTGGCGCATTGACATCAGCCCACTTTCTATGTCGGACAAGTATTCATGGCAAGTAAGCCCCACTCTGAAGTGTTCTGTAGTTAATCAATGTAGTACGAATGACCTGTCTATGAAATTCAAATTCCCGGGAGAACATATGGCGCTTTTCGAACTTCGACAATACAAGGTACGAGATGGAAAAATGGAAGAGTGGTTGGAACTAATGGAAGGTAAAATCATCCCGTATGTAATTTCCAAAGGCGTGGCTGTAACGGCGAGCTTCTGCGCAGAGGATGATGATACAAAGTATTTTTGGATTCGTCGCTTTAATGATGAAGTTGATCGTGTTGAACGCAATGCCGAACTGAACGAAAGCGAGTATTGGCAAACAAACTTCAAACCAAGAATTCGCGAACTTCTTGTTGTTGAAGAGGCCGTCATCAATCGGGTAGTGCCAACCCGTGTATCCCCCATGCAATGAATAGTCGATACAGCTAGCGATAATTAGTTGTTTATTGGAGAGGAATAAAACTGGCTCGCCGTCCGGCAGCCGGGACGGGGATGAGTTGAAGCGCGGTCATGGATGTTGGCATCTATGATGCGCCGAGTCCGACGAAGAATCGGCAGGCGGCATCACGGCATTGCCGAGCACCATGTCGATCACCTGGGCTACATGGAGAGCTTTTCGGCCAGTGCCGAGGTCTACTTGGTGGCGGCAGGAAGTCCCGTCCGCCACGATCAGGGTGTCCTCCCCGGCATCCCGCACCGCCGGCAGGAGGTCGGCCTCGGCCATCTTCACCGATACACCAGAATCGGAATGGAAGTGGCCCGGATTTCAGAAGCCCGGTTGCCAACGCGGGTGCCGTGCCGAGTCAGGCTGCCGGCAGGATCCGCTTGACGCTGATTTCATCGACATGCTTCATCGCCTGTGCCAGGTCGTAGGCGGCCTGGAGGCGCAGCCAGGTATCGGCGCCACCCCCAAATGCCATGTCGAGCCGGATTGCCATTTGCGGGGAAATGCCCGCATGACAGTTCACTATGTCGGAAAGCTGTTTTCGACTGACGCCCAGGCGTTCTGCAGCCTCTGTGACATTCAACTCCAATGGCTCCAGGCAGTCGTGCCGCACGGAAAGTCCCGGATGCGGTGGATTTTTCATAGGCATGGTTTCTTTACTCCTAATGGTAGTCAAGCAGATCTACGTCGCTGGCGTGGCCATCTTGAAATCGAAATACCAATCGCAAATTACCGGACACCGTAACGGACCAGAAGCCTGCCAGGCCGCCCTTGAGAGGATGCAGACGGAAGCCGGGCAGGTCCATGTTGCTGACCTCTGAAGACTCTTCAAGGCGAGCGAGTATGCGGCTGATCTTGTCCACATAGTCCGATTGCACCTTCCGCCGGTCTCCCTTCTCGAACAGGAGCTTAAGCCCCTTGTGGCGGAAGTTCCGAATCATGTGTAAAGAGTAACCACTCACCTACCATGTTGCAAGACATAATCAGTAGGTCATCGCGGATTTTTTGACTGGAGAGAAAGGGATCAAGATGGGCCAGGACATGATAGCGGATATCAGCAACACTGATGCGTCAGGTTCAACGAAGAACCTGCAGGCGGCATCACGGCATCAATTGCCGAGAGCCATGTCGATCACCCGGGCCACGTGTAGCGCCCCGCGGCCGGTGCCGAGGCCCACCTGGTGGCGGCAGGAAGTCCCGTCCGCCACGATCAGGGTGTCCACTTCGGCATCCCGCACCGCCGGCAGGAGGTCGGCCTCGGCCATCTTCACCGATACCTTCCAGGTGTCCCGGGCGTAGCCGAAGGACCCGGCCATACCGCAGCAAGCGGAATCGACGACCCGAACATCAAGACCGGGAATCCGGCCGAGCACGGTCTCCACCGGCCCCAGCTCCTGGTGGGCCTTCTGGTGGCAATGGCCGTGCAGCAGCGCGCGGGGCGCCGGGGCGTGAAGTTCAAGGGTGGGATTTTCCCCGGCCAGGAAGGACTCGAACAGGGTGATCTGTCCGGCCACCGTGCGGGCGCGGTCGTCCCGGTGCAGTCCCGGCAGTTCCTCCATCAGGCCGAGGGTGCAGCTGGGCTCAAGCCCGATGATGGGCACCCCTTCGGTGGCAAGATCGTGCCAGGCATCGAGCAGGCGGCGCTGCTCGGCCCGGGCGCGGTCCACATCCCCGCAGGTGAGCCAGGTCCTGCCGCAGCACAGCGGCCGTGAACCCGCTGTTGGCGACAGCACGCGATAGCCCGCGGCTGCCAGCACCCGGGCCGCAGCACGTAGGTTTTCCGGTTCGAACCAAGTGTTGAAGGTGTCGGCGAAGAGAATCACCTTCGGGCCGTCCCCGGGCCCCGTATCCTGGTGGATGTAGCGGTCCCTGCGCCAGGCCGGCAGCGGCCGGTGCCGGGAGAAGCCGGTGACGGGCTCGAGCAGGGCGGCGAGCGCCGGAACCCGCGACGGCAGGTTGGCGAGGGGCGCGAGGCGGGAAAACCACGGGGCATAGGCAGGCAGGCCCGCGACCAGTTTCTGGTGGAGGTCGAGGCCCCGTTCACGGAACCTGGCGGCCGCCACCTCGATTTTCATCCGCGCCATGTCCACGCCGGTGGGGCATTCACGGCGGCAGGCCTTGCAGCTGACGCAGAGCTGCATCGTGTCCCGCATCGCGTCTGAGGCGAGGGCGCCCTCGCCGAGCTGCCCCGAGATCGCGAGCCGGAGCGAGTTGGCCCGGCCCCGGGTGAGGTCGCGCTCGTTCCGCGTGACCCGGTAGGAAGGGCACATGCCGCCGCCGGCAAGCTTGCGGCAGGCGCCGTTGTTGTTGCACATCTCGACCGCGCCCTGGAATCCGCCGCCCTCCCCGGGCCAGGCGGACCAGTCGAGCGCGGTCCGGATCGGCCCGACGCGGTAGCCGGGCGGGTAGCGGAAGAGGCTGCGCTCGTCCATCTTCGGCGGGTCGACGATCTTGCCCGGATTCAGGATGCCCCCGGGGTCGAGCAGCCCCTTCACTTCGGCGAAACTGTCCACCATCCTGGCGCCGAACATCCTTTGGTGGAACTCCGAGCGGACCAGCCCGTCGCCGTGCTCCCCGGAATGGGAACCCCGGTATTCGAGCACCATGTCGAACGCCTCCTCGGCGATCGCGCGCATGGCCTTCACGTCCTGGTCCAGCCGGAGGTTCAGCACCGGCCGCACGTGCAGGCAGCCCACCGACGCATGGGCGTACCAGGTGCCCATGGTGCCGTGCTTCCGGAAGATCCCGGTGAGGCGCTCGGTGTATTCCGCCAGGTCCTTCAGCGCCACCGCGCAGTCCTCGACGAAGGAGACGGGCTTTCGTTCCTCTTTCATCGACATCATGATGTTCAGCCCGGCCTTGCGCACCTCGAAGATCTCGGCCTGGAAGCCGGGGTCGACGGCTTCCACCATCCCGCCGCGCTTCTTCGGGGGGTGGTCCCAATGAAAGCCGAGGTCGCCCATGAGATCCCCGAGGGCGATGAGCCGGCGCCGGTTCTCCGCCGGGTCCTCCTCGGCGAATTCCACCAGCAGGAGCGCCTCGGGCTCGCCGCGTACGAACCGCTTCACCACCGGCCGGAACATCGGGATTTCCATGGACAGTTCGATCATGGTCCGGTCGATCAGCTCCACCGCCACCGGCTCCAGCGCGACGATATGCTGGGTGGCATCCATGGCTTCGTGGAATGACGGGAAGTGGAGCACCCCGAGCAGCTTGTGCGCCGGCAGGGGCGACAGATGGAGATCGATAGCCTCCGACAGCGCCAGTGTCCCCTCGGAGCCCACCAGCAGGTGTGCGGAATTGATGGTCCCTTCTTCCGTATCCCCGGGAGCCCCGGCCGCCGGACGATGCAGGCCGGGCACCAGCGCGTCGATGTTGTATCCGCCGACCCGCCGCAGCATATCCGGGAACCGGGCCCGGATCTCGTCGCGCTCCCGCCTCCCCAGTGCCACCAGGGGCTTCCAGAAGGCATCCCGTTCCGCTTCGACCAGGGGCAGCGATCCGAAGCGGCGGCGTGCGCCGTCGGCTAGGATAGCGTCGATGGCGTCCACGTTGTCCCGCATCAGCCCGTAGCGCAGGGACCTGCTGCCGCAGGAGTTGTTGGCGGCCATGCCGCCGATGGTCGCCCGCGAGGCGGTGGAGACGTCCACGGGAAACCAGACGCCCCGGGGTTTCAGCATCCGGTTCAGCTGGTCGAGCACGACCCCCGGCAGGACCCGGCAGCGGAGCGTCTCCATGTCCAGGTAGACGATGTCGTTGAGGTACTTGGTGTAGTCGATCACCAGCCCCCGGCTCACGGCCTGGCCGCACTGGGACGTGCCGCCGCCCCGGGCCAGCACCGGGACGTCGTGCCGGCGGGCGAAGTCCAGGGCGGCCTCCACGTCTTCCGCATGCTGCGGAACCACCACGCCCAGGGGCATCATCTGGTAGATGGAGGCGTCGGTGGCATAGCGTCCGCGGTCGTATATGCCGGTCAGCAACTCCCCCCGGAGATCGCGGGCGAGCGTGTCGAAGGGCAGTGGGGAAGCGGTCATCGGGCGCGGCGTTTCCGGCGACGCCTGTGGCGGGCGGCTGCCGGGGATTGGCTATAATTCGGTGTTGAAAAATTATAGTGCATACGGGCCGGCCCTTTGCCGGCAATTTCCACCGCCCAGTCCTCACCCCGTCGATCCGCCGCAACCCACGATGTCATCCAAGGCCCGCACCGCGGAATCCGAACTGCTGGTGGAATCCGCCGGCCCCGTGACCCGGGTGGTCCTGAACCGGCCCGAATACCGCAACGCGCTGACCTTTGCCATGTACGAGGGACTGGCCGCCGCGTGCAGCGCCCCGCCGGACGGTTGCCGCGCCATGATCATCACCGGCGCCGGGGACCGGGCATTTGCCGCCGGTACCGATGTGCGGCAGTTCCTCGGTTTCGAGAAGGACGGCGACTATATCGCCTACGAGCAGGAGATCGACCGGGTACTGGACGCCATCGAGACCTGCCCCGTGCCCACCATTGCCGCCATGGCCGGCGCATGCACCGGGGGCGGCGGCATGATCGCGGCCGTCTGCGATCTTCGTATCGCCGCGGCCGACTTCCGGTTCGGATTTCCCATCGCCCGGACCCTGGGCAATACGCTTTCCAGCCGTTCCCTGGCGCGCCTGGAGGCGCTGGTGGGCGCACCCAGGGTGCGCGAGTTGATTTTCACCAGCCGGCTGATCGGATCGGAGGAGGCGCGGCAGATCGGCCTGGTGTCGGAGGTGCTGGATGATCACGCGGCCCTCATGGAACGCGCCGGGGCGCTGGCGGAACTGGTGGCCGCCCAGGCGCCGCTGACCCTGCGGGCCACCAAGACCCTGCAGCACCGCCTCCTCGCGGGCAACACGGACGACGAGGACATGGTACTGATGTGCTACCGGAGCCGGGACTTTCGCCGCGGCCTGGAAGCCTTCCTGGGCAAGCGGAAACCGGACTGGCGGGGCGAATAGATGCAGGGTCCCCTCGCGGGTTGCCGGGTGCTCGAGCTTGCCCATATCATGGCCGGCCCCGTGGCGGGGATGATGCTCGCGGACATGGGCGCCGACGTAGTCAAGATCGAGAAGACGGGCGGCGACGACACCCGCCGCATGGTGCCCCCCGAGATCGAAGGGGAAAGCGCCGCCTTCATGATGATGAACCGCAACAAGCGCGGAATCGTCCTTGACCTCGGATCCGACAGCGGCCGCGGGGCCTTTCTCCGCATGGTCCGGGACGCCGATGTGCTCATCGAGAACTACCGCCCGGGGACCATGGAAAGGCTCGGCATCGGATACGGGACCCTGAAAGCGGAAAACCCGGCCCTGGTGTACTGCGCCGTAACCGGGTTTGGACGCACCGGGCCCTATGCGGGCCGGGGCGGATTCGATCTCATCACCCAGGGCATGTCGGGTCTCATGTCCATCACGGGGGAGGCGCCTGGCAGGCCGCCGGTGAAATCCGGCGCCCCGGTCACCGACATCACCGCGGGCATCCTCGCGGCCATGGGCATCCTCGCGGCGTACGTCCATCGCCTGCGGACCGGGGAAGGCCAGGTGGTGGACACTTCCCTGTTCGAGGCGGGAATCACCCAGACCTATTGGCAGTCAGCCATCGCCATGGCCACCGGGGAGGCGCCCGAGGCCATGGGATCGGCCCATCCGCTGAACGCACCCTACCAGGCGTTCGAGACGGCGGACGGCTGGATCTGCGTGGGCGCCGCGAACCAGGCCAACTGGGAACGGCTGGTTCGCCGCCTGGACCGCCGGGAACTGGAGGCGGATCCCCGGTTCGGGACCAACGAGCGCCGGATGGAAAACCGCGAAGCGCTGGAAGCGGAGCTCACCCGCACCTTCCGCACCCGGACCACGGCGGACTGGCTGGCATGCCTGGAGGAGGGCGGGGTGCCCGCCGGACCGATCCTCGACGTGGAGGAAATGCACCGGGATCCCCAGGCCGTTGCCCGCGGGATGGTGCTTCGCCTGGACCATCCCGTCGCCGGCAGTGCTGGCGCCCTCGGCCTGCCGGTGAAGTTTTCCGGAACCCCCGGCGGGGTGCGCCGCCCGGCGCCGCTGCTTGGGCAGCATACCCGGGAAGTGCTGGCCGAGACGGGATACGGCGAGGACGAGATCGATGGCATGCTGGCCCGGGGCGACGCGCTGGAAACCCGGTTGCCCGGCCCCGGCGAGGAGTAGGTATGCGCGTTCTTGGCATTGAAACCTCCTGCGACGACACCGGCGCGGCAATCTACGACACGGACCGGGGGCTCCTCGTGCACCGCCTTGCCTCCCAGATCAGCCTCCACCGTGTATACGGCGGCGTGGTGCCGGAACTGGCGGCCCGGGATCACATACGGACATTGCTGCCGCTGGTGGACAGCCTGCTGGCGGAAGTGCCTGCCGGGGACCCGCCGGTGGATGCCGTTGCCTGGACCGCGGGACCCGGTCTCGCGGGAGCCCTGCTGGTGGGGGCGTCCGTCGGCTGCAGCCTGGCGGAGGGCTGGGGCGTGCCGGGCGTGGGCGTGCATCACATGGAAGGCCACCTGCTGGCGCCGATGCTGGAGCCCGAGCCCCCGGAACTTCCTTTCGTGGCGCTGCTGGTTTCGGGAGGACATACCCTGCTGGTGGACGTGGCTGCAATCGGCGACTACCGCGTGCTCGGCCAGTCGCTGGACGATGCCGCGGGCGAGGCTTTCGACAAGACCGCCAAGCTCCTGGGGCTCGGCTATCCGGGCGGGCCCGCCATCGCCAGGGCGGCCCTGGAGGGCGACCCGGGACGCTTCCGGTTCTCCCGGCCCATGGTCAACCGCCCTGGCCTTGATTTCAGCTTCAGCGGCCTCAAGACCCAGGTGCGCACAGCCGCGGAATCCCTTGCGCTCGACGACAAGGAGATCGCCGACGTCGCCCGCGGATTCGAGGAGGCGGTGGTCGACACGCTGTGCATCAAGTGCATCCGCGCCCTGAAGGAGACCGGCCGAAGGCGCATCGTCATCGCCGGCGGCGTGGGCGCGAACCGGCGGCTGCGGGCCGCCCTCCGTGAAAGGGCGGGGGAGATCGGCGCGGATGTCTACTACCCCAGGCCCGAATTCTGCACCGACAACGGCGCCATGATCGCCTACGCTGGCAGCGTGCGCCTGGCCATGGGCGCGGGCAGCATGACCCCCGGTTTCGATGTCAGGGCGCGCTGGTCGATCACGGAGATCTGAAGACCGGTAAAGGACGGTTCCGGGGCCGGGCCGTTACAGTAGAATCGGATCATGGCCGGGAGAATTCCATCGACGTTCATCGACTCGCTGCTGGCGCGTGTGGACATTGTCGATGTCATCGACCGGCGCGTCCCGCTCACGCGCAAGGGGAATGAATACCAGGCGCGCTGCCCCTTCCACGAGGAGAAGACGCCCTCGTTCACCGTGAGTCCGTCAAAGCAGTTCTATCACTGCTTCGGTTGCGGCGCCCACGGCACCTCCATCGGCTTTCTCATGGAGTATGCCAACCTTTCCTTCGTGGAGGCCGTGGAGGAACTGGCCGACGATCTCGGCATGGAAGTGCCGCGGGAGGGGGGCCGGGAGCCGCCGCCCCCGCCCGGGGAATCCCCGGGCCAGCTGCTGGGGATCGTGGAAGAGGCCAGCGGCTGGTTCCAGTTGCAGCTGCGCCGGCACCCCGATGCGGGGCAGGCCGCCCGCTACCTCGAATCCCGGGGCCTGGATGAGGGCACCCGTACGGCTTTCGGGATCGGCTTTGCGCCGGAAAGCTGGGACGGACTGGTCACCTCGCTCGGCACCGACGATACCCGGCGCGTGCAGCTCCTGAAGACAGGCCTGGTTTCACAGCAGCAGCGGGAGGGCGATAGCGGGGGCGGCCGCGTCTACGACCGATTCCGCGGCCGCATCATCTTCCCCATCGAGGATCACCGCGGCAGGGTCGTGGCCTTCGGCGGGCGGGCCCTGGGGGACGGGGAGCCCAAGTACCTGAACTCCCCGGAAACATCGCTGTTCCACAAGGGCGCGGAACTCTACGGGCTGCACCGGGCGCGCAGGGCAATCGGCCAGGCCAAGCGGAGCGTGGTGGTGGAAGGCTACATGGACGTGATCAGCCTGGCCCAGTTCGGCGTCGACAACGCGGTCGCCACCCTGGGCACCGCCACCACCCGCACCCACCTGCAGCGCCTCTTCCGGCTGGCCCCGGAAATCGTGTTCTGCTTCGACGGGGACCGGGCCGGCCGCGACGCCGCCTGGAAGGCGCTTCAGGTAGCGATGCCCGAAATGCAGGACGGCCACCAGCTCGGGTTCCTGTTTCTGCCCGAGGGCGAGGATCCCGATACCGTCGTGCGCAGCGAGGGCGCGGAGGCGTTCAATCGGAGGGTGGAAGACGCCCTGCCTCTGGACCGGTTCGTGTTCGACACGCTGACCGCCCAGGTGGACATGGGCCGCATGGACGGCAAGGCGAGGCTGGTGAGCCTGGCGCGTCCGCTCATCGGCTCGATGCCGGAAAGCGCCCTTCGGCAGCTGATGCTGGGCCGTCTGTCCTCCCTCACCGGGCTGCGCGGAGACCAGGCGGTGGGACCCGCGGGGCCGGCCGGTCCGGCTCGTCCCGCAAGGCGGCCTTCCCCGGCGTCAGGACGGCTGTCACCCATGGCCACGGCCATCAGTCTGCTGTTGCAGTACCCGGGCGCGGCCGCCGGGATCGACCGGCCGGAGATCGTCGAGAATCTCCGCCAGCAGGGGGCCGATCACCTGCAGCGGATTCTTGGCAGCATTCGTGCGGACAATGGCGTCACCACCGCGCGGCTGGTGGAGGAGTTCCGCGATTCCGGGGTATACGAATACATCGGACAGCTAGCCTCCCACAACAACCATGTGCAGGAGAAAACGGTGCCCCGGCTGCTGAACGACACGCTGGAGCTGCTCAGAGAGATGCAGAACAAGGGTCGCCGCGACGAACTGCTGGAAAAATCCAGGGATGAGGGCGGGCTGGATTCCGACGAAAAGAGTGAACTGCGGCTTCTCCTTGACGACCTTGCAGAAAAGAAGGCGCGGCTGGAGGCCGACTGACCGGCTGCGGGCGACAGGCGGCGGATCAGGATTTCGGGAAAGTCAGCCGGACCCGGCTTTCCTCGCCCCGCACCAGCCGGCCGATGTTGGTCCGGTGGCGCCAGACGAGCAGAACGGTCATGACCAGTGAGACGGCCACGAAGGCCCGGTCCGAACCCACGTACAGCAGAACCAGGGGCAGGGCGGCGGTGGCGCTGAGGGCCGCCAGCGAGGAATAGCGGCTCGCCAGGACGACGGCCAGCCAGATTCCGACCAGGATCAGGATGACCTGCCAGGAGACGGCGGCCCAGATGCCGGCCGCGGTTGCCACGCCCTTGCCGCCCCTGAAGCCGAAGAAGACCGGGTAGAGATGGCCGAGGAACGCTCCCAGGGCGGTGGTGGCGACGACGCCGGGCGCTGCGCCGAGGCCTGTGGCGATCAGTACCGGAACCAGTCCCTTGGCGAGATCCCCGGCCAGGGTGATGGCGGCGGCCTTCTTGCCGCCCAGGCGCAGCACGTTGGTGGCCCCCGGGTTGTTGGAGCCTTCCAGGCGCGGGTCCGGCAGTCCCAGCAGGCGGCAGACGAAGACCGCACTGGAAAGGGACCCGATCAGGTAGCCGGCAACGGGGAGAAGGAAGGCAAGGAGCGACATGGACTCGAGACTGCTGGTCTGGTTCCGCCTTTCGCAATTCGAGGGCGGGATGGATACAATCGGCCGTGTTCAAACCCGCCGTCAGCTTAGCATGGATATTATTTTCCTACACGATCTCCGGGTGGACTGCGTCATCGGGGTCTGGGAATGGGAGCGGAAGATTCGCCAGACCGTCGTGGTCGACCTCGACATGGCCTTCGATATCCGCAAGGCGGCCGCCAGCGACGACCTGGCGGATACGCTGAGTTACAAGGAGGTGTCCAAGCGCGTTTCGGGATTCATCGAAGAGTCCGGTTTCCGGCTGGTGGAGCGGATGGCGGAAGAGGTGGCCGCGATCCTGCTGGACGAGTTCCGGGTTTCCTGGTGCCGCGTCCGGATCAACAAGCCAGGCGCAGTGCGGGGCGCCGGCGACGTGGGCGTCGTCATCGAACGGGGCACGCCGCCATGACGCTCGTCGTGCTCAGCCTCGGCAGCAACATCAACCGCGAGAAAAACATCGGCTATGCCGTCCGGGAAATCCGGGGCCGTTACGGCGTCCTCGAGGTCTCCCCCGTCTATGAGACCTCGGCGGTGGGATTTGAGGGGCCGCCGTTCTATAACCTGGTCGTGGGATTCGAGTCCCGCGAGTCGCTGCCCGGCATCATCCGTGCCATTCGGGAGATGGAATCCGGCGCCGGCCGGGTGCGCGGCCCGAAGACATTCGACAGCCGCGTCCTTGACATCGACGTGATCCTGTACGGCAACGAGAACTGGCGGGGCCGGGGAATCAACGTTCCCAGGGACGAGATCGAACGCTACGCATACGTGCTGAAGCCCCTCGTGGACCTGTATCCCGGCATGATTCATCCGGTGCTGGGGATTCCCTTCAGGGAGATGTGGGACCGGTTCGAGCCCAGGGGGCAGACGTTGTTCCTGGCGCAGTACCCGCTCGAGGAGGGGGTGGACGGCTTGCCCCGGCAGGCATAGGGGGTTCTAGGCGAGCGCTGCCATTGCCGCCTCGACCCCGCCGGCACTGTGGGGGACGACGGCGTTCCTGAGGCCCATCTCGACCCCGGCCAGGGTTCCCATCAGCATGAGCTCGTTGAAATTCCCGAGGTGTCCGATGCGAAACACCCGGCCGGCCAGTTTCGACAGTCCGTTGCCGAGTGACATGTTGTAGCGCTCCAGCACCACCTGCCGGAAGGCATCGGCGTCGACTCCCCGGGGCATCTGCACCGCGGTCAGGGTGCTGGAGTAGTGGCGCGGCTCCCGGCAGAGAATCTCGAGGCCCCAGGCCTCCACCGCGGCACGGGTCGCGGCGGCCAGCCGGTCATGGCGCGCGAACACGCGATCAAGCCCTTCCTCGTTCAGCATGTCGATGGCTTCGGCAAGCCCGTACAGCAGGTTGGTCGCCGGGGTATAGGGAAAGAACCCGCTCTCGTTCGGTCCCGACATGGCGTCCCAGTCCCAGTAGGCCCGGGGTGTCGTGGCCGTGGCCGCCGCGGCGAGCGCCCTGTCGCTGATGGCGTTGAAGGACAGCCCCGGCGGCAGCATCAACCCCTTCTGGCTCCCGGCCACGGTGACGTCCACGCCCCATTCGTCGTGGCGGTAGTCCATGGAGGCCAGGGAGGAAATGGTGTCGACCATCAGGAGGGCGGGGTGTCCGCAGGCGTCCATGGCGAGCCGCACCTCGTCGATGGGGCTCATGCAGCCGGTGGAGGTTTCGTTGTGCACCACGCAAAGGGCCCTGATCGATCCGTCCCGGTCCTGCCGGAGGCGCTCCTCGATGGCGCCGGGGTCGGCGCCGCGGCGCCAGTCCCCGGAAATGAACTCGGGCACGAAGCCGAGGCGGACGGCCAGGTCCTTCCACAGGGTGGCGAAGTGGCCGGTCTCGACCATCAGCACCCGGTCCCCCGGGGACAGGGTGTTGACCAGCGCGGCCTCCCAGGCGCCGGTGCCGGAGGACGGGTAGATCACCACCCGGCCGGCGGTCCGGAAGATCCCCTGCATCCCCGCCAGGACCCGGCGTCCCAGCCCGGCGAAGCGCGGACCGCGATGGTCCATGGTGGGATGGTCCATGGCCCGGAGAATGCGGTCCGGGACGTTGGTCGGTCCCGGAATCTGGAGAAAGTGGCGGCCGGTGTGTTGCATGGTTCCGAAACCCGGAGCAGGGATGGGAGATGAGGCTATGGAAGGTGGTGCCGGACAGCCCGGCCGCCGTGCGGGGACCGTGCCGTCAGGCCCGGACCGTCAGGGATGGCGGACGCCTGCCGCCCGCCTACCCGCACGCGACGCCGGTGCCGCCCAGTCCGCAGTAGCCCCAGGGGTTCTTCGAGAGATACTGCTGGTGGTCTTCCTCGGCGTAGTAGAACGGTCCCGCCGGTGCGATTTCCGTGGTGATGGCGGGATATCCCGCGTCCAGGAGCCTGTCCTGGTAGGCCCGCTTCGACTGCTCCGCCAGGTGCTGCTGCCCGTCGGAATGGGTGTAGACCGCCGAGCGGTACTGGGTGCCCTGGTCGTTCCCCTGGCGCATGCCCTGGGTGGGGTCATGGCATTCCCAGAACACGCGCAGCAGGTCGTCGTAGGAGACCCTGCGGGGGTCGTAGACCACGAGGACGGCCTCGGTGTGGCCGGTGCGTCCGCTGCAGACCTCGTAGTACGTGGGATTGGGCGTGTAGCCACCGGCATACCCCACCGCCGTGGTGTACACGCCGTCAAGCGCCCAGAACTTGCGTTCGGCGCCCCAGAAGCAGCCCATGCCGAACACCGCGGTCTCCAGCCCCTCGGGGAACGGGGGCCGCAGCGGGTTGCCGTTGACATGGTGGCGGATGTCGAGGGGCATCTCCTCGCCGCGACCGGGCAGGGCACGGTCCGGCGAGGGCATGGCGGACTTGTGGCTGAACAGCATCCTGGTTACCTGATGAAAGGTGGTCGGGTGGTCATGCGCCCCCGTCAGGGTCTTAAGCGGTGCGGCGGCGCCTCCCGCCGCACCGAAGACGCCCCGGGGCGGGCGGCCCGCTGCCTCAGAAGGGCAGGCCGTGGCCGTGCCCGACCATGCACATCAGCATGGGAATGGACAGCAGCGTGTTGGTCCGGGAGGCCAGCAGCGCAACGTTCTTCGCATTGGCCACCTCTTCGTCCGAAGCCGAAACGATGCCGAGAACCTTCTTCTGGTTGGGCCAGATCAGGACCCAGACATTGAACAGCATGATGGTTCCGAGCCAGGCGCCGACTCCGATCACCGTGACCCCGGAGGTAGCGAAGAAATGCTCCATGAAGCCGCCGGCATAGACCAGCGCCCATGCCCCGGTGAGCCAGGTGGCCACGGCGCCCCAGCGGAACCAGAGCAGCGCCCTTGGCGCGACGTACTTGGAGATGCCGGCGCCGCCCGGGCCGCCGGAGTCCGCCGCCGCGTCGGCAAGCGCGGGCACCTGGACGAAGTTGAAGTAGTAGAGCAGGCCGATCCAGATGATGCCGGCGAAGACATGCAGCCAGACGGCCAGGGCAAAGAAATTCATGACGGGTATCCTCTGAGCTTGTGGTTATTGCTGGATGATGGTTGTCGCGTCAAGGGGCGTCACAGGATGAGCGCGATGATGACGGCGAGCACGAAGCCGGAGATGATGGTGCCGGAAACACTGCGTAGCGGGTTCATGGGTCTGGATTTCTCCTGTGGGTGAATGGACCGGTGGTTGATCGGGTACGGCCGCGGAATTCCGCGGCCCTCCTCAAGAGGATAAGTCCGCTGCCGGGATATTTCAACAAGGGCGGGCCTCAGTATCCCCGGGCCAGGTCGGCGACATGGACCAGGGGCTGCCCGGCGCGGTGGCGGCGGATGTTCTCGACGATGTGCCGCGTGCTGGAAGCGGGATGGACCACGCTGGCGATGTGGGGAGAAATGGTGACGGCCGGATGGGACCAGTAGGGGTGGTCGCCGGGGAGCGGTTCCTGGTTGAACACATCCAGCGCGGCGGCGCCGACATGGCCGTCGTCGAGGGCCGCCAGGAGATCCGCATCCACCACCAGCGGCCCCCGGCCGGCATTGATGAGACAGGCTCCCCCCGGGAGCATCGCAAGCGTTTCACGGCACAGAATTCCGCGTGTTTCGGCGGTCAGCGGCAGCAGGCAGACCAGGAATTCGGTCTGGCCGAGAAAGTCCGGCAGCGAATCGGGGCCGTGGCGGCACTCGATCCCTTCCAGTTGCCGCGGTGTACGTCCCCATCCGGTCACACGGAAGCCGAGATCGGACAGCGCAAGGCCGCAGGCCGTCCCGAGTACCCCCATCCCGAGGATGCCCACGGTGTGCTCCCAGGGAGGTGTCGGCAGCCTGGGCTCCCAGCGGCGGTCCCGCTGGTCCGCCTCGAGCGCCGCCATGCGTCGGTGGAACCGGATCACGTGGTACACGACATATTCCATCATGCCCGCGGTCAGTCCCGGCTCGACGTTGCGCACCACCGGAACGTGCTCGGGGACGAGGCCATCCCCCACCAGGTGGTCCACACCGGCACCGACGGAGAACACCAGTTCCAGCGCCGGAAGGGCAGCCAGTTCGCCGGGCCCCGGTTTCCACACGAGGGCGTAGCGGATGGCATCGGCATGTTGGTCGCGGCGCTCCCAGGGCACTGCCCTGAAACCCGCCTCGGTAAAGGCGCTTTCCCAGTCCGGGAACTGGTCGAAGTCGGACTTGATGACGATGCAGTCAGTCATGGCACGTGTTGCGGAAATCCGGGATTGTAGTGCCGCGGGAGCCGGGTGTCCCGAGGTGGATGTTGCCAGCCGGGGAGACACCGTGGCCGAAGTGCTTGCACTATT
>VYFG01000129.1 GCA_009842505.1 Gammaproteobacteria bacterium
ATTGTGCATTGCACAATTCCCTTGTCCCTATTGGAATTTTGCAAGCGGCTCGAAAGACAAGCAGACCAGGGAGAAATTCGATGACAAGGGCAGTGCCGGCATCACCTGCCGCGGCGTCTGCGCGGACAACGGCCTCATCATGCGCGCCATGGGGGATTCCATGATCCTGTGCCCGCCGCTGATCATCACCCGGCACCAGGTGGACGAACTGATGGAAAAGATCGGCGCAAGCCTCGATGGGACCGCCCGATTGCTACGGGAGCACTAAGGAGTCGTTCTCGGCCATTTCCCGGGCTGGCTTCGGGGCGGATCATTTTTTACAATTCCCCTTCTGTCCAGGAAGCAAGTGAGCCCGCATGTCTTCCAAGCCCGCAACAGTACCGCCGCCAGATGCAGAAGAACCGGAAAACGGCATCACCCGGAATATCAACGGCATTCCCCATATCTACTACGACGGGTACTGGATTCGCTACTACACCCCGCCGGAAGACACCCTGTCCGAAAAGAAACGCCTCATCGACGCACTGACCAAGCGCACCTTTCATCACACCGAAGCGGGCATCAACACCCCCGGCGAGAAACTGGAACTGGCGCGGGAGGCCTTCGAGCGCGAAGACAATCCGCAGCGCAAGCGCGTGAACGCCGCCATGCTTGCCGGCGCCCTGTTCAATCGCGCCACGGACATCTTCACCACGATCGTGGACCTCGAGCAGAAGGGCATCACGATCACCCGGGACAATGCGCTGATGGCGCAATGCTCGAAATGTTTCACGGAGGCGCTGGATCTGTCCAAGAATGTGCTCCATCACAGCGGCGAGGAGGGGGTGGACGAACTCTGGGGGGAGCCCGTCAAGGTGTTCACGATGCCCATCGGGGACTACTACACCAGCCGCTACCGCAAGATCGCCCAGGCCATGCGGGAAATCGACCTGATCGGCAACACCCTGAAATGCACGCTGCGGATCCACGACAGCTTCGCCGCGGCGCATCCGCTGATCGACGACTTCGTCAGCATCGCCAAGAAGGAATGCGAAATCCTGCGAACCGACATGGGGTATTACCAGGTGTGGCCGGAATTCGTGGCCGACGGCGAGAAACTGACCGAATTCCTGGCACCGATACCCCGCGGCGCGAGCAGCGCCCTCGAGCGCCACATCAAGCGCGGCACCCTGCTGCTGCGCGGCGGAAAGAACCTCATCACCTGGATCGCAAATGTCCGCGTCCCCATGCCGGTCAGCACCCGATCCTTTCTCGAGCGGTGCGAGCAATACCGTGATAGCGTCACCTGATGCCCCCCGGGGTTTTACCTCCCGGCGCAAGCCGATACCATAGAAACCGGAATTTCCATCCCCCTCGTCATGAACAACAACAAGGAGACCGCTCTCGGGCAAACCCCGCTGCATCCGATGCACCTTCAACTGGGGGCCAGGATGGTTCCCTTCGCCGGCTACGACATGCCGGTGAACTACCCGGGCGGTATCATGTCGGAACATCGTCATACCCGGGACAGTGCGGGCCTTTTCGATGTCTCGCACATGGGCCAGATCGAGGTGCGCGGGGAGCATGTCGCCGCCCGGCTGGAATCCGAACTGCCGGTGGACCTGGTCGGCCTGCCGATGGGCCGGCAGAGATATGCCCTGCTGCTCAATGATGACGGCGGCATCCGCGACGACCTGATGGCGATCAACCGCGGGGACTCCTTCTGGCTTGTGGTGAACGCGGCGTGCAAGCACGCGGACCTGGACTACCTGGAACGGAAGCTCGGCACCCGGCTGGATTTCACCCTGCGCGAGGACCTCGCCCTTCTGGCCCTGCAGGGGCCCGCCTCTCCCGGCGCCCTGGCCGCCGTGGGGGCCGACGCGGACGCGCTCGAGAGGATGCGGTTCATGCAGGTCGGTGACCTGCGGCTGGCCGGGGTGGATTGCATGGTGTCCCGCTCCGGCTACACCGGCGAGGACGGTTTCGAGATTTCGCTGCCGGCGGACCGGGCCGCCTCCCTGGCCGGGGCGCTGCTCGAACAGGCCGCCGTCGCACCGGTCGGGCTGGGTGCCCGGGACTCGCTGCGACTGGAAGCGGGTCTTTGCCTGTATGGCCAGGACATCGGTCCCGAGACCAGTCCCGTCGAGGCCGGGCTCCGCTGGGCCATCTCCCCGGCCCGGCGTTCCGGCGGGGCGCGCCCGGGAGGATTTCCCGGCGCGGACCGGATTCTCGGTGAACTGGACCGGGGGGCGGAGCGCAGGCTTGTCGGCCTGCTGCCGGAGGGCCGTGCACCCATGCGGGCCGGTACGCCGCTGTTCGGTGATAACGGCGAGGCGCTCGGCGAAATCACCAGCGGCGGCTTCGGCCCGACGCTGGAACGACCCCTCAGCATGGGTTATGTTCCCCTACGCCATGCACGGCCGGGGACCATGCTGGCTGCGGAGGTGCGCAACAGACGAATGCCGGTATCCGTGACCGCGATGCCGTTCGTACCCCAGCGATACCGCCGTTGACCCCCGGCCGTCATTGAACACGAAATCACACGCAATCGGAGCAGGTTATGAGCATGAAATACACCAGTGATCACGAATGGGCCCTGCTGGACGGAGACCTGGTGACAGTGGGCATCACCGACTACGCCCAGGAGCAGTTGGGGGAGGTGGTCTTCGTGGAACTCCCCGAAGTGGGACGCGACCTCGCCACCGGCGAGGAAGCGGCGGTCGTGGAATCCGTCAAGGCCGCGGGAGAGGTCAAGGCACCCGTCTCCGGCGAAGTGGTGGAGGTCAATGAAGCCCTGGCGGATGCGCCGGAAGCTGTCAACGACGACCCCGTGGGCGGCGGCTGGTTCTACAAGATACTGCCGTCGGACCCCGAGGAGTTCGACCGCCTCATGGACGAGAGCGCCTACCAGGAGCTGCTCGCCTCCCTCGACTGACCCCCTTCCCCGACCGCACCACCGGACCAGCCGACATGCCCAGAGCCGACGATTTCACCCGGCGCCACATCGGCCCCAATCCCGAAGACATCGCCGCCATGCTCGGGACCCTGGGTCTCGAATCCATGGACGAACTGATCGAGCAGACCATACCAGCATCGATCCGCAGCGACACCCCCTTCGAACTGCCGGAATCGCTGGACGAAAACCGTCTAAACAAGCTCTCACGGCAGATCTCGTCGGAGAACACCTCCGCCATCTCCATGATCGGCATGGGCTACTACGGCACCGTCACGCCGCCGGTCATCCGGCGCAACGTGATGGAAAACCCGGACTGGTACACCGCCTACACACCCTACCAGCCCGAGGTCAGCCAGGCCCGGCTCGAAGTGCTGATCACCTTCCAGCAGATGATCATGGATCTCACAGCCCTTGGACTTGCCAACGCCTCCATGCTGGACGAGGCGACCGCGGCGGCGGAGGCCATGATGATGGCCCGACGCGTCGGCAAGAATCCGAGCAACCGCTTCTTCGTCGACGAGGACTGCTTTCCCCAGACCATCGCCGTGGTACAGACCCGGGCCGAACCGATGGGCATCGAGGTCGTGGTGGGCGACCTGAACACCCTCTCCCATGGCGAGTATTTTGCCGGGCTGCTGCAGTACCCGGGCTGCTCCGGCCGAATCCGCGACTTCCATTGGGAGATCCGGCAACTGAAATCCACCGACGGCCTCGTGATCATGGCCGCGGACCTGCTTGCGCTGACCCAGCTCAAGCCCCCGGGGGAGCTCGGCGCCGACATCGCCGTGGGCAGCACCCAGCGCTTCGGCGTACCGATGGGCTTCGGCGGACCCCATGCAGCCTATTTTGCCACCCACGAAACCTACAAGCGTGCGGTCCCGGGCCGGCTGATCGGGGTCAGCGTGGACAGCAACGGCCGCCCGGCCTATCGCATGGCGCTCCAGACCCGGGAACAGCATATCCGCAGGGACAAGGCCAACAGCAACATCTGCACCTCCCAGGTGCTGCTCGCCATCATGGCAACCCTGTACGCCCAGTACCACGGTCCGGAAGGCCTCGACCGCATCGCCAGGTCGGTCAACCGGCTCACCCGGGCACTGGCGACGGGACTTGGGGAAATCGGTTTCGGCATCGTCCACGACCAGTACTTCGACACCATCATCGTACGGACGCCCGGACGGGCGGACTACTTTATCGACAAGGCGGAGCAGGCGCGCTACAACCTCCGGCGGGTGGACGGCGACCATGTGGGGATCAGCCTGGACGAAACCGTCAACCGGGCGAAAACCGAGGGACTGATCCACGTCTTTGCGGGCACCACCCCGGAGCAGGTCAGCGGGGTGATCTTCGATCGCGACCTGCCGCAGTCCATTCCGGAGGACCTGTGCCGCACCAGCGAATACCTGACGCACCCGAACTTCCACAAGTACCGCAGCGAAACCGAGTTCATGCGTTACCTGCGCAAGACCGCGGCCAAGGATGTGACCCTCGCGCGCTCGATGATCCCGCTTGGTTCCTGCACCATGAAGCTCAATGCCGCCAGCGAGATGGAATCGATTTCCAACCCGCAGTACGCGCATATCCATCCGTTCGCACCGGAAAAGCATACCCGCGGCTATCAGCGCATCATTCGCGAACTCGACGCCCTGCTGTGCGAGATCACCGGCTTCAGGGCCTTCTCCTTCCAGCCCAACGCGGGTTCCCAGGGCGAATATTCGGGATTGCTCTGCATCCGCGCCCTGCACCGCGCCCATGGCGAGGAACACCGCGACGTCTGCCTCATCCCCTCATCCGCCCACGGCACCAATCCGGCCAGCGCGGTGATGGCCGGCATGAAGGTGGTGGTGGTGCAATGCGACCGTGACGGAAATATCGATATCGAGGATTTCCGCGTGAAGGCCACCGAGCATTCCGACAACCTCGCCGCCACCATGGTGACCTACCCATCCACCCACGGCGTGTTCGAGGAATCCATCCGGGAAATCTGCAATATCGTCCACCAGCACGGCGGCGAGGTGTACATGGACGGCGCCAACATGAACGCCATGGTGGGCATCTGCCGCCCCGCCGAGATCGGCGCCGATGTTATGCATCTCAACCTGCACAAGACCTTTGCCATCCCCCACGGCGGCGGCGGACCCGGCATGGGCCCCATCGGGGTGCGTGAGCACCTCGTGCCGTTCCTGCCGGACCATCCCGTGGTCAGTTGCAACAACCACGGCTCCAGTCCCCTCGGGACGGTATCCGCGGCTCCCTGGGGCTCGCCCCTGATCCTGATCATTTCCTGGGCCTACATCAAGCTGCTCGGCACCTACGGCCTCAACCGCTCCACCAGGGTGGCAATCCTCAATGCGAACTACATCGCCCACAAGCTTGACCCCCACTTCCCCGTGGTCTATCGCGGCAACCACGACCGGGTTGCCCACGAATGCGTGGTGGATCTGGCCCCGCTCAAGGCCACCAGCGGCATCACCGTGGAGGACGTGGCCAAGCGGCTGGTGGATTACGGATTCCATGCCCCGACGATGTCCTGGCCGGTCCCGGATTCCCTCATGATCGAGCCCACGGAGAGCGAATCCCTGGAGGAGATCGACCGTTTCTGCGAAGCCATGATCCGGATTCGCGGGGAAATCCGGGAAATAGAGGATGGCACGGCGGACCGTGAAAACAACCTGCTGAAGAACGCACCCCACAGCTACCACCTGCTGGTGGAAGACGAGTGGGACCTGCCCTACAGCCGCCAGCGGGCATTCTTCCCCACCAGGGAGATGCGGGAAAACAAGTACTGGCCGCCGGTGGGCCGGGTGGACAATGTCCACGGCGACCGCCACCTGGTCTGCACCTGTCCGCCGCTGTCCGCCTACGAAGAGACGGAATCCGGCGAAGGGGACCGCTGATGGACGAACGCGACGCACCCGCGGAACACCCCGGAACCGGAGCGAAGGGCGGGACCACGGCGCGGCCAAGGCCGGTGGTCCAGGGGCAGAAGCTCCGCGGAGCCGACAAGACCGCACGCATCCCGGTCAAGGTGGAGGTCAGGCCGCGCTCGGAACGGCTGCGTAAGCCGAAATGGATCCGGGCGAGCTTCCCGGGCACACCGGCGGTTGCCGACCTGAAAAGGATCCTGCGGTCACAGGGACTGCATACCGTGTGCGAGGAGGCCGCCTGTCCCAACCTCGGTGAATGTTTCGGCGGGGGGACGGCCACCTTCATGATCATGGGGGACATCTGCACCCGCCGCTGCCCGTTCTGCGACGTGGGCCACGGCAGGCCGAATCCGCTCAATCCCGAGGAGCCGGAACGTCTCGCGGAAACCATCGCCCTGATGGGGCTCAGATACGTCGTGATCACCTCGGTGGACCGCGATGACCTGCGGGACGGCGGCGCCGGACATTTCCGGGCCTGCATCGCCGCGGTACGGCGTCACTGCCCGCAGACCCGGGTGGAGATCCTGACGCCGGATTTCCGCGGCCGCATGGACGTGGCGCTGGACATTCTTGCCGAGGCGCCGCCGGACGTGTTCAACCACAACCTCGAAACCGTGCCGCGGCTGTACCGCAAGGTGCGCCCCGGTTCCGATTACCAGTACTCCCTGGACCTGCTCAGGCGGGCGGGGACGATCGTTCCGGGCCTGCCCACGAAGTCCGGGCTCATGCTGGGGCTCGGCGAAACCAAGCAGGAGGTCCTTGACGTGATGCGGGACATGCGTGCCCACGACGTCGACATGCTGACCGTGGGCCAGTATCTCCAGCCCAGCGCATACCATCTCAACGTGGAGCGCTACTGGACCCCAGAGGAGTTCGATGAGCTGCGCGAGCGGGGCGAGGAAATGGGCTTCGCCAACGTGGCTTCCGGGCCCATGGTCCGCTCCTCCTATCACGCGGACCGGCAGGCCGGCCAGGACTGATGTCCGCATCGGTGTCCTGCGGGGAGGAACCGACGGTTTCCCGGATGAACGGAAAACGGCAGGGCCCGGCGCACCCGGGAAACGGCATTTTTTGTCGCGGACAGTACGGTCAGACCGGCAACTTTTAGCGGGGGACGAGTTTTGCGGGCAACCGAAATCGGGATATACTCTGTTCCGCTAAATTCTGGTCGGTGGTCATAGATATACCCATTTCTGATTGATCAACCGCATTTTCCAATAATCAATGCCTATCATATGTGAGGTGACTTAAATGAAATTAACGAAAACTACAGCACTCGCAGCTGCGATTTCCCTAACCGCGCTGACTGCCCAGGCCGGCACGCTTGACGATGTCCAGGCCAGAGGCGAACTGAACTGCGTGGTAACCACCGGCCTCGCCGGATTCGCCGCGCCGGATGAAAACGGCCGCTGGGAAGGATTCGACGTGGACTTCTGCCGCGCAGTGGCGGCCGCGGTTCTGGGCGATCCCGAGAAGGTCAAGTTCGTTCCCACCACCGGCAAGACCCGTTTCACGATCCTGAACTCGGGTGAAGGCGATATCCTGTTCCGCAACACCACCGAGACGATGAGCCGGGATGCGGACCTGAAACTGACCTTCCTCCCGGTGAACTACTATGACGGCCAGGGCTTCCTGATCCGCAAGGATCTGGGAATCGATTCCGCGAAGGACCTGGACGGCGCATCCGTGTGCATCCAGACCGGCACCACCACGGAGCTGAACCTGGCGGACTTTTTCCGTGTCAACAACATCTCCTACGAGCCGGTCACCATCGAGACCAACGAGGAAGGCATCGCCAACTACACCGCCAACCGCTGTGACGTCTACACCACGGACGCTTCCGGTCTGGCATCCACCCGGGCCGCCCTGGAGGATCCCTCCGCGCACAAGATCCTGCCGGAGATCATTTCCAAGGAGCCGCTCGCCGGTGCCGTGCGCCAGGGCGACGACCAGTGGGCCGACATCGGCAAGTGGGTCGTCAATGCCATCATCTCCGCGGAGGAACTGGGTGTGACCCAGGCGAACGTGGCTGAACTGGCTGCCGCTGCGACCAACAATCCGAGCATCAACCGCATGCTGGGCACCGAGGGCAACATGGGTGAGATGGTCGGCCTCGACGCCCAATGGGCGGTACGTGCCATCACCGCCATCGGCAACTACGGCGAGACATTCGACCGCCACATCGGCCCGGACACCCCGATCGCTCTTGAGCGCGGCCTGAACGCGCAATGGAATAACGGCGGTATCCTGTACGCCGCACCGATCCGCTGATCGGACCCAGGTACATGCCGGGGCGCTTCGGCGCCCCGGCATGCCTGCCAATTTACCGGTGGCTGAGTCATTACAGCGCCACCGGTAATTTCAACGGCCGGGATCGCGGAATTCCGCGGCAGGAGTCAGTCGGCCCCGAATCAGGGAAGCAAGATCCGGCATCGGGACGCGCCCGGTCCGGACCCGGACAGGATAAAAATACCGGAACAACACAGATAAGAGGTGCAACCGACACCGTGGTGAACGCCGATGAGTGAATCAGCCATCCCCCAGCAGCCACAGCGCAATCCGCTGTCCCGGCTGTGGAATGACAAGGAGGCCCGCAGCGTCATCATCCAGATCTTTGCCTTCTCGTGCATCTTCGCATTCTTCTTCTTCATGGTCAGGAATGCGATGTACAACCTGGAGGCCATCGGCAAGGACATCAGCCTGGACTTCCTCTGGCAGCCCTCGAGCTACGACATCAGCCAGTCCCTGATCGAATACAACTCCCGCAGCACCCACTTCAGGGCCATGATCGTGGGTATCCTGAACACGCTCCTGGTCGCTGTTTCCGGCATCATCCTGGCCACCGTCATCGGCTTTCTGCTGGGCGTGTTCCGGCTGTCGAAGAACTTCCTCATCAACAAGCTTGCGTACGTCTACATCGAGTACGTGCGCAATGTGCCGGTGCTTCTGCATATCCTGCTGGTGCACGGACTGATCGTGCATACGCTGCCGCTGCCGAAAAACGCGGTGAACGTGGCCGATGCCGGGTTTCTCACCAACCGCGGCTTCTTCATGCCGAAACCGTCCATGGAGCCCATGTTCTGGCTGGTGATCGTCCTGTTCGTCCTCGGCATCGTCTTCACCCTGTGGTTCCGCAGGTACGCCAAGCGTGTCCAGGACGCAACCGGCCGACACTACCCGGTCTTCTGGATCTGTACCGCCGCCATCGTGGGAATTCCCGCTCTCGCCTTCCTGGTCACCGGCATGCCCCTGGCCTGGGAGATCCCCGAACTCAAGGGCTTCAACTTCAGGGGAGGCATGGTAATCCGGCCGGAGTTCATCGCCCTGTGGCTGGCGCTGTCACTCTACACGGCGGCGTTCATCGGCGAGATCGTCCGCGCCGGCATCACGGCGGTGAACTGGGGGCAGACAGAGGCGGCCTTTGCCCTCGGCATCAGTCGCAACCGCACCCTGAACCTGGTGGTGATACCCCAGGCCCTGCGGATCATCGTTCCGCCGCTCACCAGCCAGTATCTCAATCTCACCAAGAACTCCTCCCTGGCCATCGCCATCGGCTACATGGATATCGTCGCCACCATCGGCGGGATCTCCCTGAACCAGACCGGGCGGGAGATGGAGTGCATGACCATTGTGCTGATGCTGTACCTGACTTTTTCCCTGCTGATCTCGGCGTTCATGAACTGGTACAACCAGCGCATCAAGCTGGTGGAGCGGTAAGAGGCGGACATGAACGGAAATATCGAGAACTACAAACCCGGGGAACACCCGGACCTGCCGCCACCGAAGAACCTGGTGGGGCCCGTGGCATGGATCCGGGACAACCTGCTGTCCTCGCCGACCAACGTCATACTGACCATTCTGTCCGTCTGGCTCCTTATCGAGGTGATTCCCCCGGTGGTGGAGTGGGCGTTCCTGGACGCCATCTACACGGGCGAGGACCGCAACGAATGCCGGGCCAGGGGCGACGGCGCCTGCTGGGCCTTCATCAGCGAACGCTTCTTGCTGTTCACCTACGGGTTCTATCCGGAGCCGGAACGCTGGCGGGTCAACCTGTCCTTCATTCTGCTCATCATCGCGGTGATACCGGTACTGTACGACCGGGTGCCGCTGCGCAAGCCCGGCCTGTACTTCACCGCGCTGTTTCCGTTCATCGCCGCCTACCTGCTGGTCGGCGGCGATTTCCTGGGCTGGAACCTGCCGCATGTCCCGACGGAGAAGTTCGGCGGCTTCATGCTGACCCTGGTGGTGGGGATTACCGGGATCGCGTTCTCCCTGCCCCTCGGCATCCTGCTGGCCCTGGGCCGCCAGTCCAGGCTGACGATCATCCGGGTGTTCTGCGTCTCGTTCATCGAGTTCATCCGCGGCGTGCCGCTCATCACCCTGCTCTTCGTGGCCTCCACCATGCTGAGCTACTTCCTGCCCCCGGGCACCAATTTCGACCTGCTCCTCAGGGTCCTGATCATGGTGACCCTGTTTGCCTCCGGCTACATGGCGGAGGTCATCCGGGGCGGGCTCCAGGCCATTCCCAAGGGCCAGACGGAGGCGGCCGACTCCATGGGGCTCAAGTACTGGCAGTCCATGCGGCTGATCGTGCTGCCCCAGGCCCTCAAGATCTCCATTCCCGGGATCGTGAACACGTTCATCGGCCTGTATAAGGACACCACGCTGGTGATCGTCATCGGCCTGCTGGACCCCCTCGGGATCGGGCGGGCCTCGCTTTCCGACACGAAATGGACCGGCCTTTCCAACGAGGTCTATCTGTTCGTCGCCATCTTCTTCTTCATATCCTGCTTCGCCATGTCCCGGTATTCCCTGTACCTGGAACGGAAGCTGGAAACCGGGCACAAGCGCTAAGGGGGAAACCGCATGAATACCGAAACCCAGATCAGCAGCAAGGCATCACCCGAAATGGCCATAGAGATCACCAACATGCACAAGTGGTATGGCCAGTTCCATGTGCTGAAGAACATCAACCTGAAGGTGGCCCAGGGCGAACGCATCGTCATCTGCGGCCCGTCCGGTTCCGGGAAATCCACCGTGATCCGCTGCATCAACCGGCTGGAGGAGCACCAGGAAGGAAGCATCGTGGTGGACGGCGTGGAGCTGACCAACGACCTCAAGAACATCGAGACCATCCGCAGCGAGGTCGGGATGGTGTTCCAGCACTTCAACCTGTTCCCTCACCTGACGGTGGTGGAGAACTGCGTGCTCGCGCCGATCTGGGTGCGCAAGATGCCGCGCAAGGAGGCCGAGGAAATTGCCATGAAATTCCTCGACCGGGTCAAGATTCCGGAGCAGGCGCACAAGTTTCCCGGTCAGCTCTCCGGCGGTCAGCAGCAGCGCGTCGCCATCGCCCGCAGCCTTTGCATGAGTCCCCGCATCATGCTGTTCGACGAGCCGACCTCGGCACTGGACCCGGAAATGATCAAGGAGGTGCTGGAAGTCATGATCGAACTCGCCCGCGAAGGCATGACCATGCTCTGCGTCACCCACGAGATGGGGTTCGCCAAGACCGTGGCGGACCGCGTGATCTTCATGGACGAAGGCGAGATCATCGAGGAGAACAACCCCGCCGACTTCTTCGACAATCCGAAGCACGACCGTACCAAGCTGTTCCTCAGCCAGATCCTGGATCACTGAACACCCGCAAGGCCGGCATGGAATGGGCCGGCCCGGGGTCCGTACATCCCCCTTCCGTGGCCCGTGCGTGCGGGAACTACCCCAGCGTCGCACTCCCGTGGTATTTCCACATCAGCAGCGCCACGGCACTGCGGTGGGGAGACCAGCGCTCCGCGATGGCGGCGGATTCCCTGCCTGTGGGCCGGTCCAGAAGGCCGAGGTGGCGCTGTAGCGCCAATTGCAGCCCCAGGTCATCCTCCGGGAACACGTCCCGGTGACCGAGGGCGAACATGGCGTAGATCTGGCATGACCAGCGGCCGAACCCCCGGACCCTGATCAGCTCCCCGACCACCTCCCGCGTGTCCATCCGGTGCAGCGCGGACAGGTCCAAGTCGCCGCGCCGGATCATGTCCGCCAGGCCCAGCGCGTAGCCGATCTTCTGCCGCGACAGGCCGCATGCACGAAGCCCCGCCTCGCCGCGATTGAGAATCTTCCGCCAGGTGACCGTCCCCCGGCAGGACTGTTCGAGCCTTCGCCGGACAGCGGCGGCGGACCGCGTTGAAACCTGCTGCGAGATGATGATCTGCATCAGGGTTCCGAAACCCGGTTCATGGATACGGGGCTCCGGGTAGCCGATGCGCGCCACTAGGGCGCCGATTTCCGGATCGAGTGATCCCGCCCGGCGAAGCTGGTCGCGCAACCGGCGTCTGTGGCGATTGTCCGGGGAAGGTTGCAAGCCGGGAAGCCGGGGGGAGTCGAGGGAAGTCGGGGGGTTTCGCCATGGCCGAAGGCGTGAGAATATCATGGATGTTTTCCATCGAACCGCGACCCGGATGCCCGGACTAGACATCATCATCCGTCCCGGCGGACTGGAACAGGCAGCGGTGCAATCCCTGCTGCGGGAACATCTCGAACGGATGGCCGCCATCTCGCCACCGGAAAGCTGCCATGCCCTGGACGCCACGGAACTGGACCATCCCAGCGTATCGTTCTGGAGTGCCTGGGAAGGCGATGCGCTGGCCGGATGTGGCGCACTCAAGGAACTGGATGCCAGGCACGGCGAGATCAAGTCCATGCGTACCGCCGACGCGTACCTTCGCCGCGGAGTGGCGGCACGAATCCTCGAAACCATACTCGCCACCGCCGGCGGACGCGGATATGAGCGCCTCAGCCTGGAAACCGGCTCCATGGAGGAATTCGCCCCGGTCCGGACACTCTACGCAAGGTACGGATTTGAATACTGCCCGCCGTTCGGCGGATATGTATCCGACCCCAACAGCCTCTACATGACCCTGAATCTTGCATGACCCGCCATGCCCCCGCGGCGCTCCTCGCTTTGGCAATCGCGGTTTTGCATTAGAATACCCGGCAGGTAAACACGATTCGCCAGTACGCGCCGCATGCAACTGCTCATCGTAGAAGACGACACGGCCACCGCGGCCTACATCCAGAAGGGGCTTTCCGAGGCGGGCCACAACGCCGACATCTCGACCACGGGGGACGAGGGCCTTGCCATGGCCACCCAGGGCAACTACGACGCCCTGATCATTGACCGCATGCTGCCGAACCTCGACGGGCTGTCGCTGATCTCGTCGCTCCGGGACCGGGGACTGAAAACGCCCGCGCTGATCCTGAGCACCCTCGGCGAAGTCAGTGACCGCGTGGAAGGGCTGAAAATGGGCGGAGACGACTACCTGACCAAGCCCTTCGCGTTTTCGGAGTTGCTGGCACGGCTGGAGGCGCTGGCACGCCGCAACACCGCCGAGGCCCAGGAAACCACGCTGGTGGTCGGTGAACTGCGCATGGACCTGCTTGGACGTGAAGTCTGGCGGGGCGGAACCCCCATCGACCTGCAGCCAAGGGAATTCCGGCTGCTCGAATTCCTGATGCGGCACAGCAACCAGGTGGTGACCCGGACCATGCTGCTGGAAAACGTCTGGGACTACAACTTCGATCCCCAGACCAACGTCATTGACGTGCATATCAGCCGCCTGCGCGGCAAAATCGACAAGAATTTCGATACCCAGATGCTGAACACCGTGCGCGGTGCCGGCTACATCCTGCGTGAAAGTCAAGCGTAAACTGTTCCACAGCTATACGTTCCGCCTGGCGCTGCTGTACGCGCTGATTTTCAGCAGTTCCACACTGATCCTGTTCTATTTCTTCTACCTGTTCACCGCCTCCTACATGACGCAGCAGATGGACAACACCATCGAAGCGGAAATCCAGGGGCTGGCGGAACGCTATGACCGGGACGGCCTGGAGGGTCTCACCCGCCTCATCGCCGAACGGGTCAACCGCTCCCAGGGTACCGGAAACTCCCTCTACCTACTGACCACCTACACCCTGGAACCCCTGGTGGGCAACCTCGACCGCTGGCCGCTCGAAGCTTCCATCGACAACGAAAAGTGGCTGGAGTTTTCCCTGGAGGTCAACGAGCAGACCAACGAAACCCACCTCGCCAGGGCGCGGATATTCCGCCTTCCCGGCCGCTACGGCCTGCTGGTGGGGCGGGACATCCACCAGCTCACCCAGGCAAAGCTGCGGATCGTCCAAGCACTGACCTGGGGGCTCGCCATCATGGTGCTGCTGGCCTTCGTCGGCGGGCTGGTCCTCAGCCGGCGCACGGTACGGAACATCGAACGAATCAACCAGACCGCCCGCAGCATCATGTCGGGAAACCTCTCCCGGCGGGTTGAGATCACCAACCGGAACGATGATTTCGACCAGCTCGCGGCCAACCTGAACCAGATGCTGGACCGCATCCAGACACTGATGGAGGATATCCGGCGGGTGTCGGACAATATTGCGCACGACCTCCGTACCCCGCTCACCCGGCTGAGACAGCACATGGAGGAAGCGCGCCGGCAGGTGGACTCCGAATCCATCTCCGCAATCAGCTTGGAAAGCTCCATCCGGGAAGCGGATTCCCTGCTGACCACGTTCAACGCCCTGCTCAGGATCGCCAGGATAGAGGCCGGCCAGGTGACCACGGATTTCGCCGTCCTTGATTACCGCACCCTGGTGGAGGACGTGGTGGAGTTCTACGAACCGCTGGCCGAGGAGAAGAACCAGTTCCTCACGGTGGACGCGGGCAACACCATCAAGACGATGGGGGACCGGGACCTCCTGTTCCAGGCCCTCGCCAACGTGATCGAAAACGCCATCAAGTACACCCAGGAAAACGGTCATATTTCCGTGATCCTGTCCCAACTGGACAACGATGCCGTGATCACCATCGCCGACAATGGCCCCGGAATCCCCGCGGAGGAGCGCGAGCGGGTGTTCCGCCGCTTCTACCGCCTTGACCGCAGCCGCTCCACGACGGGCAACGGCCTCGGACTCAGCATGGTCGCCGCCGTGGTGACCATGCACCAGGGCCAGATCCGGCTGATGGACAACGACCCGGGACTGAAGACCGTCATGCAGTTCCCGCTCCTCGGCGGTGTCGGCAGCGTCGATCCGCCGCTGGCGGAGGCCGCCTGACCATACGGCATCACAACGACCACGGCCAATGAAGATTCCGGAATCCGTAACCTCCACCAACAGGATCATCGTGGGCTGCGCCGCCATCGTGGTGGTGATCGCCGGCATGCGCACCGCCAGCGGCATCCTCGCGCCGCTGCTGATGGCGGCGTTCATCTCCATCATCTGCTCGGCGCCGCTGTTCTGGCTCAAGCGCCGCGGCCTCACCAATTCCGTGGCGCTCGTCCTGATTGTGGCGGTTCTCGGACTGGCCGGAGCGGCCGTGGTGGGGCTGATTGCCGGCTCCCTGGACGAGTTCAGCAACACCATCCCGCGCTATCGGGAAAATCTCGGTGAGCTCTACCACGACCTGAATTCGCTGCTGGGGCAATGGGGATACGTGATCCCGCTCGAAGGCGTCTACGAGCAGCTGGATCCCAATGCCCTGATCCGATTCCTCAACTACATGCTGAACGGGCTCAGCGGGATCATCGGCGACGGGCTCATTGTATTCCTGGCGGTGCTGTTCATCCTGGCCGAGGTATCGACGCTGCCGGAAAAACTGCGCAGCACCCTGAAGAAGCCCGACGAGTCCATGGCCCACTTCCAGACCTTCATCACCAAGGTCATCCATTATCTCGGCCTCAAGGCCGCCACCAGCCTGCTCACAGCGGTCTGCGTGGCGGTGATCCTGTGGTTTCTGGAGATCGACTACGTGTTCCTTTGGGCGGTGCTGGCCTTCTTTCTCAACTTCATTCCCTATATCGGCTCCATTCTCGCCGGGCTGCCCGCCGTGGTCCTGGGACTGATCGATCATGGCCCCCTGGTGGCACTGTGGACCACCCTCGGCTATGTGGCCGTCAACATCATTGTCGGCAACGTGATCGAGACCCGGTGGATGGGCGAGGGCCTGAACCTGTCCTCGTTCGTGGTGTTCGTCTCCCTGATTTTCTGGGGCTGGGTGCTGGGGCCCACCGGCATGTTCCTGTCCATCCCCCTGACCATGTCCATCACAATTGCCCTTGAAAGCAATCCAGAGACGCGCCCGATCGCCCGCCTGATGCGGAACACCCCCCGGGAGCCCTGAACGCGGCCACCGGGCCGCCGGAGATCACTCCAGGCGGATGAGGGCGCCGGCGGGCTGCTCCGTGGAATCCCCGCTGTCGCCGGGCCGGGTCAGGGCCCCGGCCGGCTCGCCGTTCCGTTCGCGGTCTCCGGCCCAGTCGCCCGGGGCGAACCACCGGGAGGCGATCCGGTCGATGGGAACCAGATCGGAAATCCGGTCGAAGCCAAACCGCGGCAACAGGGTCAATCCTCCCGCCACAAGCCCGCCGAGCACCAGGAGGACCAGCACCCGGCGAAGGGCGGAGTTGCCGGATTTCCTTCTCCAGGCACGGGGACGGGGACGGAACCTGATTCTGCGTCCGGTCGTCTCCTTGCCGGACCCGATTCCGGTGATCAGGGCGGGTTCAGGCTCCAGTTCGACCCTGCCGACCAGGTCGTCCTCATCCAGGTGCAGCAGCCTGGCATAGGACCTCATGTAGCCCTTGACGAACGTGGGACCGGCCAGCCTTGAATAGTCTCCGGCTTCCAGGTCCTCAATCACATCCGCGCCCAGCTTGAGACTGACGGCCACTTCTTCCACCGTAAGGCCCATTTCCATCCTGCACTCCCCAAGCAGCTCTCCCGGGGAAGCCGGCGGCCGGGGTGTCGCTTCTGTCAACCCGGAGTCATTCATCAAATGGGAATTATATAGATCAGTTGACATACGTCATGCAGCCAACCGGTCAGATACATTTTGACGGATCGTGGAAGTGGACAAACCCAACGCTTCTCCCCGCCCAGACGCCCCAATCCCGGAGGCCAGAATACTCAATGCGGCATTTACATCCGCATTGCCTTGGTGCCCGCAATGAACGCACTCAAATTCCGATCGCATCTTGCGATTGCCCTTGTCCACAGAACCGCACGCGTGGCACGTCCGGGATGTGTAGGCAGGGTCCACGGATACGACCCGGGAAGCCTTGTACTCAAGTTGCATCCTGAAAGAGGTCCATCCGGTCTGCAGCACTTCCCGGTTCAGCCCCGCCTTGGCGGATACGTTCTTCCCGGGTTGATCCCTGGTTCCCCTGGCGGAAGCCGTCATGCCCCTTACGTTGAGGGCCTCGACGACAACCGTGCCGGCGATATCGGTGACCCCACGGCTGACCCGATGCTGCCAGTCGGCACGGACAGCAGCGATCCCGCGCTGCGTCTTCGCGCATGAATGACGGGCCCTGGCCCTTCGGCTCGATCCCTTCTGTCTCCGCGCCATCATCCGCTGGTATCGACGCTTGCGGGCCTCCAGCCGGGAGGTGTCGGGCATGAAGTAGATTGCCCCTTCACGGGTAGCCACCTGGCCCACGTCCATGTCCATGCCGATGGAGCGGCCGTTGTCCTCGCGCACATCCGGCACTGCATAGGTGACGACAGCGTACCACTTCCCAAGAAAGCGCTTGACCGTCACCTGCACAGGCTTGCAACCTGTCCGGTCAAGGTATGGGTCCCCTCCCTTCCGTGACAGCCTGAACTTCTCGGGAATCGTGAAACTGTCGTTCCCGAGGCGGGACTTGTATTTGGGAAATCCGCCGCCCTTGAACGCCTTCTTCCAGGCTCCCGACTGGCGCTTGAGGGAGTATCGCACGATGGCAAAAGGCAGTTCCTGCAGCCAGGTCTCCTGTCCGCCCCTGGACGAACGCGTCTTGCCGCTGCGCAGGGAAGTGAACCACTTGCCCATGGAAAAGAAGGTTGTGCTCGGGGCGGGTACTGCATCCGCGGTAGCCGGAAATTGCGCCAGCAGGCGGGCGATTTCCAGCTGCTGCTGATTGTGGGCAATGGCTTCATTCCACACGAATCGGTACGCCCCGGCCAGCCTTGAAAGCATGTCGTGCTTCCGTTGACTGCGCGGATACAGGCGGTAGATTACGCCCCGGTACATGGTCCGTGCGCTCATGAAGGCTGGTTTATCAACTTGTCAACTGATCTATAGGATTCCCCATCAAATCGCCTTGCTCGGACTGCTCATTGCCTCCACCCGACGGGGCATGGTCAAACGGCGAAGCCCGGTGCAGCGGCCGCCCCGGAACCGGTTCTGCGTTAGTTCCCCCGCAGCCGGATCCGGCACCTGGCTGCCGACTTCAAATCGAACCAGACATCCTGATCTCCCCGGACAAGTGGTCAGGCGCCTGCGGATGCCACGGCCTTCATGCTGAGACGAACCCGGCCCTGCTTGTCCACCTCCAGGACCTTTACCCTGACAACATCGCCTTCCTTGAGCACATCGCTGACCTGGTCGACCCGCTCGTTGGATATCTGGGAGATATGCACCAGGCCGTCCCGGCCGGGCAGGATGTTGACGAAGGCGCCGAAGTCCATCAGGCGGACCACCTTGCCCGTGTAGATGGTGTTGACTTCCACGTCGGCGGTAATCTGCTGGATGCGGCGGATGGCTTCCTGGGCCGCGGAATTGTCGGTGGAGGCGATCTTCACTGTGCCGTCGTCATCAATATCGATGGTGACGCCGGTTTCATCCGACAAGGCGCGGATCGTGGAACCGCCCTTGCCGATGACATCGCGGATCTTCTCGGGGTTGATGGTGATCGTGACGATCCGGGGCGCGTAGTCGGACATTTCCTCCCGCGGCACGGAAATCACCCTGGCCATCTCCCCCAGGATATGCAGCCGCCCTTCCCTGGCCTGGGACAGCGCCTGCTGCATGATTTCCCGGGTGATGCCGTCGATCTTGATATCCATCTGCAGCGCGGTGATGCCCTGGTCGGTGCCGGCCACCTTGAAGTCCATGTCGCCCAGGTGATCCTCGTCACCGAGTATGTCGGTGAGCACGGAGAAACGATCGCCCTCCTTGATCAGCCCCATGGCAACGCCGGCCACGGCGGACTTCACTGGGACACCGGCATCCATCAGCGCCAGGCTGGTGCCGCAGACACTGGCCATGGAACTGGAACCGTTGGACTCGGTGATTTCGGAGACGACCCGGATTGTGTACGGAAACTCTTCCTGGTCGGGTACCACGGCGAGAATGCCGCGCTTGGCCAGCCGTCCATGACCGATCTCGCGGCGCTTCGGGCTGCCCACCCTGCCGGTCTCGCCGACACAATAGGGCGGAAAATTGTAGTGCAGCATGAAATTGTCGCGATATTCACCGTCAAGGGCATCGATGATCTGCGCATCTCGCTCGGTTCCGAGCGTCGCCACGACAATGGCCTGGGTCTCGCCGCGGGTGAACTTGGCGGAACCGTGGGTTCTCGGAAGCACACCGGTCTCGATGTTGATGGGGCGCACGGTACGGGTGTCCCGGCCGTCGATCCGCGGATTTCCGTCCAGGATCTGGCTGCGCACCACGTTCTTCTGCAACTTCTTGAACTCGTCCTGAACGGCGCTGCGGACATCCTCCGCCGTGCCTTCGGGACACAGTTCCTCCAGCAGCGCCTCCTTCACTTCGGCAACGGCATTCTGGCGCTCCACCTTGTCGCTGATCCTGAACGCCCCCGCGATCCGTTCCCCGCAGAGGCCGGCAACGGTCCCCGCGAGGGAGGTGTCCTGCGCCGGCGGCTGCCAGTCCCACCTGGGCTTGCCGGCTTCCCGGCCCAGCTCCCGCGCAGTCCGGATCACGGCCTGGAGGGCCTCGTGGCCGAACATCACGGCGCCCAGCATCTCGTCCTCGGACAGTACGTTGGCCTCGGATTCCACCATCAGGACGGCGTTTTCCGTCCCCGCCACCACGAGGTCCAGGCGGGACTGCTCCTGCAGTTGGGTGCGGGTGGGATTGAGTACGTACTGGCCGTCGATGTATCCCACCCGGGCGGCGCCGATGGGGCCGTTGAACGGAATGCCGGACACCTCGAGCGCTGCCGAAGCGCCGATCATGGCGACGACGTCGGGGTTGATTTCCGGATCCACCGACAGCACCGTGCAGATGATCTGGACCTCGTTCATGTAGCCGTCGGGAAACAGGGGGCGGATGGGGCGGTCGATGAGGCGGCAGGTGAGCACGGCGTTTTCAGAGGGGCGGCCTTCCCGCTTGAAGAATCCGCCGGGAATGCGGCCCACGGCATAGTTGCGCTCCTCGTAGTCCACGGTCAGGGGAAAGAAGTCCTGCTGGCCGGGTTCCCGGCGCCCCACCACGGTTACCAGAACGACCGTGTCACCCATACTGGTGACCACCGCGCCGTCAGCCTGTCTTGCCATTGCGCCGGTTTCCAGGCGCACCTCGTTTTGACCGTACTGAAAGGTCTTGATTACTCTGTTCACTTAATGTGTCTCCAGCGCCTGGCGCGGTAGATTCCGGGGGGGTTATTTCCGCAGGCCAAGTTTTGCAATGAGGGCGCGATAGCGCTCGATATCGGTCTTTCGCAGGTAACTCAGCAGCTTGCGCCGATGGTTTACAAGCCGCAGCAGCCCCTGGCGGGAATGGTGGTCGTGGATATGGGTTTTGAAATGTCGGGAGAGATCCTCGATGCGCGCCGTCATGAGCGCGATCTGGACTTCGGGCGATCCGGTGTCCCCCTCGCTGCGCCGGTGCTCTTTCACCACGGCAGCCTTGTCTTCGGCAGTCAAAGCCATTGAAAACCTCTAAAGGAAATTGAATACATGTGCCGAAGTAGGGAAGCACTGCCCGAACCTCGTACACCGTACCCCCGGACCGTGAGCCGGACAGGGGAGGCGTATTCTAGCGGCACGCCCGGCCGGTCACAACCCTGAAACCCGGAAAGATCAGGATTTTTGACCCGGGAGACGGTATAATCCCGCGCCTTTCAATCGCCGTATACTTTGACAAAGATCGGATGTTCCAATGAAGCTTGATCGGGTTGGATTCGTGGGCTGGCGCGGCATGGTGGGGTCCGTCCTCATGCAGCGCATGATGCAGGAAAATGACTTCTCCCGCATGGGGGAGGCCGTGTTCTTCACCACGTCCCAGACCGGCCAACCCGGCCCGGATATCGGCCGGGACAGCGGCACACTCGTCGACGCCACCGACCTGGATGCCCTGGGAGCCTGCGACGTGATCGTCACCTGCCAGGGCGGCGGCTACACGTCGGACGTCCATCCCCGCCTGCGCGCCGGCGGCTGGAACGGCTACTGGATCGACGCCGCCTCCACCCTGCGCATGTCCGGGGACGCCGTCATCATCCTGGATCCCGTCAACCTGCCGCTGATCCGGGACGGACTGGACCGCGGCCGGAAGGATTTCATCGGCCCCAACTGCACCGTCAGCCTGATGATGCTGGCGCTGGACGGGCTGCTCGGCGAGAACCTGGTGGAATGGATTTCCGTGGCCACCTACCAGGCCGTATCCGGCGCCGGGGCGCGCCAGATGCGGGAATTCATCCGGCAGATGGGCATGGTGCACGACCGTGCGGCAACCCTGGTGGACAACCCGGACAGCAGTATCCTGGATATCGACCGGCAGGTGCTCGAGACCCTGCAGTCGGCGGATTTGCCGGTGCAGGAGATCGGCTATCCCCTGACGGGGAACCTGCTGCCCTGGATTGACGGGGACCTCGATTCGGGCATCAGCCGCGAGGAATGGAAGGGCTCCGTGGAAACCAACAAGATCCTTGGCCGCGGCGGTGCGCCCATTCCCATCGAAAGCACCTGCATCCGCGTCGGGACCATGCGCTGTCACAGCCAAGCGCTCACCCTGAAGCTGAACCGGGATCTGCCGCTGGCGGAAATCGAGGCGCTAGTGGACGGCGCCAACGATTGGGTTCATGTCGTGCCCAACCAGCGCGAGGCGTCCCTCAGCGACCTGACGCCGGCGAAGGTGACCGGCACGCTCGACATTCCGGTGGGCCGCATCCGCAAGCTCAACATGGGTCCCGGGCACGTGGCCGCCTTCACGGTGGGCGACCAGTTGCTCTGGGGCGCGGCGGAGCCGCTCAGGCGGATGCTGTGCATCCTCTCGGAGTACGGGGTCAGGGGGCAGGGTCGGGAGGAAGACTCCGCGCGGACCGCCCGGGTGGCTGCCGCCTAGGTTTTCCGACCCGCGGCAGGGGTTCGGCCGGGATTGTCGCCGGCCCCCGCTTCCATTCCCAGGGGATCACGACCGCCCGGCTGCGCCCAGGCTGTATTTCAGGCCGCAGCCGTCAGCTGGTTGCCGAGAACGCTCTTCAGTGCCGCCAGGCAGTAGTCGACGTTTTCCGGCCGCGCGGCCTCACCCATCAGGCCGATGCGCCAGATCTTGCCGGACAGCTCACCCAGGCCGGCGCCGATCTCAAGGTCATGCTTGGCGAGCAGTTCCCGGCGGAGCCCGGCGTCATCCACGCCCTCGGGAATCCTGACCGCGTTCAGCTGCGGCAGCCGTGCGGACTCCTCCACGAGCATCTCGAGGCCCAGGTCCTGCAGCCCCTTGACCAAGCGTTCATGGCAGTCCCGATGGCGCTGCCAGGCGTTTTCCAGGCCCTCCTCATGCAGCATGACCAGCGCTTCGTGGAGGGCATAGATGGCATTGACCGGCGCGGTATGGTGGTAGCTGCGCCCGCCGGCGCTGTCCCAGTAGCCCATGACCAGGCTGAGATCGAGAAACCAGCTCTGCACCCTGCTCCCGCGTGACCGGATCTTTTCCAGGGCCGCCGCGCCGAAGGTCACCGGGGAAAGCCCGGGCATGCAGGACAGGCATTTCTGGCTGCCGGAATACACCGCGTCCAGTTGCCACTCGTCGACCAGCAACGGCACGCCCGCGAGCGAGGTCACCGCATCGACAATGACCAGGGCGCCTTGCCGATGCGCCAGGTCGGTGATCGCCCGGGCATCGCTCAGGGCACCGGTGGAGGTTTCCGCGTGCACGAAGGCCACGACTTTCGTATCCGGATGCCGGTCCAGGGCCTCGGCAACCTTCGCCGGGTCCACCGGGGCGCCCCAGGGATCCTCCACCACCACGGCGACGCCGCCGGACCGCTCCACGTTCTCCTTCATGCGTCCGCCGAAGACACCGTTGACACATACGATGACCTTGTCCCCCGGCTCCACCAGGTTCACGAAGCACATCTCCATGCCGGCGGACCCCGGCGCGCTGACCGGCATGGTCAGGGCGTTCCCGGTCCGGAACGCGTGTTGGAGCAGTGCCTTGGTTTCGTCCATCAGGCCGGCGAAGGCCGGATCAAGGTGGCCGATAGTGGGACGCGCGGAGGCGGCAAGCACACGGGGATGGACCATAGTGGGTCCCGGCCCCATCAGCCTCCGCGGGGGCGGAGTAAAGGGTTGATACATCGGAAAATCCTGAAAAAATTGAACCTGTTATGGTAATCGGGCATGGCACGCCGGATGATCAGTTATATTTATCTGGAATATAAATTTCACTGATTTTTTCGCATGCGGCATTTGTGGCAGCTTATGCGGTCCGGAGCGCCCGCATGGGACCCGCAACCGGCTCGGGGCGACAATTCGCGCACAGGCCCAGTAATTGGCTGCAGCCCAACGGGGAATCGAATACAATCTGCGCCGTTTTCATTTTGCATGCTCCTGGACCGGACCGCCCGCCCCGGTCCGGAGGCGGTCATGAGCCCGAACATTTCCGACCATGAATATCCTGATCGCAGACAGCTTTCCCGATACACACCGGCTTGAACTCGAGAATCTGGGACACCGGGTCACCATGAACCCGGCTTTGGATGAGCACACTCTCACCGGGGCCATCGGCGACCACGACATCCTGGTGGTGCGCAGCACCCGGGTGAATGCTGCCACCCTGGATGCGGGAACCGGCCTCAGGCTGGTGGTCCGCGCCGGTGCGGGCACCAACACCATCGACTGCGCCCGGGCAGCAAGCAGGGGCATCCGGGTCTGCAACGTGCCCGGCGCCAATGCCCTGGCAGTGGCGGAACTGGTTCTCGGCCTGATCATCTGCATCGACCGCAACCTCGCCGACAACGTGGCGGACCTCAGAAACGGCATCTGGAACAAGAAGAAATACAGCAAGTCCCGCGGGCTTTGCGGGCAGAAACTCGGCATACTGGGCATGGGCGCCATCGGCCTTGCCGTGGCGGAACGCGCCCGGGCCTTCGGCATGCAGGTGTTTGCCGTGCACAGGGACGGCCGTGACCGGGCCACCGCCGCGCGCATGTCCGCGGCGGGCATCACCGAACTCGAGAGCCAGGAGGCTCTCCTGGAGGAGTGCGACATCGTGACCATTCATCTGCCGGCCACCGAAAAAACCCGGGGAATGGTCAACGGGGATTTCCTGGCACGGATGAAGCCGGGCGCGATGCTGATCAATTCATCCCGCGGGGAACTGGTGGACGAGGCGGCCCTGCTGCATGCCATCGAAACCAGGGACATCCGCGCGGGGCTTGACGTCTACCACAACGAACCCGCCGGCGGGGAGGGCGACTTCGAATCCGCCATTGCCCGTCACCCGGCGGTTTGCGGTACCCACCACATCGGCGCGTCCACCGCCCAGGCGCAGACCGCCGTGGCGGACGGGGTTGTTGCTATCATCCAGGCCTTCGAGAACGGCGAGGTGCGCAACTGTGTCAACGCCTGAAACCCCCGGGGCGCCCGGGAATATCCAGCGGCAAGCCCCCCGCGCGAACACCCTGCAAAGAAAGCATTCCACTTTTCCGAACTGAGTCCCATGTCCAGCCGCAAACACAATTTCAGTGCCGGGCCCTGCACCCTGCCCCTCACGGTTCTCGAGGAGGCCCAGGCCGAGTTCGTCGATTACCAGGGTGCCGGCATGTCGCTCATCGAGATGAGCCACCGGGGAAAGCATTTTGACGCGGTGGCCAACGAAGCCATGGCGCTGGCCATGGAGGTGTCCGGCGCACCCGACGATTTCACCGTGCTGTTTCTCCAGGGAGGGGCGATCCTGCAGTTTTCCATGGTGCCCATGAACCTGCTGAAACCCGGACTCAGGGCGGGCTATCTCAACACCGGCACCTGGGCCAAGGGCGCCATCACCGATGCCCGTGAATACGGCGATGTCTACGTCGCCTGGGACGGAGAGGCCGACAACTACGCACGCATGCCCGCAGGCGGCGAGATCGGGATCGAGGACGGTACCCGCTACCTGCATGTCACCAGCAACGAGACGATCGGCGGCATCCAGCTCCGCGAATGGCCGACGGTGGACGTGCCCATGGTGGCGGACATGTCGTCCGACTACCTGTCGAGACCCATTCCCTGGGACAGGCTCGATCTCGTCTACGGCGGGGTCCAGAAAAATCTCGGTCCTGCGGGCATGGCGGTGGTCTTCGTGCGCAAGTCCATCCTGGAAGAAACCAACCGTGACATCGGCCGCTACCTGCGCTACGACATCCAGGCATCCAAGCAGTCCATGTTCAACACGCCGCCGGTGTTCACCATCTACATGCTCGGCAAGGTGCTCAGGTGGATGCGGGACGAGGGCGGCATTCCCGAAATGGAGGCCCGCGCAGCAGCAAAGGCCGCTCTTCTCTACGACACCATCGACCAGAGCGGAGACTTCTACCGATGCCCCGTGGATGTGGCGTCCCGTTCACACATGAACGTGGTGTTCCGCCTGCCGAGCGAGGACCTCGAGGCGCAGTTCCTCGGCGAGGCGGCGGGTGCGGATCTGCTGAACCTGGAGGGCCACCGCAACGTCGGGGGCTGCCGCGCCAGCATCTACAACGCCCTCCCCCATGAGAGCGTGGCCGCCCTGACGGATTTCATGCGGTCCTTCCAGGCCGACAACGGCTGACCCCGCCCCCATAGACCATGCCGAAGATCAAACCATTCGACGGATACCTGGTCCGGAACGAGGTGGCGGCCAGGGTGGTTGCGCCGGAATACGATACCGTGCCGGCGGCCCAGCGGCGCGCGTTCGCCGACGCCAACCCGCAGAATTTCCTCAATACCATCCGCCTGCTGGATGATTTCGATCCGGCCTGCCCGCCCACCCAGGACGAACTGATCGAGTTCAACAGGGGCAACCTCGAACGCCTGCTCGACGAAGGCCTGTTCAACCTCATCGAAGACCCCTGCATCTACATCTACGAACTCAACCACTTCGATCACACCCAGTCCGGCGTCGTCTGCGAGATCTCCGCCGACGAGTACGACCGGGGCCATGTCAAGAAGCACGAGAACACCCGCCGGAACCAGGAGAACCTGCTGACGTACTACCAGAAGGAGATCGGTGTCGCCTCCTGCCCGATTTCGCTGGCTTATTCGGCCAACGAGGAAATCGACCGATTCATCCGCGAACAGCAGAAAGCCCCGCCCATGCTGGAATTCACCACCGGGGACGATGTCTATCAGCGTGTCTGGTGCATCGGGGAAGCATCGCTGCAGGAGGAACTTTCCCGGCTGTTCGAATCCGTGGAGGACACTTACCTAACGGACGGTCACCACCGGGCGGCATCTGGCTGGCGCTACACGGAACTGATGCGGAAGGAACGGGGAGGTGACGGGAACCAGCCCCATGAACAACTGCTGGTCGCCCTATTCTCCGACCACGAACTCAAGCTGTTGCCCTATCATCGCTGCGTTCGGGACCTCGGGGACCTGGACCAGGCGGCATTCCTGCATGCCCTGGAAAAGGACTTCCGCGTCTCGGTAGCCGAGGACCAGGCCGACTGCCTGCCCGCTGCGCATGGTGAATTCGGCATGTATCTCGACCATGCCTGGTACCGGCTGGCCATCAGGCCGGAGCTGGTTGACTGGGATGATCCGGTGGCCTGCCTGGACGTTTCCCTGCTGCAGGACCACATTCTCGGGCCGGTTTGCGGCATCCATGATTTCCGGTCCGACCCCCGTCTCGGCTACGTATCCGGCGTGGAGGGCAAACAGGGGCTGGAACAGAAGGTCCGCGAGGGCTGGGCGGTTTCGTTCGCCTGCCATGCCACCGCCATGGACCAGCTTTTCCACGTCGCCGATGCAGGTGCACTGATGCCGCCGAAATCCACCTATTTCGACCCGAAGACCCGCTCCGGCATCTGGGTAAGGCGCAAGTAGGGACGCCCTTGCAGCCCGGCCCGGGGCCGCGGCGCGGGCGCCCCCCGTTGAACCGGTTCCGCCGGGACTTCAGCAGCCCGCCAGCCCGCCGCAGGTGACGCGGGGCAGTCCCGCCAGGTCATGCAGGGTTTCCACCCGGAAGAAACCGGCGTCCCCGAACATCTCCGCCACCGCCGCCGCCTGTTCATACCCGTGTTCCAGTATGAGGTGACCGCCGGGCATAATGAACGGCGGCGCCGATGCGATGACGGTGCCGAGGTCGGCCAGGCCGCCCTTTCCGGCCACCAGTGCATCCGCCGGCTCGTGGCGGACCCCGCCAAGCAGGCACGGATCATCCGCATCCACGTAGGGCGGATTGGCCAGAACCAGGTCGAATCTTTCGCCCGCCACCGCGGAAAACCAGTCCGAGACCAGCAGCCGCACGTTCGCCGCACCGAGCCTGGCCGCATTCATGCGGGCCACCCCGATCGCCGGCAGGGAACGGTCCACCGCGGTGATGCGGGATTCCGGCCGTTCCCTGGCCACGGCCAGGGCGATGGCGCCGCAGCCGGTGCCGAGATCGAGAATCCGCGAGGCACCCGCCGGCAGCCTGGCGAGTCCCTGCTCCACCAGAAGTTCCGTTTCCGGGCGGGGGATCAGGACGTCCGGAGTCACCTGCAGGCGCATCGACCAGAATTCCCGATGTCCGATCAGATAGGCCACGGGCATGCCCCGGGCACGCTCCCCGACCTGCCTGAAGAAGGCCCTGGACTCGGCATCCGCCAGGACATTGTCCGGATGGGCGAGCAGCCAGGCCCGACCCTTCCCGAGCTGATGCGCAAGCAGCACCTCCGCATCCAGCCGGGCAGTGTCCGTCTCGCCTTCCCGGAGTATTTCGGTCGCCCGGCCGAGCGAACGGGAGATGCTGCCGGTCACGCCCCGGTGTTCAGCTCGGCCAGCTGAACGGCCTGGTTTTCCGTGACCAGGGGTTCAATCACCTGGTCCAGGTCGCCGCCCATGATATCGACCAGCCGGTAGAGGGTCAGGTTGATGCGATGGTCCGTGACCCTGCCCTGGGGATAGTTGTAGGTGCGTATGCGCTCAGACCGGTCACCGCTGCCGACCAGGGACTTGCGTGTGCTGGCCTCCATCTCCCGCTGCCTTTGCAGTTCGGCTTCCAGCAGCCTGGATGCCAGCATGGACATGGCTCTGGCCCGGTTCTTGTGCTGGGAGCGCTCGTCCTGGCATTCCACCACGATACCGCTCGGCAGGTGCGTGATCCGGATGGCGGAATCGGTCTTGTTGACGTGCTGGCCGCCGGCGCCGGACGCGCGATAGGTATCCACCCTGAGATCCGCGGGGTTGAGTTCCACCGCATCCACCTCCTGGGCTTCGGGCAGCACCGCCACCGTGCAGGCTGACGTGTGGATCCGCCCCTGGGACTCGGTTTCCGGCACCCGCTGCACGCGGTGGGCGCCGGACTCGAACTTGAGGCGGGAATAGGCGCCCTGCCCCACGATGCGGGAGATGATTTCCCTGTACCCCCCGTGTTCGCCTTCACTGCGGCTCAGCACCTCCACCTGCCAGCCGCGGACCCCGGCGTAGCAGCCGTACATCCGGAACAGGTCACCGGCGAAGATGGCCGCCTCGTCGCCCCCGGTGCCTGCGCGGATCTCGAGGAAGATGTTGCGGTTGTCGTTGGGGTCCCGGGGCAGCAGGAGTTTTTTCAGCTCGTCCTCGCGCTCCGCCAGGCCCGATTCGAGTCCGGGCAGCTCCTCCCTGGCCATGTCGCGGATGGAGTGGTCGTCGTCCTGCAGCATCTGCCGCGTCTCCTCGACCTGGCTCTCCAGCTCCCGGAAACCGTCAAACGCCATCACGACCGGTTCGATCTCCGACAGCTCGATGGACAGGCGGCGGAATTCATCCTGCTTGAGTGCCGTGTCCGGTTCGGACAAGAGCGCATGGATTTCACCATGCCGGTCCCGTATCTGCTGGAGCCTTTCGCGGGTGGAGGGGTTCATGGGAACAGGAACTGGTTTCGGGTCATGACGGAACGGGCCGGGCCGGCCCGGCGCCGGCCGGAAATCCGGGCTAGAGCCCGAAGAGCTTGCGTGCGGCGGACAGCAGTCCGGGGTTGCCCTCCATGTCGGCCTGCTTGAGCTGCTGGCTGGGATGATGGGCGAACTTGTTGGACAGGTCCCGCGCCAGCTGCTCGAGCACCTGTTCGGGCTCCCCGCCCCTGGCCAGGCGCGCCCTGGCCTTGTCCAGTTCCTCCTTGCGGATGTCGTCCACCCGGCCGCGGAACGTCCGGATGACGGGTTCGGATTCCAGCGACCGCATCCAGCGCATGAACCGCACCACCTGCAGGTCGATGATGCTCTCGGCTTCGCGGGCCGCCCGCTCCCGCATGTCCCGGCCCTGCTCCACCACGCCCTGCAGGTCGTCGACGGTGTACAGGTAAACATCAGGCAGTTCCCCCACCTGGGACTCGACGTCCCGCGGCACCGCCAGGTCGAGAATGAAGATCGGACGGTGCCGGCGCTGGCGGATGGCTCCCTCCACCGCACCCTTGCCCAGAATGGGCAGCGTGCTTGCGGTGGACGACACGATGATGTCTGCCTGGTGCAGGCGGTCCGGTATCTCGGCAAGGGCGATGGCCTGGCAGTCCACCGCCTCGGCCAGCCTCCGCGCCCGTTCCACCGAGCGGTTCGCAACGATCAGTTTCCGCACCCGCTGTTCCTTCAGGTGACGGGCCACCAGCTCGATGGTTTCCCCGGCGCCGATGAGCAGGACGGTGAGTGACGACAGGTCCGCAAACACCCGGGAGGCCAGGCTGACGCCGGCGTAGGCCACGGAAACCGGGCTGGAACCGATGGCCGTGTCCGTACGCACCTGCTTGGCCACACTGAAGGTATGCTGGAACAACCGGTTGAATACCTTGCCGGTGGTACCGGCCGCGCTGGCGCGCTGGAAGGCATCCTTCATCTGCCCCAGGATCTGGGGTTCCCCCAGCACCATCGAATCGAGACCGGATGCCACCCTGAAGGCGTGTTTCACGGCCTGCTCATCGGGGTAGACGTAGAGACTGCGGCTGAGATCCCCCTCGCCCAGTCCGGCATGCGCCGACAGCCAGCCCACCACCCGTTCGCGGTTGATCCGGGTGTTGCCGCAATACAGTTCGGTACGATTGCAGGTGGACAGAATGGCGGCCTCGGTCGCAATGCGCGATTTCGCCAGGTCGTCCAGTGCCTCGCCCATGACATCCGGGCCGAAAGCCACCCGTTCGCGCAGTTTCACGGGCGCGGTTTCATGATTCAGACCCAGGGCCAGAAGGTGCACGGAACGAAATTGGCAGCGATTCTTTATGTCGTTGTATTATAATGCCGGGATGGAGAAATGTCCGTACCCCGTGGGATGCTAAGGCGATGCGGCGAGATACCGTGCAGGGAGAACCAGGTGTACGACCGGACCCGGTTGCGTCCGGTTTACGCGAGCATGACGACACGGGAAGACGCCGGCGTGTATGCAATCTGTCCCTACGCGCCATGTACCATCATTCCATCGCAGCCCGGCTGACCGCCCGGCGGCATCCATGAGCGGCCATTCGCAGGAAGTCCCGCAAGGCCTTTTCGCCGGCATCCGGCCGGCATCCGCCCTGATCCCGCTCCTGCTTGGCCTGTCGCTGGGCGCCTGTGCGCCCGCCGTGACGCCGCCCGGTGAAGTGCCGTCAGGGGCGGAACCCGGGACCGGCCCCGGGGCCGCGATCGATGGTGACCCCGCCCACGCGGGAATCCCTGACCGGCCCGGCACCGAAGACTCCGAACTGACGCCCGAGCTTTTGTACGATGTGCTGGTGGCGGCAGTGGCCAACCAGCGTAACCGTCCGGAATTGGCGCTGGACGCACTTGTGCGCGCCGTCTACCTGTCCAGGAACCGGCATCTGGCGGTCAACGCCATCCAGCTTGCGCTGCGGCTCGGGGAAAACCAGCAGGCCATCGACCTCTCACGCCTGCTGCTGGCCCGGGACCCGGACAATACCAGCGCGGTTTTCACCCTGGCCACCGCCCAGATCCGTAATGAATTGGCGGAAGACGCGGCCGACACGCTGTTGGACCTGGTGGACAACCAGGACACCGACGGAGACGCGGTACTGCAGGAGGTGGCCGGCATCATCGCCCGCCAGAAGGAACCCGCCAGGACCTATTTGCGTGACCGTCTGGACCGGGCGGTGGATGAAGGAAATGTCATGGCCATCTTCACGGCGGCCCTGGTTGCCGCCCGTCTCGAAGAGTCCGAGCAACACCGCAGCCTGCTGGAACTGGTGCTCAGCCGTATGCCCGAGTGGGAGACTGCGGCCATATTCAAACTCGCCCACATTGCGGACAATGAACGCGAACAGCTGGACTCGTGGGCGGAAGAATTTCTCGAGACCAGCCCGTCTGCGGAACGCTTTCGCATCCAGTACGGTCACCTCCTGATCCTGGATGAGCGCCTGGAAGATTCCCTGTACCAGTTCAGCACCGTCCTTGAATCCAATCCGGAATCCGCCGACGCCCTGTTCGCGGCCGCGGTGGTGAACATGGAACGGGAGGATTACGAGACCGCCGAGCCGCTCTTTCGGCGCTACCTCGCCGGAAACGGCAACGCCGACCAGGCCCGCATCTATCTGGCGGAGATGCTGATCGACCAGGAGCGCTACGGCGATGCCTCCCCGCTGCTGCGCCAGGTGCAGTCCAGCCGTCACTACCTGGAGGCCCAGATCATGCTCTCCGGGGTCATCGCGCGGCAAAGCAACGTGGAGGCCGGGCTCAGCCACCTGCGCGGCATCGACGCCAACGGCGAGGAGGAATCCGTGCGCCTGATCCTGGAACAGGATCTGCTCCTCAGGGAATTCAGTCTCATGGAGCGGTCCATGGCACTGCTCACGGAGGCGCTGGTGGAGCGGCCGGAACATCCGAGCCTGCTGTACAGCCGCGGCCTCCTGGCCGCCCAGCTGAACAGGATCGACGTGATGGAACGGGATATGCGGCTGCTGATCGAACTGCAGCCTGACAATGCCCATGCATACAACGCGCTGGGCTACACCCTGGCGGACCAGACGGACCGTCTGGACGAGGCGCTGGCACTCATCACCAGGGCGCTGGAACTTCTTCCCGAGGATCCGTACATCCTGGACAGCATGGGCTGGGTGCAGTACCGGATAGGTGACATTGACCGGGCGCTGGAATACCTCGTGCAGGCCTGGGACTACAAGAAGGACGCGGAAATCGCGGCCCACCTGGGAGAGGTGCTCTGGGTTCTCGGCCGGAGAGCCGAAGCCGAGGATATCTGGGCGCAGGGGAAGGAAACCGGGCCGGACAACACCACCCTGCTCAAGACCATCGACCGGTTCCTCGATGACGATCCCGACCGGCACGCGGTGTACACCCGGGGAGCGTCCCGGCACCTGACCCTGAAGCCGGCCGTCAACGCCTGAGACAGGCGAAGCCCCGGCCCTATCCAAGACAATGTCAGCCCGATTCACCGGTTACAGGCAGGTTCTCCTGGTACTGGCGGTATCCATCCTGTCCGCCTGTGCCACGCCCACCCCGATGGAAGAATTCACGCGCGAGGAAGCCCTGGCCCGGTGGGAAACCATACGCGGGGAACTGGCCACCATCGACCACTGGTCCCTGAAGGGCAAGATGGGGGTGCGGACCGGCCCCAAGGGCGGCAGTGCCACGCTCAAGTGGCGCTATGCCCCTGACAGCCAGGAAATCGAGCTCTACGGCCCGTTCGGCGGTGGCCGGGTCATCATCAACGTGGACGGCAGCGGTGCGGTGCTGCGGGACACCAAGGGCCGGGTGATCCGCGGAAAATCCGCCTCGGAAGTCCTGTATCAGAGACTCGGCTGGCACGTGCCGTTCGACCACCTCGCCGACTGGGCGCGGGGACTCCCGGGTGACGGGGCCAGGGAAGTCGTCATTGACGGAACGGGGCGGCTCAGGCGCATGGTGCAGGACAACTGGCGCATCGAGTACCAGGAATACGAGTCCCAGGGAAACACCCTGCCCGGTTTCGCCCTGCCGGCGAAGCTGCAGGTTTCCGCCCTGCCCGGCACCATGGAAATCTATGCCGACGACGGCGAGTACCTTGGGGACGAACTCAATGTCAAGGTCATTTTGAATCGCTGGTGGGAAATTGAGCGAAATTCCTCCTGATGCCCGACTCCTCTCGCCGGCAAAGATAAATCTGTTCCTGCATGTGACCGGGCGGCGCCCGGACGGATACCATCTGCTGCAGACCTGGATGCAGTTTCTCGACTGGGGCGACAGGATGCTGTTCCGGACCAACCGCAAGGGCATGATCCAGCGGCACGATGAACACCCCTACACGCTGCCGGCCGCCGATCTCAGTATCCGCGCCGCCGAAGTCCTGAGACAGGCCGCCGGCAGGCCGGAGCTGGGCGCCGACATCACGCTGGAAAAACGCGTACCGCCCGGCACCGGCCTGGGCGGCGGCAGCAGCAATGCCGCCACCACACTGCTGGTCCTCAACCGCCTCTGGCAACTGCATCTGTCCGCAGCGCAATTGCGCGACCTCGGCCGGGGACTCGGCGCCGACGTGCCGGTCTTCCTGCATGGCGCTTCCGCCTGGGCGGAAGGCACCGGAGACCTGTTGACGACGATGTGCCCCCCCGCGGGTTGGGTGGCGGTGGCCCTGCCGGGCGTTGCGGTTTCCACGGAATCGATTTTCTCGGACCCCGGCCTGCGCCGGGACCATCCCCCGGTTGCCGTCCGGGACTACACGGCCGGGCTTACCGGCAACGACCTGGAGGCGGTCACCTTTCAACGCCACCCGGAAGTGGCCGCGGCCCACCGCTGCCTGTCGCAGTTCGGCCCCGCAAGGATGAGCGGCACCGGCAGCGCGGTGTTCGTGCCCCTGCCGACCCGCGAAGCCGCCGAACAGGTCATCGGCCAATTGCCCGACGGGATGACGGGATTGGCCGCCCGGCGCCTGAACCGGAGTCCGCTGCAGGACTGGATGCCCGAGCCGGAGTCCTGAACGGTTCCCGGGCGTTGACACCGACCGGTCCGGTATTGACAATACCGCGGTTTTTGCCCGGGGCGTCCCGGCGCGTTCCCGCATGCGGCCGTCAGACCGACCCCGCCCGGCGTCCGTGGCCGGGCGGTTGCCTGAAATATTATCGGAAATGCGCTAGTATCCCCTGCCGGGTCGGACCGGCTGACCGAGGTCATTCTCGGCGCCGTTTCCGGTTCCCTGTTCACCGATTACCGCATTCAACTGAAACCAGAAATTGGGGTGTAGCCAAGCGGCCTAAGGCACCGGGTTTTGATCCCGGCATTCGGAGGTTCGAATCCTCCCACCCCAGCCATTGATTGTGAGAGGAATCTTCGTGTCGCTTGACAATCTCTCGGTTTTTGCGGGTAACGCAAACCCTGAACTGGCGCTTGAGGTGGTACAGAGTCTAGGCATACCCCTGGGCAAGGCGTCGGTGGGAACATTCAGCGACGGCGAGATCAACGTCGAGATCATGGAGAACGTCCGGGGCCGCGACGTTTTCGTGATTCAGCCCACCTGTGCCCCGTCAAACAACAACCTGATGGAACTCCTGGTGATGATCGACGCGCTAAACCGTTCCTCCGCCGGCCGGATCACCGCGGTGATGCCGTACTTCGGCTACGCCCGCCAGGACCGGCGGCCGCGGACCGCACGGGTGGCGATCACGGCCAAGCTGGTGGCATCCATGATCAAGTCGGCCGGCGCAGACCGGGTCCTGACCATGGACCTGCACGCCGACCAGATTCAGGGGTTTTTCGACATCCCCTGCGACAACATATACGGCTCCCCGGTCCTGATGGGGGAGATCTGGCGCAAGCGCCTGTCCAATCCCGTCGTGGTTTCCCCCGACGTGGGGGGAGTGGTGCGTGCCCGGGCCATGGCGAAACAGCTGGAGACCGAACTGGCGATCATCGACAAGCGGCGCCCGCGGGCGAACGAGGCCAAGGTGATGCATATCATCGGCGAGGTCGAGGGCCGGTCATGCATCATGATTGACGACATGGTGGACACCGCCAACACACTGTGCGAGGCGGCGGAGGCCCTGAAGGACCGCGGCGCGGTGAAAGTGGTGGCGACCTGTACCCACGCAGTGCTGTCCGGCGGGGCGATCAAGCGCATTGCCGAGTCCGCCCTGGACGAGTTGCTGGTCACCAATTCCATCCCGTTGAGCGAGGAGGCGCAGGACTGCGCCATGATCACGCAGCTCAGCGTGGCGGAGCTGCTGGCGGAGTCCATTCGCCGGATTGCCACCGGGGACTCCATCAGCAACCTGTTCATTGACTGACCGGAGCTGCGGGCCGGACCCCTGCGCGAGGCCCCCGAATTGATTTTGTTTGACTAACGGCCCCATGGGCCAATGGAAAGTGAGAGAAACCACAAATGAGTGAAGAAGTCGTTCTGAAGGCCCGGATCCGGGCACGAACCGGCACCAGCCTGGTACGCCGCCTGCGCAAGGAAGGCGATGTCCCGGCGGTTCTGTACGGCGCCGGCAAGGAGAACCTGAGTATCGCGGTGAACCACGATCTCCTGTTCCACAGCCTGGAACGGGAGGAGTTCTTTTCCCAGGTGATCACCATTGATACCGACGGCAAGAGGGAAAGGGCGATCCTGCGCGATGTCCAGCGCCATCCCCACAAGACCAGGATCCTGCATGCGGATTTCCAGCGGATCGACGAAAACAAGCCGATCCACATCGCCCTGCCGATCCACTACTTCGGCGAGGATGAATGCCTCGGCGTGCGGATCGACGGCGGCATGATTTCCCACCTGATGAACGAGGTGGAAGTCACCTGCCTGCCGAAAGACCTGCCGGAACATATCGAGATGAACGTCAGCGAGCTGCGCCTCGGCCAGTCCCTGCACCTGTCGGATATCCAACTGCCCGAGGGCGTGCAGATCACTGCGTTCACCCACGGCGACATCCATGAGCACGATAATGCCGTGGTGGCCGTGCAGGCCACCCGGGTATCGGCAAAATCCGAGGTGCCGGACGAACAGGTCGGGGAGGAGGAAGCCGTTGCCGATGCCGATACCGATACCGATGCGGATACCGGGGAAGAGGAATAGGCAGCTCCCGGCCAGACGATCACCGGCCATCCCCCGGCCCCCAGGCAATCTCGCTCGCATACCGCGTCCCTGCACAAGCCATGCCAGCACCGGCCATTGGCCTGATTGCCGGACTGGGCAATCCCGGCAGACAATATGCGGAAACCCGGCATAACGCCGGCTTCTGGTTCATCCAGGCGTTGCAGCAGTCCTTCGGCTTCACGCTTCAGGAGGACAGCCGGTACAAGGCGCTGACAGGCGGTTTCAGGCTCGACGGCGCAACAATCCGGGTGATCGCGCCGCAAACGTTCATGAATCTCAGCGGCGACAGCGTGGTGCCCTATGCCCGTTTTTTCCGCATCCCCACGGAACAGGTCCTGGTGGCCTATGATGAACTCGACCTCCCGCCGGGCACCATCCGGCTCAAGCTGCAGGGCGGGCATGGCGGACACAGGGGCCTCGGGGACATCATGCAGAAATCCGGCGCCCGGGACATGAAGCGCCTGCGGATCGGGATCGGCCATCCCGGCCCTGGCAGCGAGGCATCCCCATACGTGCTTTCAAGGCCCCCCGCCGATGACCGGATCGTCATCCTGGCCGCCATCGACCGGGCGGTGTCGGCGCTGCCGGACATTCTCCAGGGCGACTTCCCCCGGGCCATGAATTTCCTCCACACCGACTGACCATGGGTTTCAGATGCGGAATCGTGGGCCTGCCCAACGTGGGCAAGTCCACGCTGTTCAATGCCCTTACCCAGTCCGCTTCCGCGCAGGCGGCGAACTATGCCTTCTGCACCATCGACCCCAACGTGGGCATCGTGGAAGTGCCGGACCCCAGGCTTTTCCGGATCAGCGACATCGTCAGGCCCGGCAAGACCATCCCGACCACCATCGAGTTCGTGGACATCGCGGGGCTGGTGGCCGGCGCGTCGAAGGGCGAGGGCCTTGGCAACCGGTTCCTGTCCCACATTCGCGAGGTGGACGCCATCGCCCACGTGGTCCGGGCCTTCGAGGACGGCAATATCGTTCACGTGACAGACCGCGTGGACCCCGTCTCTGACATCGACACCATCAATACCGAACTGGTTCTGGCGGACATGGAAACCGCCGACCGGGCACTAAAGCGGGCGGAAAAGAACAGCAAGTCCGGCGACAAGGAACAGCTCGCCATGGCAGCACTCCTCGGGCGGATCATGGAATGCCTCGACGGGGGCAGGCCCCTCAGGGGCATGGAACTGGATGCCCGCGCGCGTGCTCGGCTGGGGCCGCTCTGTTTCCTGACGATCAAGCCAAGCCTCTACATCGCCAATGTCGACGAGGACGGATTCGAAGACAATCCTCACCTGGATGCGATCCGGGCCGTTGCCGGGGACGAGGGCGCGGAGGTGGTGCCCGTTTGTGCCGCCATCGAGCAGGAACTGTCACAGATCAACCCCGGGGAGGCGGAGGCCTTTCTCGCGGACATGGGGCTCAGCGAGCCCGGGCTCAACCGGGTGATCCGCGCCGGATACCGCCTCCTTGACCTGCTGACCTTTTTCACCACCGGGCCCAGGGAGGTTCGCGCATGGACCGTGCGGGCCGGCGCCACCGCACCCCAGGCCGCCGGGGAAATCCACACGGACTTCGAGCGCGGATTCATCCGGGCCGAAACCACGGGATACGAGGACTTCATCGACTGCGGCGGGGAAGCCGGTGCCCGGGAAGCGGGCAAGCTGAGACTGGAAGGGAAAGACTACCGGGTGCAGGATGGCGATATCATGTATTTCCGTTTCAACGTGTAGCGGCATCCTGGCCCGCCGATCACGCCGCCAGGAAACCGCGATCTGGATCAATTGATGATGCCGGAGGACAGTCCCACCACAGCGACCCTTGACGGGATCACCGCCCGGCTGGACGAGTACCTCGACCCGGTGCTTTCCACCCGCCGCACCTCGTCGGGACCCGCCAGGGGCCTGCTGCCGCTCACGGAGGAAGAACGGGATTTCGCCCTGCACTGGACCGACGTCATCCGCCGGTCCAACTCGGAGATGGCCTTCCAGTTCGTCAGCCACGCTCCAAGAGCGATCCGGCTCATGGGACTGGAGGGGACACGCCGATGGTTGCTGCACGCCATGGATGTGTATGACAAGGAGGGGCTCTATCCCGGATGCACCGCGCTCGACGCCCTGGAGGTATACGCGGCCGAGTTCCGTCTCAGTCACATTTCCGTCTCCCTGGACCAGATCCGCCCGGTACTGGAGACGTTCATCACCGGCCTGGCGGGACGCACACTGAAACTGGAGGCCGGCAACAGCATCTACACGGACACCAACACGCTCTACCTGCCCGCCCAGATCAATCGATTCAACGACCGGGAACTGAATTATTGCCTGTACAAGGTCATGTCGGTGCACCTGTGGGCACAGACATGGTTCGGCACCTTCCGCCGGCAGAGCCCGGACGCGCCCCATCTGGTGCAGATCCTGGCGAAGTTCCAGGACAACGGCCGCGCGCTGCGCCTGTTCAACCTGCTGGAAACCGCCAGGCTCAACGCCTGCATCGGGCGGGAACTTCCCGGGCTCGCCCGGGAGATGTTCGGGCTGCATGCCCCGGCACCGGCCCATGACGCCACCTGGCGGTATTACCTGGATCTGCTCGAAGACGAGAACGCCACGGTGTCGGATACCCTGGCCGCAACGGAAAAGCTCTATCCCCTGCAGATGCCCTGGCCGGAGGCCCCCGTCTACCAGGGCGGGTTTGACCTCGAGGCGGCCAGGGACGGCATCGAGCAGCGACTGGAACTGGAGAAGGACGAGCTTCAGTCCGCGCTCGCCGAATTGCTGCGCCAGACCCCGGGCGAGGGGGACGAGGCGGCCGCGATGGAGAACGCCGAGGTCGACCTCCGGCATGACGAGGAATCCGGCGCCGACCCCGAGCTTGCCGTGGACGGCGAACCGGTGGCTCCTTCCGCGGATCTGGAAAACCTGCTGCGCTCCCTTCTGCAGGACCTGGAAGATATCCCGGAAGACTGGCTGGTGCCCGCCGGCGATGGCGACTACGACGCCGATGAGCGGGGACAGCAGCCGGAGCCTGCCGACAAGGCCGCAACCGGCGGTGACACGTTTACCTACGATGAATGGGACTACCGCCGCCAGACCTACCGCAAGAACTGGTGCACGCTCAGGGAAACGACGACCCAGCCGGTTTACGATGATTTTTACGAACGCACCCTGAAGCGGTATGCACCCCTGGTGGGAGACATTCGGCGGTATTTCGAGGCCCTGCGGGGGGACGACCGCATCCTGAAAGCGGAACCCACCGGGGACAACGTGGACCTGGACGCCCTGATCACCGCCTATGCGGACATGCAGACCGGCGTGGAGATGAGCGACCGGGTATACACCCGCAAGCAGAAAGTGGAGCGGGACCTGGCCGTGGTCTTCATGGTGGACGTCAGTGGCTCCACCAAGGGATGGATCAACGAGGCGGAGCGCGAAAGCCTGATACTGCTGTGCGAGGCCCTGGAAATCCTCGGCGACCAGTACGCCATTTACGGGTTCTCCGGCATGACCCGGAACCGCTGCGAGGTGTACCGGATCAAGTCGTTCGCACGCCGCTACGATGACGAGATACGGGCCCGCATCAGCGGGTTGCGTCCCCAGGATTACACCCGGATGGGGGTCACCATCCGGCACCTGACCGGCATACTGGGCCAGGTGGAGGCAAGAACCCGCATCCTGATCACCCTTTCCGACGGCAAGCCGGACGATTATGACGGCTACCGCGGTGAATACGGCATCGAGGATACGCGCCAGGCCCTGTTGGAAGCGCGCAACACCGGGATTCATCCGTTCTGCATCACCATCGACACCGAGGCCGGGGAATACTTGCCGCACATGTACGGTCCCGCCAGTTTCGTGGTGGTGGACGAGGTACGCAAGCTGCCCCTGAAAGTGGCTGATATCTACCGCCGCCTGACCACCTGAACGACATGCCGCCATCAGCACCGGCTTCCGGACCGAAGCGCCTGCCGATCCACAGGGTCGGCCGCGTCGATCCGGGGCGATCCGGGGCGATCCGGGGCTTGCCAAATGGGGAAATCCGCAAGTACCATGACGGGAGTATCCGATGGGCGCGTGACGCGCCCCGCGGATACGGCTCCACTGGAAAATTCGAAACAATGAACAATCAGCGCACCGGCTCCAGGCCGGATGCAACCGCCACCGGGCAGGTGGGCACGCCGGCAGCGGTTTCCGCAGCCGGCCCGGATCATGCGAACCCCGGCCAGGATGGCACGGAATCGGCTGGCGCCGAGGACGAACCGGCCCCTCCGGACGGGGCTCCCCCGGCTCCGGGTTTCAGGTCACCGCCAACCGGGACGGTCATGGCGGCCGGGGGGCGGTAGCGCCATGTCTTCCATTCACGGGTCCCGCAAGGTCATCTTCGCCGCGATGGCCGGCAACAGCCTGATCGCCACAACCAAGTTCATTGCCGCGGGCATCACCGGCAGTTCCGCCATGTTCAGCGAGGCCATCCATTCGGTGGTGGACACCGGCAACCAGTGCCTCCTGCTGTACGGTTTGAAGCGGTCCGGCAAGCCTGCGGACGCACGCCACCCCTTCGGCTACAGCATGGAGCTCTATTTCTGGACCTTCGTGGTGGCTATCCTGATCTTCTCCCTGGGGGCGGGCCTGTCCATCTACGAGGGCGTCAGCAAACTGCAGAATCCCCACACGATCCAGAAACCGCTGGTGAACTACATCGTGCTCGGGTTCGCGATGCTCTTCGAGGGCGCCGCCTGGTGGGTGGCCCTGCACGAATTCCGCAAGACCAAGGGGGCCCTCAGCTACATCAAGGCGATACAGCGCAGCAAGGATCCCACGGTGTTCACCGTCCTTTTCGAGGACAGCGCGGCGATGCTGGGCCTGTGCGCGGCCCTGATCGGCATCAGTCTGGCACAGATCACCGGCAACCCGGTCTTCGACGCCATAGCTTCCATCGTCATCGGCGTCATTCTCGCCTGCACGGCAGCCCTGCTCGCCTACGAGAGCAAGGGCCTGCTCATCGGCGAGGCGGCGCGGCCCAGGGTGATCGGCAGTATCCGCAGGATCGTCAACGGCCACGAGGGCATCATCAGCATCAACGAGCTGCTGACCATGCATTTCGGACCACGCGACATCCTGCTTTGTCTCAGCGTCGACTTCGTCGACGGCATTTCCGCGAGCGAGGTGGAGTCCACGATTTCGGACATGGAAGCGGACATCAAGTCGGCCCACCCGGAAATCACCCGTGTATTCATCGAGGCCCAGAGCTGGCGCGGCCACGATGACAACCTGCGCATGAAATACCTGGCCGAGGAGTAGCCCGGCACGGAATCCCGCCATCCCGCAGACCGCCCGGCGACGCGCAGGACCCGATCTCAGGAGACGCCCCGCGGCCGGTCACTGCAGCCGATGGCCCCGGTACAGGGATTCCAGCGCCCTGAACTCCGCATTTCCCAGGGTGCCGGCGAGATCCAGCACCAGCGAGTGGGCATAGAAATCACCGAGATCAAGATTCACCCCGATTCCCCGGAGTTCGACCTCGCCGCCGCCCTCCAGCCGCTGTATCACGTCCCGCAGGTGACCGTCCAGGAATCCGGGCGGATTGTGATGACCCGTGGCACTGTCCATGGGCGCGCCGTCCGAGATCATCACCAGGCAATGGCGATTGGCCTCGCGGGCGATGAGCCGCCCGGCCGCCCATTCCAGGGCTTCGCCATCCAGCCCTTCACGAAAGTGGTTCGTCGACAGCAGTGCCGCAATGCCTTCCCGGGCGCGGCGCCAGGGGGTTGCGGCATCCTTGTAGACCACGTGCAGCCGGTCATTGAGCCGGCCCGGGGATTCCGGGCTTCCGGCCCTGCGCCAGGCCTCGATGGATTGCCCCCCGGTCCAGCCGCCGGTGGTGAAGCCAAGGATCTCGTTCGGTACGCCGGCCAGATCCAGGGCGCGGCTGTAGATATCCACCAGCACCGCCACCGCCTCATACCGCAGGCGCTTCATGGAACCTGAATTGTCAATGAGGAAACTGACCACGGTCTCGGCCCTGGGCACCCGTTGCCGTTGACGAAAGATGCGGCTGTAGGCCGGGTTGGCAACGATCTGGGACAATCGCCTCCCGTCCAGGTACCCGTCTTCCTCGCCGAAGTTCCAGCCGGCATACTCGGGCGCCGAAAACAGGGTTTTCAGCCGCTGGGCGAGCCTGGGCACGCTGACGGCCTGGGCCTTCACCAGCCGGTCCAGCTCCGCCCGCAGCACCCGCCGCCGGGACGCCAGCGGCACCACCTCCCGGGCACCGACTTCGCGGTCGTGGTCCCGGCAGAAAACGCGGTACCGGCCGCCGGACTCACCAGGCTGCCCGGGCCCGGTTCCGGCCCAGGCGCCGGCCGCATCCGTGTACCGCTCATCAACCGAATGCTGGCGCGGCAGCAGCATCCGTTGGGCGGTCCGGGCAGTCTGTCGTTCCACGCCGCCGAGGGCATCGGCGATGTCCCCGGCCACCTGCGCGATGGTGAGGGCATGCTGCGCGTAGGCATGCTGGTCATGCCGCAGGCGGGGCAATACCTTCAGCGCGTCTCCGATCAGCGGCCCGAGACGGAAACGGGTGGACTCGATGAGCCCCTCCACCTCCTCGTCCTGCGCGGCCCCGGTCAGGCGCGAGCGCACGATCTGGGTGATGCTGTATACGACCAGGCCGAACTCGTTTTCCGCGAATCCCGAGGCCCGGCTCTTGCGGCACCATTCGTTGAATGCATCGTCGAGATTGCGCCGAAGGCCCCTCAGTCCCTGCGGCGCCAGGCTTTCCACCCGGAGCTGTTCCAGGATATCGAACACCATGGCAGCGGCAGCGTTCGGAGGCATCAGCGACCCGTGCAGTTCGAGGTCCGTATGGATCAACCGCAGGGCCATGGCATCGGCCACGCCGCGGCACCGGACCAGGGAATCCCGGCCGACGTCCAGGGCCAGATGCGGACTCATGAGGGCCACGCCGCGATTGCCGTCGAACAACAGGTCCCGCCGGAATTCCGCAGCCGGATGCGCCGCCAGCGCCCGAATGGCCGCGGCGCAATGACGCTCGATGTGGCGTTTGCGGACCTGTTCGCCGCTCAAGGGGACATTCCCGATCCGGCGCCGAGCCTATGGCCCGACGGCGATGGAGTATTCCAGTTCCTCGCCCATGGCGCGCTGGTAGTACTCCGCGATGATGGAGCGTTCGGCGTCATCGCATTTGTTCAGGAACGAAAGGCGGAAAGCACGGGCCATGTCGCCGAAAATCTCCGTGTTCTCCGCCCAGGTGATCACCGTGCGCGGCGACATGACTGTGGAGATGTCCCCCGCGGCGAAGCCCTTGCGGGTGAGATCCGCCACCGCCACCATGCTTTCGACGACGTCCCGGCGATTCCCGAACGACGGCACCTGCGCCAGCACGATGCGGACCTCGTCCGAGGCATCAAGGTAGTTCAGCGTGGTGACGATGTTCCACCGGTCCACCTGGGCCTGGTTCAGTACCTGGGTGCCGTGATAGAGGCTGTTCAGGTTGCCGAGGCCCACGGTATTGGCCGTGGCGAACAGACGGAACGCCGGATGGGGATTGATCACCCGGTTCTGGTCCAGCAGGGTGAATTTCCCGTTCCGCTCCAGAATCCGCTGGATCACGAACATGACATCGGGCCGCCCGGCGTCAAATTCGTCGAAGATCAATGCCACCGGCCTTTGCAGCGCCCAGGGGATCATGCCCTCCTGGAATTCCGTCACCTGGCGGCCCTCGCGGATTGCGATCACATCCCGCCCCACCAGGTCCAGCCGGCTGATGTGGCCGTCCAGGTTCACCCGCACGCAGGGCCAGTTGAGCCTGGCTGCGACCTGCTCGACATGGGTGGACTTCCCCGTGCCGTGGAAGCCCTGAACCATGACCCGGCGGTCATTGATGAATCCGGCCAGGATGGCCAGGGTTACGTCCGGATTGAAGCAGTAGGCCGGATCGATCTCCGGAACATGGGCGTCGCGCTCGCTGAACGCGGGCACCTCCAGGTCGGCTTCAATGCCGAATACCTTCCGGGCGGACACGGCCTTGTCCGGAATGAGCTCAATCATGTCTGGGGGATCGGGTCAGGGCGGATGAAGGCGGCGATTGTACCGCCTTTATCGTCGCCGGCACTGCCGCCGGGCTGCACCAGGGCGCACCATCGATGCACCATCATTGTGCAGACGAACTTCCGCAAAGGATATTAAGTCATCTATCCTATTGATTATAAAAAATAAATAAAACTGGCACGGCAATTGCTTCCCTATCTGCCAGGTGCCCGAAAGGGCCGTTTGTTCCAAGTCATGAGGAGGAATCACATGAAACTCATTGTAGCGATCATCAAGCCCTTCAAGGTGGATGACGTGCGCACCGCCCTTTCCGAGGCCGGTGTCAGCGGAATGACCATGACCGAGGTCAAGGGCTTCGGCCGCCAGAAGGGCCATTCCGAACTCTACCGCGGCGCTGAATACGTGGTGGACTTCCTGCCCAAGATCAAGCTGGAAATCGCCATCGACAGCGCGGTTCTCGACCAGGTGGTGGAAGCGATCGTCAACGCCGCCTCCACCGGCAAGGTGGGAGACGGCAAGGTCTTTGTGTATGACATCGAGCAGGTGGTCCGTATCCGCACGGGCGAATCCGGCGTTGACGCAATCTGATCAGAGAGGACAACTACCGTGGAAAACAACCTATTTCATTTACAGTACGCCATCGACACGTTCTACTTCCTGGTCTGCGGCGCTCTTGTCATGTGGATGGCCGCCGGCTTTTCGATGCTCGAAGCCGGCATGGTGCGTGCCAAGAACACCACCGAAATCCTGACCAAGAACATGGCCCTCTACGCCATTTCCTGCATCATGTACCTGGTTTGCGGCTATGCCATCATGTACGGCGGCGAATGGTTCCTGGCCGGCATGGGGGACATCGATACCGACGGTGTGCTCGCGGAATTCGCCGCCCGCGAGGACGGCTTCACCGGCGGTTCCATCTATTCCGGCGCGTCCGACTTCTTCTTCCAGGTCGTCTTCGTGGCCACCGCGATGTCCATCGTTTCCGGGGCCGTGGCGGAACGGATGAAGCTCTGGGCGTTCCTCCTGTTCGCCGTGGTGATGACCGCGGTCATCTACCCCGTCGAGGGCGGCTGGACCTGGGGCGGCAATGCCGTGTTCGGAATGTACAGCCTGGGTGACCTGGGCTTCAGCGATTTCGCGGGCTCGGGCATCGTGCACATGGCCGGCGCCACCGCCGCGCTTGCCGGCGTGATCCTTCTCGGGCCTCGCCAGGGCAAGTACGGCAGGGACGGCAGCATCCGCGCCATGCCCGGCGCCAACATGCCGCTCGCCACGGTCGGCACCTTCATCCTGTGGATGGGATGGTTCGGTTTCAACGGCGGTTCGGTATTGAAACTCGGCGACATCAGCAACGCCCACGCGGTCGCGATGGTGTTCCTGAACACCAATACGGCCGCCGCGGGCGGCGCCGTCGCCGCCCTGGTCGTTGCCAGGCTCCTGTACGGCAAGGCCGACCTCACCATGCTGCTGAACGGCGCCCTCGCAGGACTGGTGACCATCACCGCGGAGCCCTCCACCCCGACTGCCCTCGTCGCCACCTTGTGGGGCGGGCTCGGCGGTGTGCTGGTGGTCTTCAGCATCCGGCTGCTGGACAAACTGCGAATCGATGATCCGGTGGGCGCCATTTCCGTCCATGGCACCTGCGGACTGCTCGGCCTGCTCCTGGTGCCGCTGACCAATGACGGCGCCACCTTCCTTGGCCAGATCATCGGTGCCGCCACCATCATCGTCTGGGTGTTCGCCGCGAGCTCCGTCGTCTGGCTGGTGCTCAAGCACTCCATCGGCATCCGTGTCGGCGAGGAGGACGAATACGAGGGCATGGACATGGCGGACTGCGGCATCGAGGCCTATCCGGAGTTCACCCGCACGATCGTCTGACACCGGCACGGTTCAGTCACCGGCATTTCCCGCCCCCTCTTCGCGAGGGGGCTTTTTCTTGATGCCCGTTGCCGCGCCCTGCGGCCATGCCGTCACCGGCTGCGCGTTCATCCCCTACAATAGCCCATTTCCGGGCATTGGAACCGCAGAATGACCGAGTCCACGAATTTCGACCATGCCGCCCCGGCAACCATCGGCGTCCTGCTGACGAATCTGGGCACCCCCGCCGATCCGACGCCGGGCGCCATCAGGCGTTTCCTGAAGGAGTTTCTCAGCGACCCCAGGGTAGTGGAACTGCCACGGGTTCTGTGGTGGCCGATACTGAACGGCGTGATCCTGAATACCCGTCCAAGGCGCAAGGCCAAAGACTATGCCGAGATCTGGGGAGAGGAGGGGGCGCCGCTCCTGGCAATTTCCATCCGCCAGACGGAGGCGCTGCAGGCCGCGCTCTCGGAACAGCCGGTGTCGGTGGAGCTGGCCATGCGCTACGGCAATCCCTCCATTGCCAGCGGCCTGGCGCGGCTCAGGCGGCGCGGAGCGACGCATGTCCTCGTGCTGCCCCTGTACCCGCAGTACTCGGCCACCACCACGGCCACCACGTTCGACGCCGTGGCAGCGGCACTCATACCGGAACGCCGGCTGCCGGAACTGCGTTTCGTCAACCACTATCACGACGACGATGCCTATATCGGCGCCCTGGCGGACAGCGTGCAGGCCCACCGCAGCCGGCACGGCAGTCCGGACCTGCTGCTGATGTCCTTTCACGGCATCCCCCGGGAATATTTCGACAAGGGCGATCCCTATCACTGCGAATGCCAGAAGACCGCCCGACTGCTGGCGGAGCAGCTCGGACTCGCCGCAGACGAGTGGCAGGTCAGCTTCCAGTCGCGCCTGGGGCCGAAACAGTGGCTGCAGCCCTACACCGACGCGACCCTGCGCCAACTTGCGGCGGACGGCGTCCGTTCCGTGCAGGTCATCTGCCCCGGGTTCAGCGCCGACTGCCTGGAGACCCTGGAGGAGATCGCGATCCAGAACCGGGACACGTTCCTGGGGGCGGGCGGTGAACGCTTCGAATACATCCCCTGCCTCAACGACACCCCGGCGCATATCGGGATGATGAAACAACTGGTGCTCCGGCATATCCAGGGCTGGCCCACCGAATTCGGTCCGACCGGGGAAACCAAACGGCGGGCCATGTCCCTGGGTGCGCCCGCATAGTTCCGAAGGAACGGCAGGCATATGAAGGCATCGATCGCCCAGCGGCTTCCCCGCCGGACGGCCCGCCATGACTCCGCCATTCGGCTGAACGGCGGTCCCGGAGCATCATGATCTGGCAGAATGGCGGCGCCTCGGGATCGGTCATGGCCGGGTATCTTCGGCTCCGGACCGTTGGCGCTTTCGAGATTACGGCGGCCCGCCCCTCCCGCATGCCGGGCAGGACGGCGGGCCGGGCAGTTGTTCGCAGTCAATGAGGGGTTCCATGCGAGTTCTGTTACAACGGGTGCGTACCGCGTCGGTGGAGGCCGGCGGCGAGCAGGTGGCGAAAATCGGTCCCGGGCTCCTGTTGCTGGTCGGTTTCGGCGAAGCGGACAGGGGCGACTGGCAATCGAAAATCGACCGCGCCGCGGAGAAGCTGGTGAACCTGCGGGTCTTCGCCAATGACCGGGGCAGGCTGGATCATTCCGTCGTCGACATCCACGGCGACATCCTCGCGGTGCCCCAGTTCACCCTGTACGGGAAAAGCCACAAGGGACGGCGGCCGGACTTCACCGACGCCATGGATCCGGCGGTCGCCTCACCGGCCTTCGACGCCTTCAGGACGGCGCTGGAATCGGCCCTGGGGAAGACTGTTCCCGCCGGCGTGTTCGGCGCCGAAATGCAGGTCACCTTGGTGAACGACGGCCCTCTCACCCTGCAATTCGAATTCTGATGACAACCGCCCAAGGCCCGGAACAGCCGCTCAGTCACCGCGTCGCGGAGACCATTCTCGAGGGCTTCAACCGCCATTTCCAGCTGTTTCAGGAAATCACCCGCGCCGCCAGGGACCGCTTCGAGCAGTCCGACTGGGAAGGCGAGAGCAATGCCCGCAAGGAACGGATCTACTATTACGACCAACGGGTCAACGAGGCCATCGACCAGCTCCGGAGCCGCTTCGAACTCACGCCCTTCGACACGACGCTGTGGCAGGACGTCAAGCGCTGGTACCTCTGGCTTTTGTACAACCACGACCAGCCGGAACTGGCGGAGACCTTCTACAATTCCGTGTTTTGCCGGCTGTTCGACAGCGCCTACTTCAACAACGACTACATTTTCGTCAAGCCGGGAACGGCGGTGGAGTTTCTCGACCTGGACCACCCGGTATACACCAGCTTCTATCCGGACAGCCAGGGTCTGGAGACCTGCCTCGGACAGGTCCTGACGTCCTTCGGCCTGGGCCGTCCCTGGCAGGACATCGACCGCGATGTCAGGCTCCTGGCGGACGACCTGCGCCCCACCCTGGAATATGCGCTGAAACCGGCCCCCCACCGCCAGTTCCATGTGGCCTCGAGCCTGTTTTTCCGAAACAAGGCGGCCTACATCGTCTGCCGGGCCATGATCGGGCTGGAAATGCAACCCTTCGTGATACCGGTCCTGATCAACGAGGACTTCGAACTGTACGTGGACACGGTCATCACCGATGTCAACGACCTCGCCCTGATCTTCAGTTTCACCCGGGCCTATTTCATGGTGGACACCGATGTGCCGTCAGGCCTGGTGGGCTTCCTGAAAAGCCTGTTGCCGACCAAGACCCCTGCCGATCTGTATACCTGCATCGGCTTCCAGAAACAGGGCAAGACCCTGTTTTACCGTGAATTCCTGCATCACCTGGAACATTCCTCCGACAAGCTGGTCATCGCCCCGGGCATCAAGGGCATGGTAATGAGCGTGTTCACCCTGCCCTCCTTTCCCTACGTGTTCAAGGTGATCAAGGACCAATTCGCGCCGCCCAAGAACATGGACCGCGCGACCGTGAAGCAGAAATACCAGATGGTGAAGATGCATGACCGGGTGGGCCGCATGGCGGACACCCTGGAATTCTCCCATGTCGCATTCCCGCTGTCCCGGTTCTCCGATGAACTGCTGGAGGAACTGCAGGACTCCATCGCCGACAGCCTGATCCTCGAGAACGACTACGTGGTGATCCGGCACCTCTACATCGAACGGCGCATGGTGCCGTTTAATATCTACCTGGATCATGCCGAAGACGAGCTGCTGGACGCGTCGGTGATCAGCTACGGCAACGCGGTGAAGGAAATGATCGCCGCCAATATCTTTCCCGGGGACATGCTGCTGAAGAACTTCGGCGTGACCAGGCATGGGCGCGTGGTGTTCTACGACTACGATGAGATCTGCCACATGGACGATATCCGGATCCGCGCCATTCCCGAGGCCCGGACCCCGGAACAGGAACTCTCAGCGGAGCCCTGGTACCATGTCGGCGACAACGACTTCTTCCCCGAGCAGTTCGAGAACTTCGTGGTCAATCATCCCAAGGTCCGTGAACGCTTTGTGGTGCATCACCCCGAGTTGCTCGACCCCGGCTACTGGAAGCAGGTGCAAACGGATATCCGGGAAAAGAAACGCCATGATGTCTTTCCCTACGACACCGAAAGACGGTTCATCAATCGTTACCCCGGGATGTACCGGTAGCCGGAATACCCGATTGGAGAACCCGGCCGGCATGGCCGGTCACGACGCCGTCCGGTATTCCCGCCGCGGCCGGACCCGCGCAAGGCCGGTTACGAGAGCTGCCGCTCCCGGATTTCGTCAATGGTCTTGCAGTCGATGCAAAGCCTGGCGGTAGGGCGCGCCTCGAGGCGCTTGAGGCCGATTTCCTCCCCGCAGTTCTCACAGAAACCGTAATCGCCGGATTTGAGGTAGGCGATCGTGTCCTCGATCTTGCGAATCAGTTTCCGGTCGCGGTCACGGCCACGCAATTCCAGGGCCATGTCGGTTTCCTGGCTGGCGCGGTCCGTGAGGTCCGGGTAATTCGCGGTCTCGTCCTGCATATGGACCACGGTGCGGGAGGTCTCGTCCTTCAGTTCCTTGAGCCATCCGTTGAGTATCTGGCGAAAGTGTTCGATCTGACCCGGTCCCATGTACTCTTCATTCCTTTTCGGCTTGTAGGGAGGAACACCATGGATCAGGACTGCGGGTTTCTTCCTGGTTGGCATGTACTGGTCGTTTTGTCTTTTTTGAGTGGTTGCCCGGGCCATGCGGTCGATCGCTCCGGGGCCGGAAAAATCAGGCGCTGCGTTATACCAAAACCCTTTCCGAGATGCAATGAAATTATCCGTGCACCCCGGGCGCTGTCACTTCCCGGCACGACGCCGGCGGCGAGCCTCGGCACGCATCCGGCGCGCATCGGCGGGGCTCGCGTGCAGCGGACGGTAGATCTCCACCCGGTCATGCGCCTGCACCGGGTGATCAAGTGCCATGCAGCGGCCGAAGATACCCACCATCCTGTCTTCCAGCACGATCTCCGGGAAGCGCTCCAGGATGCCGGACAGCCGAATGGCATCTTGAATGGTCGCCGCCGGTTCCACGTTCACGGGGATGACCACCTGTTCGTCCGGCAGGGCGTAGACCACCTCGATCTCGATGCCCATCAGCCCCGCCGTTCCGCCAGTTCGTCCGCACGCCTGCAGAAGGACTCCACCATCGAATCCGCGATCAGCCTGAAAACCGGTCCCACCGCCGCCTCCACGACCCGGTTGGAGAATCCGAAACTGAGCGACAGCGAGATCCGGGAGGCCTCCGGGGAAATGGCCTTGAAGGTCCACGTGCCGGACAGGTCGCTGAACGGGCCGTCCACCAGCACCATTTCCATTCGCTGGTCATCAACCATGGTGTTGCGGGTGGTGAACGATCTCTTCAGGCCCTTGAAAGCGATATCCACCGAGGCCGTGTAGCCCCTGTCATCCCGGGAAAGCACGCGCGCCCCCCCGCACCAGGGCAGAAACTCCTGATAGCGATCGACGTCGTTGACGAGTTCGCTCAGATGCGCGGCAGGATGCATCACCAGCGCCGAGCGCTCCACCTGGTACATTCGGGGAAGACCGCATTGCAGGGAACTCTGGATTATACTTCAGCCCCCCCATTCGCAGTGCTCGGGGAATCCGCAGTCCCGACCGTGGCCAAGCCCAGGAAAAAAACCGACCCCAACACCATTGCCGTCAACCGCAAGGCGACCTTCGACTATTTCATCGAGGAACCGTACGAGGCGGGCATGGCCCTGGAAGGCTGGGAAGTCAAGAGTCTCCGGGAAGGGCGCGCCCAGCTAAAGGAAAGCTATGTGATCGTGCAAAATGGGGAAGTGTTCCTTGTCGGCGCCCATATTTCGCCCCTGATCCAGGCCAGCAGCCATATCCATCCTGATCCGACCAGGGCCCGGAAGCTTCTCCTCCACAGGAAGGAAATCAGCAAACTGATCGGCGCCACCGAGCGCGAGGGCTACACCCTGGTGCCGCTTGCGCTCTACTGGTCAAGGGGAAAGGCCAAGTTGAGGATTGCGCTTGCAAAGGGCAAGAAACAGCACGACAAGCGCCAGACCATCCGGCAGCGGGAATGGGAACGGGACAGGGCGAGGCTGCTGAAGCGGTAGCCGCGGCCGCCGCGAGCACTTGAAATTTCCTTTTGTCACGCCACTTTCGGGTGTAGAATCGCCTATCCATATGGGGGTGACTGGCTTCGACGTCGGTCGCGAAACCATCGGAGCATGCCGAGGTGCAGAGTTCCTCGCAAATCCAGCTGCACAACAATAGTTGCCAACGACGACAACTACGCACTGGCGGCTTAAGTCCCGCTAGTCCTTCCACCCGGCTCGCCTGTCGGCTTGGGCTCGGAAGGTCATTCCAGACAGGATCGCTTGCCGGCTGTGCCTGTTAGCCGGCTGCTAAAGGTAAGCAGGCTCGCCGTCCGGTAAGTTTGTCTGCCGACTGGCCGGACGGTTAACTTGAAGCGCAGACTAAGCATGTAGTTGCCGGTGAGCGTAGGGCTTGCGGACGCGGGTTCAATTCCCGCCACCTCCACCATTTCCCGACTGAACATGTGCCCGATGGGCCATGTTCTTCGAGATGACTGCCCGGGAACAGAGACTTCCCTTCGGCTCTTGCTATCCGCCTGACTTCAGGTGGTAAAATGGGGTGTTTCGTTCTTCTGTGCCTTGCCCAACCGATGTGTTCCGGCAAGGATATTCGTTCCCGGCGCTCCGAGCGCCGATTTGGAAATCCGGATAATGACAATGAGAACTCATCTCGGAGCCAAGTTGCTTTTGCCCTCCACAGCGCTGTGCCTTGCCTTGCTGCCCGGGACCGTACTTGCCAGTGTTGGCGGTGAACCTGCATTCGTCTTCAACACCTTTTCATTCCTGATTTGGGGCGCGCTGGTGATGTGGATGTGCGCCGGCTTCACCATGCTTGAAGCAGGTTCGGTCCGTACCAAGAATGCATCGGTCATCTGTCTCAAGAACATCGGCCTGTACTCCATTGCGGGCATTTCGTACTACATCGTGGGGTACAACCTCATGTATGTGGATGTCAATGATCTGGTCGGGACCCTCACCCTGTTCTACAACTCGACCCCGGAGGAAATCGCGCTCCTGACCGACGGATCCGAAAGCGCGGCCGCATCGGTGGTGAGCGCCGGCTATTCGACCATGTCGGACTGGTTCTTCCAGATGGTATTCGTCGCGACCACGGCATCCATCGTGTCCGGAACGCTGGCCGAGAGGGTGAAGCTGTGGTCCTTCTTCGCATTCATACTGGTTCTCACCGCCTTCATTTACCCCATCATCGGCGCATGGACCTGGGGGGGAGGCTGGCTGAACCAGATGGGCTTCAAGGATTTTGCCGGTTCCACCATCGTCCACTCCACCGGCGGCTGGGCCGCCCTGGCGGGCGCTCTGGTCATCGGCGCAAGGTCCGGCAAATTCCGCAAGGACGGAACTGTAAAGCTCACACCGCCCTCCAATGTGCCCGCGGTCACGCTGGGCGTCTTTATCCTGTGGCTCGGCTGGTTTGGATTCAACGGCGGTTCCCAGCTTGCCCTCGGCAGTGCCGCGGATGCGGTGGCCATGAGCATTGTGCTCGCGAACACCAACCTGGCGGCAGCGGCCGGCGTGCTGGTGGCCGTCAGCGTTTCCCGGCCGATATTCGGGAGAGTGGACCTGTTGAGCGTCCTGAACGGGGCGATCGGCGGCCTGGTCGCGATCACAGCGGGACCGGACATGGTCAATCACATCTGGGCGATCCTGATCGGCGGCATTGGCGGCCTGGTGTGCACTGTCGGCATGCGGTTGCTTGAGCGATGGCGGATTGACGACGTGGTTGGCGCCATTCCGGCACACCTGTTCGCCGGGGTCTGGGGTACGCTCGCCGTCTGCATCGTGTCCGGCGGCAACTTCCTGACTCAGCTGATCGGGATCGTCGCCATCGGCGCCTTTGTATTTGCCACTTCCTATCTCGTCTGGTTTGTCCTGAGCCGGACGCTGGGGTGCCGCGTATCCCCCACGGTGGAGGAATTGGGGCAGGATACCGCGGAACTTGGCATCGAGGCCTACCCCGAATTCGTGGTAATGCCGGATATGGAGACTTCAGAGGACATGGAAAAAATCGATGATTGATATATAATCCGCCTCTGAACGCCCTTCAGTGAGTTTCCTGTAATTCCCATTTACGAGAAAGCAACGATCATGTTGGAAGTCGAGCACGAGCAGAACACCTTGATTTTGAAGATCTCCGGCCGGATTGACGGCAGCAACGCTGGAGACTTCCAGACAAAGGTTCAGGAGTCGATACCCCAGGATACCGGATCGGTTATTCTGGATATGAATGATCTGATCTATATCAGCAGTGCCGGACTGCGTGTCATTTTATTGCTGGCCAAGAACCTCAGGAGCAAAAAGGGGAAACTCGCCATGTGTTCCGTGGCCGGACCGGTGAAGGACGTCTTCACGATCAGTGGTTTCAGTGCCATCATTCCCACCTATGACGACCGGCCCAGTGCCCTCAGCGCCATAGCCTAGCGCATCTCCCCACCCCCAGGGCATCAGCACTGAACCGCTCGCCTCTCTGCAAGGAAAACCAACCGAACCCCGATGTGCGATCAACTGGAGGCTCGCTGGGCAAAATGCGGCTCTGGGGCTTGGCAGGCTGTAGTGCGTGCGGCTGGAATCCTGCACTGCCCGGGTACCGGAATCGGGAGGCTATCCGTTCAGTCCTGCCGCTGATGCGTGCGGCGGCAGGCGTGCCAGGTATCCTTGCTCCCTGCGAAAATGCCGACGCCACCCGTGTTGATCATCCGCCACGCAGGCCCCTGAACACCTCCGGACACCGTGGTCCGGCTTGTGCGGGACGGCCCGGCAAACAGTTTACCGGCATCATTGCACCATAGGCCCAGTATTATCCACATGAGCGATCGATTCTCATATCCCCAGGCGCTGTCACCCGAGGAATTCCGCCGTTTGGGTTCCCAGGTCATCGAAATCGCGGCACGGCACCTGGAGACCGTGGTGGAACTGCCGATTCGTCCGGTCCCCCCGGAAGAGGTCAAGCAGCAGTTGCTGGAGCAGCCGTTGCCCCGGGAGGGGCGGTCCCCTGCGGACATGCTTGCCTTTCTGGAGCAGAACCTGATGCCATATGCGCGCGGCAATGGTCATCCGGGCTACATGGGCTGGGTGATCTCCCCCCCGGCCCACATGGCCATCTTGACGGATCTGCTGGGTGCTGCAATCGATACGAATTGCGGCGGCGGCCATCCGGCCGCCACCTGGCTGGAAAGATGCGCAATCCGCTGGATCAAGGCGCTCCTTGGCTACGAGTCCCCTGACAGTCATGGCCTGCTGGTCTCCGGGGGGTCGATGGCGAACCTCAACGCCATTGCAGCAGCCCGGTACGCCGCTGCCCGGCGTGCGGGCTGGGACATCCGCCAACAGGGCATGTGCGGGGGCCCGGACTTCGTCCTTTATGCTTCCCGCGAGACGCATTCCTGCATTACCAAGGCGGTGGAACTGATGGGAATGGGCCAGAAAGCCATCCGATTCATGGATACCGATGAACAGTACCGGATCGACCTTGATGCCCTTGAAACCGCGATTGCAGAGGATATCCGGGACGGACGGGTGCCTTTCTGTATTGTCGGCAATGCCGGCACGGCCAACACGGGCGCCGTGGACAATCTGGCGGCCCTGGCCGACATCTGCGAAAAACATGATATCTGGCTGCACGTGGATGGCTCCTATGGAGCGTTTGGCGTGATGGACCCCCGCTGCGCGGACCTTTTCGCCGGCATGGACCGTGCGGATTCCATCGCACTGGACCCGCACAAGTGGCTTTCGACCCCGTTTGACTGCGGGTGCGTCCTGGTGCGGGACAGGCATATCCTCCGGGACTGCTTTTCCCTGATGTCACCACTCATCCGCCAGGTGGGCATGGATACCGATGATCTTGGTGCACAGCATGAGTACGGACTTGAACTCAGCCGCTCATTCCGTGCACTCAAGGTCTGGTCGGTTCTGTCGCATGTCGGTGTGGAGGGATTCCGTGACACCATCAGCCGTCAGAACGCCATGGCAGCGGATCTTGCGGATTATGTTGAGCAGTCAGACGACCTTGAGCTTCTGGCACCCCCGGTCCTTTCGGTCGTGTGCTTCCGTTACGTGCCGCCGGCCCTGCATGCCGACGAGGAGCGTCTCAATGCCCTGAACAAAGATATCGTTGTGAAACTCCAGGCGGAAGGCCGGGTCTATCCCTCAAGCACGGAACTCGAGGGACGGTTTACCATACGGGCGAACATTTTCCACTATGCGGCCGACCGCAGTGATGTGGACACCCTGATCGAGGATGTGCGGCGATATGGCGGCGAACTGATGCAGGGCAGTACCCCGTAGACCGGAAGCCGCCCGCCATGGGCGGTATTTCCACAACCCCTCCAGCGTGGACCGATCCCGGTTTCCGGCAAATGCATACCAGCCGTCTGTGCCCTGTGCCTGCCGGATGGAATCATCCCTTGTCCCTCCCCGGCATTGTTCCACGATGCCGATGACAACTGCCCCGGCGCCAGGGGCCAGCACGTACCGGGCTATTGTTCCTTGGATTCCTGTACGAGCGTGACCCGGTTTATGCCGTCAATTCTCTGGTAGTTGTAGTCACTGGCGATTGTCTTGACGAAAAACACGCCAAGCCCGCCGATGTTCCGGTCATCGACATCGGCATCGATGTCGGGGACGGGAGCCTCTTCGAACGGATTGAATGGAGCCCCGTCATCTTCCATGACAACCGTCAGCGTTCCATCGTCAACATGCAGCATCACCCTGATCGCGTCATCCCTGTCATCAAGTTCCCCATAGCTGATGGAATTGGTGATCAGTTCGTCGAGCGCCAGATTCGTATTGTAGATCCATTGCATTTCCCAGTCATGGGCTTCTCCGAAGGCCTCGATTTCATCGGCAATGCGAGAGATTTCAGTCAAATCATTGCGCAAGGCCAATGTAAGGGTTTGCTGGCCAGGCATCACACTCGTCCCCCTTTTGCCATTACTCTTGAATCAATCGGCTGAATAGTGCAGGACCACGCAGGTAATATCATCAAACTGCGGGGCATCGCCAACGAACTCCTCCACGGCGTCGATCAATTGCTTGATATCCTCTTCCGGCGACTGCCCGGGATTCAGGGCATCGATCGTTTCCAGAGTTCTGTCATCCCCGAACGCCTCCCCTTCGCCGTTGAAGGCCTCGGGTATGCCATCGGTCATCATGATGATACGCGAACCGTCCTCCAGCAGGACAGTGGTCTCACTGTAAACCAGGTCGTCAATCAATGCCAGCACGGCTCCCTCTGTCTGTTCCAGTACACGGGTGCCTTTGCTGTCTGCAACAATCGGTGGGTTGTGCCCCCCGGTGGAATACGTCAGGGTTCCGTTTGCCTCATCCAGGATGCCGTAGAAAAGGGTCACGAACAACTGTTCGTCGTTGTTCTTCTCCAGGTAATCGTTCATGTATTCCAGCACGGCAGCCGGGGAGTCGATGTGAAATACGGTACTGCGCAGCAGGGTCCGGGCCATGACCATGAACAGGGCTGCCGGCACCCCCTTGCCCGAAACATCCGCAATGGCGACGCCGATCCGTTTCTCATCAAGACGGAACAGGTCGAAAAAGTCGCCGCCGACCTCTTTCGCCGGGGTCATGTAGCCGGACGCGGGAAACGGTCCCGACAGTTCCAGGTCGTCGGGGATCAGGGAAAGCTGGACGCGGGTCGCGATATCCAGTTCCTTCTGTATCGAGGCCAGGGCTTCCTTGGTGCGCAACGCCTCGCGCAGCCGGTCATGCTGATCCTGTACCCGGCCCGACATGTGCTGGAATGCAATGGCCATCATGGCCATGGAGTCGGGCGGTTTCGCGTCTTCTTCAGCGTCTTCCGAGAGATTGTGCAGGGCCCGCGCCTGCTGGTCGAAATCCGTCGGGGTTTCCTGGACAATGGACCGGAGTTTTTCCAGTTCGTGCAGCACCTTTTCACGCTCCTCGCCATCCAGGGTCTCCGACAGACCGGTCATTTCCCGAATGATGAACCGCTTCTGGCGCGCCTGCTGCCGCTCCCGGGAGCGCCGGAACCGGTTCAATGTCACCAGGTCGATACGGAACCTGCTGATGGCGTTGGATATCTGACCGACCTCGTTGCCGTCGGATACCGAGTCCTCGATCTGCGCCTGCAGATCGCCCTTGGACAGGGCGTTGAGAACCCTGACACTTTCCGCCAACGGGGAAAATGCCCGGGACATGTAGTAGTTCAGGCCGATCAGCAGGACCAGCAGGAGGCCGCCGATCACGAACGCCGAGGGCGTGCTGATCGCCTGTTGCCGGGCGATCAGTCCGGTGATGTCCCTGACGATGACGATCCGTCCGAGAAGGCCGGAGAGCTCGGCGTTCTGCGGCAGCACCGATACCGAGAAGTACTGGTCCTCCACCCTGATGGTCTGGAGCATGTCAATGTTCCGCAGGTCGATCTGCTTGCGCAGTTTGCCCCACAGCGTCCTGTCGGATGACGAAATCAATCGGCCACGCCGGTTTACAAAGACCACTGACGAATCCGTGACACGCTCCATTTCCTCAATGGCCATCAGCATGTCGGTGAAGAAAATCGCCATGCCGACCGGGATTTCCCGGCTGGAATACAACGGAAATCCGTACACGACTCCGGTATTTCTTTGCGCATCGTTACCGATACCCCGCGCCACGGTGCCGTCCTCGATATTCGTTTTCGCGATGCCTGATGCAATGGCCGGGGACTGGAACACGGTCGGCAGGGATGAAAAGGCCAGCGAGCCGTCCGCATAAACCAGATCGAAACGCCCGATCGCCCCCTCTTCGTTGAGCCGCTCGAACATACCCCGGCCCAGGGACTGGATCGACGCGGTATCCTGGCGCCCGATGGCACCGATCAGTTCACTGTTGTCGGTGACCAGCATTTCGCTGGTCTCCATCTGCTGGATGATCTCGTTCTTGATCTTGTTCCACAGGCTGATCTGGTCGCTGACCGACTCCCGGGCGAACTGGTCCTTGATCAGTTCTTCCCGCTCAAGCCCGACAAATATGATGCTGGCGCAGATAACCCCGATTGTCAGGGTCACAAAGAAACTTATTCGGTTGCGGAGCAGCATGGTTCAGCAGATCAATCCCGGACAGCCGTTTATTGCAGACCGCTGTCCTTGAAGTCGGCGATGGATATCATGTTCATGGGGGGATAGACCCCAAGGGCCTTCACGACATCAATGTTGACCCAAAACTTGAAGCGGCTGAGCTGGGCGATTGGCAGGTTTCTCGGGTTGATTCCGTCCACCAGGATTTTTTCCGCCTGCAGGCCCGCCAGCTTGCCAAGCGTGTGATAGTTCGATACCAGGCCGAACATGCTGTGCGAACTCTTCAGCGTGACCTGCGTGGACGCGAAGACCGGCAGGCCCGCCTCGATCGCGGTCCTGGTGTACGTGACCCCGTGCCGGGTGAAGAAAGCGTCCGGACCGATGTAGAGCACATCCGCCCCCTCGGACTTCACCTGTCGGATCAGGTCCGGCAATGTATCCGGATCCGGTTTCCCGTCCTCGTTCAGGGGAACCGGCACGGGCAGGAATTCCATGCCCGATTTTGGCACGGCTTCCTGAAGCTGTTCGATATTGATCCTGGAATTCCTGGCGGTCTTGTCGTATATGGCGGCCAGTTTCCGGAAGGGACGATAGGCCCGTATGACGTTGAGCTGCACATCCAGCGGTGCGAGAAACGAGACTCCCGAGACCATGCGGCCGGTACTTTCATAGCTTTTGATGATATTGGCCACCTGGGGATATGCCACCAGCACGAAGATGGTCGGGATGTCGCGTATGAATTTTTCCGGCGTGTCCGTATCCGTACTGCCCACGATGCTCAAGGTCGCACCCGTGCCCCATGTGTAGATCAGATCCGGTTTAGTCCGCCGAATCTCCTCGACGATCGGCGGGGCGTTTGCCCGGTCAAGTTCAAGACTGCGGACGGTCAGTTCATAGGGGATTCCCCGTTGGTTAAGATAGTCCCTGAACCCTGCCTCCACCTCGGTTTCCCCGCGCCAGACCACCGCGAAAATCCTGTAGGGCCGGCCATTTTCACCGCCGCCCGTTCCCTGGGCATAACCCGGAGCCGGCGCCACCAGCAGGATGGCCAGCAGCCCGGTGACGAGAGGCAGCAGCGTGCGCCGAAAATTCATGCCGTGACTCCTCCCGGAACCCTGCGCCGGTCGGTATTGACGGCCACCAGGGTCAGCAGCACGGCGAGTATGACCAGGCCGCCAATGGTTGCCATCGCCCCGGGATAGGACATCTGCTGCACCAACAAGGCGGCCAGCAGGGGCCCGATCACCAGGCCGATCCGGTCCACGAAACGGTATATGCTGATCGCGACCGGGATCTCGATCTGGTTGCGATAGCCGTAGATGATCTGCTGCATGATGGCATAGAGCGGCGACATGACCAGGCAGTGTCCGGTGCCGACGGCGATGATCGCGATGAGCACGGCACGGGATTCACCGCCCAGGAAACCGCTCGCCATTCCCGCAAACAGCCCCAGTCCACTCAGTGAAGCGCCCGCAACGGTGAAGGTGACATACCTTCTCGTATGGTCGGCCAGACGCGCGATGACGGGTGTGCCGACCACGATCAGCACCCCGTACAGCATCATCATCTGGCCGATCTCGGTATTGCTGTGGCCGAGATGGTTCAGATACAGCGGGACCAGGAAAAACAGGAACGCGGAAAGCGTGGCCCTGGTCGGCACCGCCGTCAGCACGGTACCGATGAACCGGGCGTTCCCGAACAGGATCTTCCACGGCTCAAGGCCGGTTGCCTTCGATTCCGGGGAGGGTATGGGCTTGACGTTCGACTCGGCGTCCAGATCCCTGAGCAGTTGGTACGCCACCAGCCCGGAGACCACAGACAGGCCTGCCGAAATGAGAAACGTCATCTGCTGCCCCACATAGTCGGCGAACATCCCCCCCATGGAAGGACCGCACACGTAGCCCGCGAAAATGGCGCCCACGAACGCCGATGCACTGTACGCCCGGTTCGTTTCCTTGGCATACAGGGCCACCCAGGTTTCACAGGCATTGAATATCAGGCCGTAGCCAATACCGTTCAGACAGCGCCACAGGATCAGCTCGGTGTAGCTGTCGCTGAAATAGGTACCGCAATAACCGACGAACGCGCAGCAGATCCCGGCGAGAAAAAGCCGTGAACTGCCCAGGCGCTGGGTCAGCTTTCCGGCAAACAGGGTCGCGACAAAGATCGCCGCCATGAACAGGGTGATCGGCAGGCTGATCATCACCTCATAGGAGAAAACCGGCTCGATCGGGATAAAGCTGCCCACGAAGAGCGGGAAGAAGGACCGGGACAGCTCCTCCGAGAAGATGAACAGGAAAAACGGAACGCGGATCAGGGATGGGGTCTTCTCGACGAGACCGAGCCGGTCCGAAAACCAGTATCGCCTGTTGGCCTGCGTTTTCAGCATGGCAATCTTCTGGCTGACCAACGGATCAATCTGCGCATCCCTGAGTTCCCGGAGTTCGAACTGGAAATCCAGATACCGCTGCTCCAGGTGGTACATCAGTCGATTGAGGTTGGAGACCATCAGGCCGATTTCATTCCGGGCCCTGAGAAACACCCGCTGGGTGAACTCTCCCTTCGAGCCCGCTTCAAGCACCTTCTGGATATGAGCCGTGGGATCCAGAATGCGCAGACTCATGAACATCATGAGAAATTCAAGGGTGATCACCATCGACACGATAATCACGGCGATGATCTCGTAGAGTACCGTGGCGAGTTGCCGCCGGACGTTGTCTCCGCTGACCCCCACATGCAGGGTGGCGTTCAGGTTGCCGTTCGAATAGATGGGGAACCCGCTGTCGAGATACTTGCCGATATTCCCTGTCCAGTACGCCTGCGCGGGCGCACGAGGGTCGTAGGCGTTTTCCTTAAGCCGGCCCCGAAGATCCAGGGGCAGGTTGCGCTCGTACATGACCCGGGAAGAACCGTCCACCAGCGCGAGGAACTGGATGTCCGTATTGGCATCCAGGATATGTCTGAAGTACTCGTCGACCCCGACCAGCTCACTCGGCGGTATGCCGAGATCGTTGATGGCATAGGACAATTCGGAGGTCAGGGCCCGGCCCACAGCGATGGCCTTGCGGTTCAGTTCGGGCTTGAGGTCTTCCTCGAATCCCTGCAGGGCGATCCAGGATATGACAATCTGACTGACCAGCATGACGACTCCGCCCAATACCAGGAGCCGGAGAAAGAGCCCTCTTTGCTGGGCCGAAACCTGCACACCGACCGAACCCTGCTTCGCTGCCCGGTCCGCGCTCACATTCATGTCCCCTTGCCCTCGTCCAGTTCCCTGGCCCTGTCGACCGTGGTGTCCATGTCCTTGTAGGTCGCCAGCACCGCGGCAACGAACCTGCGGTAGATCGGGTGCTTGATGTCCGCCCCCTTGAGCACCGTGACATCCTTCTGTTTCGCCGTGGAGATGTTATCCATGATCTGCCCCATCAGCTTCAGTTCCCTGCAGGTCCGATTGAGCAGGAACATGGCGCCGAGAAACGCGATGATGATCGAGATCCCCGCGGCAATGGAGTTGACGGCAAACAGGCGGCGAGCCTGTTCCTCTATTCTCTGGTCCAGAAATTCCCGGGAATACCGGAGCACCAGGGAACCGACATGCTGGCCGAGGTTGTTCCTGATTGAAGTACCGACCACTACGGCGTCATGGTCCTGGGTCGACCAGGACGCGTTGTTGGAATTCAGGCGCCACGTGCTGATCCATTCCTCCGGAACCAGGTCCCCCAGGGAACTCGAGTCGGAGCTGTAAAGGACCACACCGAATTCATCGAACACCTCGATGGACAGGATCTGGCGGTCATCCAGGGCATACGTCTCCAGCACTTCCGTGATTTCGAGATTTTCCAGCACAAGGCCCAGGTCCATCTGGTTCTCGACGTCATTCCTGATCTCGCTCGTTACGAATTCGAACCGGGAAGTCAGCAGCTGCGAAAATGTCTGCCCGAACTTGTGCACGCTAAGTGCGCTGGTCGTGACGATGCCCAGTATCAGGATCGGCACCAGGAGCAACGCAACGCGGAATGCGAAACCGAAAAACATCTGCTACTTCCCCATGGCGCCCGGGAGTGGATTGCCGGCACCTCGGGCGGGAGAGCTTCCTGACGGAACGGGATGACAAATGCTCTCCGCCTGCGCAACTCTGGAATGCTGACGGATTTCGGAAAGCAAGATCATGATGGGGTTGGGATTATATTATTCAGCCGTGTTCCGGCCAGTCGGGCCAAAACCTGACGCAACGAGGTCGCAACAACCTTGCCAATGGGATACCCAGGACTGTTCCAGTTACTAACGCACACTGTATCGGACAAACGGCACGGATAGCAAGGGCAATTGTAACCCGCCAACCCCCCGGCAAGACCTCCTGTCCGGACACCCGGATCCGGCCGGGAATGGTGACGGAACATGCCGGGCGGCTGTCCCGGCAAGGTCCCTGGCTTCTCCCCGCGGCGCATTCGATTCCGCCCCCGGATGGTTTTCCCGGCACCGGCAGTCCGTAAAATGGCCGCGAACCGGCTTTCAATATGACCGCCGACATACTCTAAGATATACTTTGGCATCGCAAGATTCCCGAAAGTCCGTACCAATGACCACGGAAACGCCGAGGCCAAGTTCTTCCGCGGCGGGCGAAAAAACAACTGCGGGCGCACGCCTTTTTGCCGACTACCAGGTCCATCCGTCCTGTTACGACGAGATGTTCAGGGCCAGCGGCATACCGCACGACCATTGCCAGGAACTGTGGAAGGCGCTCGATGCCATGTCCCGCACCGACATCAAGGTCATGCAGGAACGTGCCGAAAGGTCCTTCCTGCACGAGGGGATCACGTTTGCCGTTTACGGAGATGAGAGTGCGCAGGAGCGGATCATCCCGATCGACCTGCTGCCGAGGATACTCGACGCCGGGACCTGGGATTTCATCGAGCGGGGACTGCGCCAGCGGATCAAGGCCCTGAATCTGTTCCTCGCGGACGTCTACGGACCGGCCCGGATTCTTACCGACGGCGTCCTGCCGGGCGAACTGGTCTACAGCTGCCCCCAGTACCGCATTGAAATGCGCGGGGTGGAGGTGCCGCATGGCGCATACGTTTCACTTTGCGGGACAGACATTGTCCGGACGCACGACGGCTTCATGGTGCTCGAAGACAACTTGCGCGTGCCGTCCGGGGTGTCATACATGCTGGCAAACCGCAGGGCACTGAAAGCCAGTTTCCGGAACCTGTTCCGACAGCACCGCGTGCGCGGCATCGAGGACTACGGTCTGCTGCTTCTCCAGACCCTGAAGGAACTGGCCCCTCCCGACATTTCCAACCCCTGTATTGTCCTTCTGACCCCGGGCGTCTACAACTCGGCATTCTACGAGCACATGTTCCTTGCCCGCGAAATGGGGATTGAACTTGTGCAGGGCAAGGATCTGCTGGTCCATGACGGTTTCGTCTACATGCGAACGACCGGCGGACTGCGCCGTGTGGACGTGATATACCGCAGGGTTGATGACGATTTTCTGGATCCCCTGGCTTTCCGTCCCGACTCGCAACTGGGTGTGCCCGGCCTGTTTTACGCCTACCGGCTGGGAAATGTGGTCATCGCCAACGCCCCGGGTACGGGGGTTGCCGACGACAAGAGCGTATACCCCTTCGTCCCTGACATGATCCGATACTATCTGGGAGAGGACCCGTTGCTCGCCAATGTTGAAACCCATCTCTGCCGGCAGCCTGAAGGCCTGGAATACACCCTCGACAATCTCGAGCATCTGGTCGTGAAGATGGTCGGCGAATCGGGGGGATACGGCATGCTGGTCGGGCCCCATGCAACACCCGACGAACGCGCCGAATATGCGCGGGAGATTCGCAAGGATCCGTCCAATTTCATCTCCCAGCCCACCCTCGACCTTTCCTGCGCGCCCTGCCTGACGGGCGACGGGGTTGCGCCAAGACATGTTGATCTGCGCCCTTTCGTACTGCATGGCCAGAACACGCGGCTGGTGCCCGGCGCATTCTGCCGGGTCGCCCTCACCCCTGGCTCCCTGGTTGTAAACTCCAGTCAGGGCGGTGGCGGCAAGGATTTCTGGGTGCTTTCCTCCTGACCGTATCGACATGCTGTCGCACAACGCCCAGGGACTGTACTGGATCGGCCGGTACCTCGAGCGGGCGGAGCATGGCTGCCGCCTGCTCGCGGACCAGCTCGAAGCCCTCCAGGACCGGCCGGTGGACGATATCGACCGCATGTGGCGGCGCCTGTATGCAAGCCTGAAGCGCAGCCCGGCGGGCGGCAGCCTGGAATCCAACCTGAGCGATGAGGAATTCATGCTGGCGGATTCCTTTACGCTCGCCGACGACCTGACTTTCGAACCGAGCAATCCTGGAGCCATCCGGAACTGCGTGGCATCCGCGCGCGAGAATGCCCGCCAGGTCCGAAACTCGATCGGGAAGGACATGTGGTACTGCCTCAACACCGTTCATCTGGAACTGTCCGGCATCGGGATCGGGGACATCTGGAACAATCAGCCGGGGGATTTCTATTCCCATACCAAGGACGCCATCCGGACGTTTTCCGGGGCCGCCGACAGCACCATGTACCGTGATTGCGGATGGCATTTCCTGCAATTGGGCCGGTTCATCGAGCGGGCCCAGCTGCTCGCGTCCCTGCTGGACGCGCAGGTTTCAACCTTCCCCACCGGGGAACAGCAGATCGAGTCCGACTGGTGTTCCCTGCTGCGGGTCTGCGAGGCCAGGTTCGCCTACAGCCGCCGCCATTCGCTGGAATACCTGCCGTGCAACGTGATCGGATTCTTGGTTTCCGATCCCCTGCTGTCACATTCGATCCGATATTCGCTGGCACAGATTACCGATGCACTTGATGCCGTTTCCGAGGAGCAGCCCGCCATGGAGGCGAGCCACCTGGGAGGGCGCATGTCGGCATACATCGACTACGAGTGGCCTGGCCGTGACCCCGAGGATGATCAGGCCACGCGCCATGCATTGCAAAGAATCCACGAAACCTGCTGTCATCTTCACGACAACATCGAGGCGACCTATTTCAACTACATCATCGAGGACAGCCCACGGTCATGAAGACGCCGCCACAGAGGTTCCTGGTCGAGCACCACTCCCACTTCCACTACACGGCACCGGCATACCATAGCGTGATGCTCCTTCGCCTGCATCCCCGGGAAGACTGCGGACAGCGGGTGCTGAAGTTCAGCCTGCGTTCGGACCCTGCCGCTGCACTCGCCTCCTTCGACGACGCGTTCGGCAATACGTGCCACCTGCTCAATATCCATCGGGAACACCGGCAAACTGTCCTGAACTCCCGGGTACAGGTTGAAACCTGCCCGGCGCCGTCGTTCGAGACCCATACCGAAAGCGACGACTGGGACGCACTATCAGAAATGGCAAACCCGATCCAGCTCTGGGAATACCTGAATCCCAGCCGTTTCGTCTACACCTGCCCGGCCCTGGAGTCATTCGTGACCGAGAACGGCATCCGCCGCGGTACCGGCCCGATTTCCTCGCTGCTCGAAACTGCATCCATACTGTACAAGACGTTCCGGTACGAACCCGGCAGCACCGAGGTGTACTCCCCGATCGAACACATACTGGAGACCGGGCGCGGGGTCTGCCAGGACTACACGCACGTCATGATCGCCATTGCCCGTTCCTGGGGAATACCGGGCCGTTACGTGTCGGGGTATCTTCACCTGGAAGGAATCGCAGGCGAACAGGTTCCCGCAGGCGCCAGCCATTCCTGGGGCGAGTTCCTGCTTCCCGGCCTGGGCTGGATCGGCATCGACCCGACCAATGACACGCTCTCCGATCACCGGCACATACGCATTGCCGTAGGCCGCGACTACGCGGACGCGGCACCGACCCAAGGGACCCTGTTCAGTGGCGGTGAATCCGGCCTCGAGGTGCAGGTAACGGTCCGGGAGAGCGACGAGCCGGTGCCGGCGGTCAAACTGTACGCACAGCATGCGAATCTCATCGCCACAAGGGCGCCGATCCCGTCACAGCATCGCTCCGACCAGTAGCCCGCCCCTGCCCGGGTCATGGTGCGTCCCGATGACGCCGCAGGGGAAGCGTCACACCGCCTTTGGCAACGACAGCCAACACACCTTCCGGCGTCCCGCCGCCGGGCAGTCCGGGTGCCGCGCCGGGATTGGCGCCCGCGCACCGGCTCCACCGGCAGGCAGGCCGGTGACCCGGGACAGGCGCAGTTCCGGCCCGCCACTTCCCCTTCCCGCCCCGCCGTGACCCTGCCCGCGGAACTTCTCAGGGCCTATACCGATACCGCGTACCGCGTGTACGACGGGAACCATGTAGAAACCCTCCAGATCGGGAAAGCGAGCGACTTCATGGTTGCGCGCATGCGGCAACTGGAGGTGACCACGGCCTGCCTGATCACCGCCTGGAATCCATACAGCGAACCGGCCGGTGAAACGGATAACCGGGCCCGGAACGCCGTCCTTGAGACCGAGATACGGAATGCGGGGTTTTTCCTGCTTCCGGGAAAGGGCGAGAACACCCGGGGTGAATGGCCCGGGGAGGAGAGCATCCTGGCTTTCGGTCCGACCCGGGCCCAGGCAACCAGGTGGTGCCGCCAATACTGGCAGCATGCAGTGGTCTGGGTCCAGAGCGACGGCATCCCGCTCCTTCTCCTGCAGGATGGGACTCTGCTGGAAGGGGAAGGCTAGCGGGGATGTCGCCGCCGGGCGGGAGATATCAGCCGAGCAACGATGCGATCGTATCCTCGAGAATATCCAGTCCCCGCCCGAGCTGATCGTCCGGCACGGTGAGCGGCACCAGCAGCCGGATCACGTTGCCGTAAGTGCCGCAGGACAGGAGGATCAACCCCCTGTCCCTGGCCGTGGCGAGGATTTTCCCGGTGAGCTCGGCATCGGGCTGGTGGATGTCGCCATCCCGGAACAGTTCCATCGCCACCATGGCCCCGAGGCCCCGCACTTCGCCGATTTCCCGGTATTTCCCCGCCAGGGTGTTCAGCCGATCGGTCATCATGCCGCCGATGGTCCGGGAGCGGTCCACGAGGTTCTCCTCCTCGAACGCCTCCAGTACCGCCAGGGCCGCCGCGCAGGCAATGGGGCTGCCGCCGTAGGTGCCGCCGAGACCGCCGGCACCGATGGCGTCGATGACATCCTCCCGCCCGGTCATGCCGGAAAGCGGGAAGCCGCCGGCGATGGACTTGGCGAAGGCCGTGATATCCGCGGCAACTCCCATCTGTTCCATGGCGAAGAAGGTGCCGGTACGACCGGCCCCGGTCTGCACCTCGTCCGCAATCAGCAGGATCCCGTGCTCGTCACACAGGGCACGCAGGCGCTGCATGAACGACGGCGTGGCAACGTAGAACCCGCCTTCTCCCTGCACGGGCTCCAGCAGAATCGCCGCGATGTCGCCGGGTTCCGCGTCATTCTTGAAGATCCGGTGAATCGAGGCAATGGCGTCGTCCTCGCTCACACCGTGGAGCGCACAGGGATAGTCCGCGCGGAATACTCCGCCCGGCATCAGGCCCATGCCGGTACGGTACGGCGCCACCTTGCCGGTCAGCGCCAGGGTCGCCAGGGTGCGGCCATGGTAGCCGGATGTGAAGGCAATCACGCCGGCGCGCCCGGTAAAGGCCCGCGCGGCTTTCACCGTGTTCTCCACCGCCTCCGCGCCGGTAACGAAAAGCGCGCTCTTCTTCGCGAAATCCCCCGGGACGAGACGGTTCAGCCGCTCGCATACGGAGATGTAGTTCTCGTATCCCATCACCATGAAGCAGGTATGGGAAAAGGCCTCCATCTGTTCCAGGACCGCGGCCTTCACCCTGGGATGCATGTGGCCGGTGTTGAGCACCGCGATACCGCCGGCAAAGTCAAGGTATTCGCGGCCCTCCACGTCCCAGACTGTGGCGTTTTCCGCGCGCTCGACGTAGATGGGGTGGATCGCCCCGACACCCCGGGCCACCGCCGCCTGGCGCCTGGCCAGCAGGGATTCGTTGGTTGCGGTACCGGCCTGGAGGCCGGACACGGATTTCAGTTGTTCTGCGCTGGCTGACATGTTCGTCTCGCTCTCAGGGTGGTGATGCCCGCCGTAACGGACCGGATTGCGGCTGCCCGGACGGGATGGGGAATCCTATGGTAGTCCCCGGCCATGCTGTTTTCCAGCATCCCGCGCGATTTTTCCTGATTTCATCCTTTCGGTTATCCGGTTTCCCGGGATCCCCCAGCGGCGGGACTGCGTCATAAGAGAGTGCTCCCCGTGGCCGGATCGGTTTCGTCCTGTCCCTCACGAAACTCGGTCGCCAGGAACGCAACGTCGTCGAAAGCCGGGGCAAAGCAATGATTCCGGGACGGGTCATTCGTTTCTCCCCCGGCATCGTCAATGAAACCGTCCGGCAGTCCGATGCCAGGCCGCAACCACGGTATGAACCATCCCGCTGTCTTGCCCTACCGGCAGGCCCTTCCGAAGGTTCAGCCGGGCGGCCGCACGAGGCATCCCACCTTGGTGCCCAGATTCCCGGCCGCACGCATCTGCCGGTAGAGCCGGGTGAAACCGTGAAGGAAGATCACGGCGGGATTGACCGTCTCCAGCGGCGGCAGGACGCCGTAGACCACCTTTTCACGCTCTTCCTCGAACGTGCCGAACAGCCGGTCCCACACGATGAAGACGCCGCCGTAGTTCTTGTCCACGTACTGCGGGTTCGAGCCATGGTGAACGCGGTGGTGCGAGGGCGTGTTCATCACCGCCTCGACGGGCCGGGGCAACTTGCCGATTGCTTCGGTGTGAAGCAACGTCTGGTAGAGCTGCACGAAGGCCTCGGCGAAGAACACGACGAGGGGGTCGAAGCCCGCAATCACCAGCGGGATATGGAAGGGCAGCGGGAACACACCGTCAAGCGGGCCGAAGCGGTAGGCCACCGAGATGTTGAAGTACGGCGATGAATGGTGGACCGTGTGGGTCGCCCACCCGATCCC
>VYFG01000103.1:0-68134 GCA_009842505.1 Gammaproteobacteria bacterium
TCCGTGCGGGGCTGTTGTACGGGGATTCCGGTGAGGCGGTGAGGATGCGGCGGTGGCGGAGGAGGAGGGAGAGGAAGCAGGCCACGCTGTGGCAGCCGGAGGAGCGGAGGATCGAGGGGATGGTGGTGCTGGATGGGGAGCCGGAGGGCGGAGAGGAGGACGGAAAGTAGACGGAAATCAAATGGGGATTAAACGGGCTGGCCTTCAAGGTACCTGAAGAGATTGGCGTAGAATTTCGCCGCCGGGAGGTGGAGGCGTTTCCCGGGGTTACGCGAGCCAGGACCTGTTTGCCCGGGCCTGGAGAGGCGGGAACTGCAATTGCCACCCATGGGCAGATTTTCTAAACTTCCCCCATGGAATCCTTTCCTCCACTAACGGCCGCCAACAAGGAGGGGCTGCTCGCCATCGGCGGCGACCTCAGCCCCGAGCGCTTGGTGCTGGCGTACCGGAGCGGCATCTTTCCTTGGTTCAACGAGGGCGATCCCATCCTGTGGTGGTCGCCGAACCCTAGGTGTGTGCTCTTCCCGGAAACGTTCCGCCCGTCGCGGAGCCTCGGAAAGCTGCTCCGGCGTGGTGACTACACGGTCACGTTCGACCGCGCCTTCGACCGGGTCATCCACGCCTGTACGGGGCCGCGCCGGGGCCAGACGGGAACATGGATCACGCGGGACATGGAAAAGGCCTATGCCGCCCTGCACCGGCTCGGCGTGGCGCACAGCGTGGAATGCTGGCTCGGCGAAAGGCTCGTGGGCGGACTCTACGGACTCGCCCTCGGCACGGTCTTTTTCGGCGAAAGCATGTTCAGCATGCGCACCGACGCCTCCAAGGTGGCCCTGGCCACGCTGATGGAAAACCTGTCCAGGTGGGGCTTCACCATGGTGGACTGTCAGGTGTCGTCGGACCATCTCTTCCGCCTGGGTGCGGTGGAAATTCCTCGCAACGAATTTATCCAGCGGCTAGAATCCGGTCTGGTGGACATAGATCTCGAATCCAACTGGCAACGCGAATCCCCCGACCCATCCATGCCGTAAACCGACAGCCGCCATGACCATCCAGTCAGGTCCCCCGAAGCTTTACCTTTCCGCGCCGCATCCGTGTCCCTACATCGAGCCGGAAACCGCTTCCACCGTCCTGCTGGACCCCAACTACCCCATGGACAACTCGCTGTTCAGCATCCTGATCAAGGTGGGATTCCGGCGGAGCGGCGACACGATCTACAGGCCCCATTGCCGCAACTGCAATGCCTGCGTCTCCGTCCGGATACCGGCCCGCGAGTTCCTGCCAAGCCGCAGCCAGCGGCGAACCTGGAGCCGCAACAACGACATCACCACTTCGCTCGTGCCGGCGAAATTCAGTGAAGAGCACTTCGGGCTGTACTGCCGCTACCAGAGCTGGCGCCATACCGGCGACATCATGGACCACTCCGACCCGGACCGGTACCGCGAGTTCATGGTGGAGTCCTCCGTGGAAACCGTGTTCATCGAGTTCAGGCTGGGGGGGGAACTGGTGGCCCTGTCGGTCTGCGACCTCCCGGAGGACGGCATGTCCGCGGTCTACACCTTCTTCGATCCGATGATGCCGAAACGCAGTCTCGGCACGTTCGCCATCCTCAAGCAGCTCGAATACGTGCGCAACATGGATCTCGACTGGCTGTACCTCGGCTACTGGATCGACGGCTGCCGCAAGATGTCCTACAAGACCCAGTTCCGGCCGATCTTCGGCTTCGTCAACAAGGAGTGGCGGATCCTGTCACTCTGAGCGCCCGGCCAACTCCTGCATCAGCAGCGTCAGCTGGCCCGCGTACCAGTAGGGCGAATCCGCCATGTCATCGAACCCGAGGCGGCTGACGCGCCGAATCTCCCGGCCCCACTCCTGCTCGTCGAGCGCCAGCGCAAGCAGCCGGCTCACCGTAAGGAGGGCGGCGGAAGGCGACGGCATCGGACCGTCCTCCATCAGGGGCACCACTTCCGGGATGGTGCGCACCAGCTCAGGGCTCCTGCGCCAGCCCTCCCCGTCGAAGTACCGCTCCCAACCGAGCCGGGCCACGGCGGCCGCGCGGCGATAGTCCGCCGAAGCCCCCGTAAGCCGCGCCCAGTCGTAAAGACCCCGCGCCACGTAGGCATAATCCTCAAGAGACCCCCTGCCCCGCGGCAGGCCGCCCACCTCCGCCCGCGCCAATGATTGTTTCCCAGCCTCGGAAGGAACGGTGACGCGTTCCGTAAGAAAAACCTTGAGCGCATCCGCGGTTTCGGCGTAGTCGCTGCCAGGGAACCGCTCCGCCGCGCGGGCGAAGGCCGTGAGGGCAAGCCCGTTCCAGCCGCTCACCAGCTTGTGATCTACAGGCACGATGCGCCGGGACCTGGCATCGAGCAACCTGTCCCGGCTCCGCGCCAGGATCCTCTCCACCTCGCCTTCCTCCATCCCGAGCCGCGCGGCGACCTCGGACAGGCTGCGCTGGCGGCGCAGGTGGTTCCCCGCCTCCAGTTCCGCAGGCCCGGACACGCCCCAGACCGCGTCGGCCACCGCGTACTCCCGCTCGTTCAACAGCTGCCGCAGTTCGTCCGGCTGCCACAGGTAGGCACCCCCCTCGACGTCCTGGTCGTCCACGGCGGACAGGGACGACACCAGGGCCCCGTCCCGCCACATGTGCCGGCGCATGAATTCCAGCGTCTCCCGGGCCACTTCCAGGTAATCCTCCCGCCCGAGGATGCGTCCTGCTTCCAGGTACAGGGTCGCCAGGGAGGCATTGTCGTACAGCATCTTCTCGAAGTGCGGGATCTCCCAGCCGGGGTCCACGGTGTAGCGGAAGAACCCGCCGGCCAGGTGGTCCCACAGGCCGAACTGCATCATCGCATCCAGGGTGGTGGTCAGGAATTCCCGCGTGGCCTCGTCCGGGAGGATCTCCTCGGCCGCCAGCAGGAATTCGAGCTGGGGCACCGAGGGAAACTTGCTCTGGGTGCCGAACCCGCCCTGGAAATGGTCGCCGTGGTCGAGTACCTGCCGCCTGGCGGACGCCAGCAGCCGCTGTATCTCCAGGTCGTCCGCCGGTGCGGACGAAGCGGCCTGCGGCTTCCAGGGAAAACTTTCCACCATCCGACGCAACTCCTCCTCGCTGCCGGACCACAGCGCCTGCAGCCGCTCCAGCACCTGGCGGAACCTGTCCGGCGGGAGATAGAGCAGGGCGTAGATGGGGGAGCCGTCCGGGGTGATGAAAACATTAAGTGGCCAGCCGGCCTGTCCCAGGGTGGACTGGGCGAACGACATCATGGCGTCGTCCAGCGCCGGATGCATTTCCCGGTCCACCTTGACGAAGATGAAGTGCCGGTTGGCAATCCCGGCGATATCCGGGTCCTGGAAGCTCTCCCTTTGCATCACGTGACACCAGTGGCAGGAAAAGTAGCCGATGGACACGAGCACGATCCGGTTGTCGCGCCGGGCCGCCTCCATGACCCCGGGGCCCCATTCCTGCCAGTGGATGGGGTCCTCCCCGTGCAGCGCCAGGTAGGGCACGGGATGGTCCTTGAGCGTGTTGTCCGCCGCTGCCGCCGTCTCCGGGGACAGCCAGATCGTCATGAGCCCCGCCAGGGCGAGCAGGGTGGCCGTTCGCGGCAGTTTTTTCTTCACCATGGTGGTCCTAAGCCAGTGCCATCCCGCCGGCGGGCGACATATCCGCATGTCCGCTTCGAGAAAACCATACGGCAACGCCGGCGGTAGCAGTTGCTACAATCATCAGCATATACTCTTGGTCCCCCTTTCACGCTGGATGTTCCCGGCTCCTATCATACCGATTCCCGGTGCACTGCCGGAAGCGAAGCCATGTGTGCGGCCCGGCCGCCCGGCCGGTACCGTGAAGTGAACAGGAAAACCGACATGGAATTGCCGGGCGAAGCCGAGGCCGGGCGGTTTTCCGGGGCGCTCCTTGCGTGGCACCGCCGGCACGGCCGCATGGACCTGCCCTGGCACCGGGACAACGACCCGTACCGGGTCTGGCTCTCGGAAATCATGCTCCAGCAAACCCGGGTGAGCGCGGTGATCCCCTACTTCGAGCGGTTCGTGGCGCGATTTCCGACGCTTGAAAGCCTGGCGGACGCGGACGTCGACGACGTGCTCCACCACTGGTCCGGTCTCGGCTACTATGCCCGCGCCCGCAACCTGCACCGTGCCGCCCGCATGATCGTGACGGACCACGGCGGCCGCTTTCCGGACACCCTGGAGTCCGTGATGGCCCTGCCCGGGGTCGGGCGCTCCACCGCCGGCGCCATCCTCGCTTTCTGTTTCAACCGCCGCGAACCCATCCTAGACGGCAACGTCAAGCGCGTCCTCGCCCGGTTTTTTTGTGTTCCCGGGTATCCCGATGATGCACCAGTCAACCGGATGCTGTGGTCGTTGGCGGACCGGCTGACCCCGGCGCGGGAGGTGGGCCGCTACACCCAGGCCATCATGGATCTCGGAGCGACGGTATGCACCCGTTCCAGGCCCGCCTGTCCGGAATGTCCCCTCAAGGAAGATTGCAGGGCCCACTCCTTGGGCAAACCGGGTGACTACCCGGCCCCCGGGCGTAAGAAAACACGGCCTGTACGCGAGATCCAGATGCTGCTGGTGGAGGACCCGGAAGGCCGGTTCCTGCTTGAGCGAAGACCGCAACGTGGTGTCTGGGGCGGGCTGTGGTCCCTGCCGGAGGCGCCTGTCGAAGAACGCGAACTACGCAGCCCGCTGCCGGGATACGAACTTGAGCCGGCCCTGCATACCGATCCGGACCCGGTCCGCCACGGGTTCACCCATTTCGAACTGATGATCCATCCCCGGCGGTTCCGCATCAGCGCGCCGGAGGCCGGGGTCATGGACGCGGGGGTTCATCTTTGGTACAACCCGGCAGAACCCCCGAACATTGGACTGCCCGTGGTGGTCAGTCGACTGCTGGCCTCCATTCAGAGATGACCCAGGAAACACCGAAATGACCAGAATGGTGCAATGCGTGAAACTCGGCCGCGAGGCCGAAGGACTGGCCAGCCAGACCTGGCCCGGGGATCTCGGCCGGCGGATTTTCGAGGAGGTCTCCCTGGAAGCCTGGCAGGAATGGCTGCGCCAGCAGACCGTCCTCATCAACGAGTACAGGCTGAACCCGCTGGATGCCAGGGACAAGAAATACCTAGCGGAGCAGATGGAAGCCTACTTCTTCGGCGACGGCATCGTCATGCCGGACCAATGGCAACCCGACGATTCCTGAGTCTTCCCTGCCCCGCCGGACCGGGGTGGTATAGTAAAGATCAACAACCCCGGCAGACCGGATGAAACCCAAGGCGGCCTCCTACTACAAGCAGAACCGGCTGAAACAGCTCCGGGCGTTCTGCTTTACCGCCAAATCCGGCAGCATCTCCCGGGCAGCGGAGCAGCTCTACCTGAGCCAGCCGTCCGTCTCCCTGCAAATCCAGGCCCTGGAGCGCGAACTCAACACCATGCTGTTCGAGCGCCGCGGCCCCAAGATCCGGCTGACGCCGGATGGCCAGGCACTGCTCGAGATCGCCTTGCCGCTGGTGGAGGGTATGGATTCACTCAGGGACACCTTCGCCGAACGTTGCGGGGATCTCAACAGCGGGTATCTCAACATCGCCGCCGGGGAATCCACCCTCCTGTACATCCTTCCCAAGTACCTCAAGCAGTTCGCCGACAGGTACCCGGGTGTGCGGATCAGGCTGCACAACGTCACCGGAGCTGACGGCATGGCGATGCTGCGCGCGGACGAGGCGGACTTCGCCGTGGGCTCCATGCTCGACATGCCGGACGATGTCAGCTATCACCCCGTGTTCACGTTTCATCCGACCCTGATCACGCCACTGAATCACCCCCTGGCCGGAAAGAAGCAGGTCTCACTGGAGGAAATCGCGGAGTACGACCTGATCCTGCCGCCCCGCTATCTCAGCACCTGGGGCATCGTCAAATCCGTGTTCCAGCAATCCAACATCCCTCACAAGGTCACCCTGGAGGCCGGAGGCTGGGCGGTGATCAAGAAATACGTGGAACAGGGACTCGGAATTTCCATCGTGACCAGCATCTGCCTGGAGGAAGGCGATCGCCTGGGCACGATCCCGGTGCGGGAGCACTTCCCCTCGCGCAGCTACGGCATCGTCATCCGGAGGGGCAAGTTCATCCCGGCTCAGGCCAAGCGGTTCATCGAGATGCTGGCGCCGGACCTGTTCCACAAGCCAGGGATATCGGCGGACGAACTGGACGAAGACCTGATGGAATCCCTGGAGCGCATCAACAGGAACACCGTCCATCGATGATGCACGCACGTAATCGGATGCCATGCAGCCATGTGCAGACTCCCTCGAAATACAGTTCGGTCCCAAGGTGATTCCGTTATCGGAATGTTCGAACTGTAATCGAACGGAATCCACACGCCGGGTATTGAAGCACACAGCAGGCAACCGACCCATCTCCTGACCTTGGCCGGAAGGGGCAGTGCCGTCTCTCCGGCCGTCAAGCGCTGCTGCGGGGGCTTTCCCGGCCGTGCGACAATGACAAACCATTCGGAGACTCCGCACGGACTTGCAAGACGTCAGGGCGGGACCCGGTCCATCATCCGCCCCTTCGGAACCGCCATACGGGAGACCGGAGCGGGCACCGTGTTCGGTGCCCCTGAGGCGCTCGCCCGCGATCTCGGCCGGAAGTCGGTATGTCTTGTTCCGAACACCTTCCCGGACCGCAGGCGGCGACTACCGTTACCAGCAGCAGCAAAGGCCGGCCGAGACCGCCTCAAGCTGCTCCTCGGTGATGTTCGGGTCCGGCGGCAGGGCGAGATGCACCGTCTGCATGTCGCTCTCATGGACAATGATGTTCATCGAATGGGAATCGAGACTCCCAGTTCATCGCTGATGGTGGACTTCGGATCTGCAAGCAGCTGCTGCCTGAAATCCGTGTCCAGAGCGGATTTCTCGACAATGTGCCTGAGCATTTCATCACCGCCTTTCATTGCAATACCCTATCTGTTGGCTACTGACGAATCACTCCGGGGGCTTTCTACGACAACCGGGACGGGCAATTCCGTACTGCCGGCCTCTTGAATCTTCACGAAGCGTTCTTCGTATCCGTATTTATATTGGAATCGAAGACGTTTTTGAAATGCAGAATTCGCCCGAAATCGATACCGATTCGAGTATGCCAGCGCGGCACCGGAACCGTACTTCCCCGACGCGTGCGCCGTACTTCCCAGGTCACCACACCGGTGCCATGATGGTCCGCTTCGGGGCGGTCATGGACATCTTAAGGGGCAATGTTGCATTGCACATTTGGCGTATAATTCCATCATGAGCAATCCGATGACCCCCCGGAAACTGTACCTGGAGGCCGTCCTGCTCCTGTGCCTGCCGCACATGGCCGTGCATGCGGCACCGGGCATCAACAGCCGCGAACACGGTGTTGCCATACCCACGGATGTTTCCTTCCAGGCCATCCCCGTGTGCTACGACTTCGGTTGCCGCACCCGGAGCACGGTTGGCCTGTCCGCCAAGGAATGGGAATCCGTGGCGGGCTGGTTCCGGGAGCCTGCCGCCACACCCGAAGTGGAGCGTGACCAGATCCGCCGCGCGGTGGGCTGGATGGAAGTGGTGATCGGCCGGCATACCCCGACACACCTGGACCTCGCCGCAGACGAAATTCCCGGAAAACACCGGGAGACCGGCCAGCAGGACTGTATCGACGAATCGGTGAACACCACCACCTACCTGCGTCTTTTCCAGTCAATGGGGTACCTGCGCCACCATGTGGTCATCGAGGAGGCCTACCGCCGGGCGCTGTTCGACCAGCACTGGTCGGCGCAGATCCGGGAGGTGGCAAGCGGAACCCGCTACGTGGTCGATTCCTGGTTCCAGCCCAACGGCTACCTGCCAATCATCCAGGACAGCGAGTCGTGGGAGGACATCACCATGATGAGCGCGGTGGTGGACAACCGCCCTGACGAGGAGGGTGAAGAGGTGAAAAGGTCTTTCTGGCACCGGCTACTCCGGGGCGGAAACTGAGACGGCCGTTGGGGCCCGCCTCGACTCGTACAACCCGGGCCAAGCGAAGATCATGGACAGGGTGATCGTCGGCATGTCCGGTGGCGTGGACTCCTCGGTGGCAGCCTACAGACTGCTGGAGGAAGGCCATCACGTCACCGGGCTGTTCATGAAGAATTGGGAGGAGGACGACACCGAGGAATATTGTTCCGCGGCGGAAGACCTGGCCGACGCCACGGAGGTCTGCAGGGCGCTTGATATCGAATTGCACACGGTCAACTTCTCCCACGAATACTGGGACAACGTGTTCGAGCATTTCCTCAACGAATACCGCGCCGGCCGCACCCCCAATCCGGACGTGGTCTGCAACAAGGAAATCAAGTTCAAGGAATTCCTCCGATGGGCCCTGGTTCTCGGCGCCGACTGCATCGCCACCGGACACTATGCAAGGCTGGGGCGGGACAACCGGCATTGCCTCCTTCGCAAGGGGCTTGACGACAACAAGGACCAGAGCTATTTCCTGCATACGCTGGATCAGGAGGCGCTCCGCCACGCGAGATTCCCGATCGGCGAGATGCAGAAGGAACAGGTTCGGGCCAAGGCCAAGGAACTCGGCCTCCCGGTCCACGACAAGAAAGACAGCACCGGAATCTGCTTCATCGGCGAGCGCCGCTTCCATGATTTCCTCAGCCGCTATCTTCCCGCCCAGGAGGGTGAAATCAAATCGCTGGACGGGGAGGTGCTCGGAGAGCATCGGGGATGCTATTTCTACACCATCGGCCAGCGCCAGGGCCTCGGTATCGGCGGGGAGGGCGAAGCCTGGTACGTGGCGCGGAAGGATGTCGAGCGGAACATCGTGTACGTGGTTCAGGGACACGATCATGAGGCGCTGCATCACCGGGTGGTACTGGCGGAAGACCTGCACTGGATCACCGGCATCCCGCCGTCCCTGCCCGGAATCCTGAACGCCAAGGTCCGCTACCGGCAGGCGGACCAGCCCTGCGAAATCAACATGATCGGGCCGAATTACTCCCGCATCGTGTTCGACGAACCCCAGTGGGCGGCGACGCCGGGGCAATCCATCGTGTTCTACGACGAAGACACCTGCATCGGGGGCGGCATCATCCGCGACGCCCGGGACTGATCCGCCGGCCGGAGTGCCCGTTCGCCGCATCCGCCCGGCCGGGCCGCCGCCAATCGAGTTCCCGGGCCTGTGCTATCATTCGCCCGCCCGCACAAAACCCCCGCTTGCCCGTGGTCAACGACCCACTGCCGCTGTCGGAGCTCTCAGCCCTGTCCCCCCTGGATGGCCGTTACGGCCAAAATACCGCCGAACTCAGACCCCATTTCAGTGAATTCGGACTGATCCGCGCCAGGGTCCGCGTGGAGGTGGAATGGCTGATCCATCTCGCGAGCGAGCCCGGTATCGGGGAGATTTCGCCCTTCGGCGACTCCGAGACCGGGTTCCTGCGCAACATCGCGGACGGATTCTCACCGGAGGATGCCAGGGAGGTGAAGGAGATCGAATCAGCCACCAATCACGACGTCAAGGCGGTGGAGTATTTTCTCAGACGGCGGACTGCGGGAGAACCGGCCATTTCCACAGTGGCGGAGTTCTTTCATTTCGCCTGCACCTCGGAGGACATCAACAACCTGTCCCATGCCCTGATGCTGAAGGACGCGAGGGACGGTGTGCTCCTGCCGCATATGGCGGAACTGACGGACAGGCTGACCAAAATGGCCCGGGAATTCGCCGACGTCCCGATGCTTTCTCGCACCCACGGACAGCCCGCCAGCCCCACCACCATGGGCAAGGAACTGGCCAACGTGGTCCACCGCCTGAGGCAGGCCATGGACCAGGTGGCGGGGGTCCGGCTGACCGGCAAGATGAACGGCGCCGTGGGCAACTTCAACGCCCACCTGGCCGCCTACCCCGACCTGCCCTGGACCGACATCTCCCGCCGTTTCGTGGAGTCCCTGGGGCTTGTCAACAACCCGCTCACCACCCAGATCGAACCCCACGACCACATCGCGGAACTCTGCCACGCCCAGAGCCGGTTTAACACGGTTCTTCTGGACCTCGACCGTGATATCTGGGGCTACATCAGCCTGGGTTACTTCAGGCAGAAGGTGGTGGCCGGCGAAGTCGGATCCAGCACCATGCCGCACAAGGTCAATCCCATCGACTTCGAGAACTCGGAGGGCAACCTCGGACTCGCCAACGCCGTGCTGGGACACCTGGCGGAAAAGCTCCCGGTGAGCCGCTGGCAGCGGGACCTCACCGACTCCACGGTGCTGCGCAATCTCGGCGTCGGCATGGGATACACCCTGCTGGCGGCAAAGTCGGCCCTTCGGGGGCTCGCCAAGCTGGAAATCAACCACGCCAGGCTCAAGGAGGACCTGGACCGGAGCTGGGAAGTGCTGGCCGAACCGATCCAAACGGTGATGCGAAGATACGGCGTCGAGGAATCCTATGAAAAACTCAAGGCCCTGACCCGTGGAACCGAGGGCATCACCCGGGAAACCCTGCGGGCGTTCATTGACGGTCTGGAAATCCCGGAAAGCGCCAAGGACGAACTCCGGGCGTTGACCCCGGCGACCTATGTCGGCAACGCGGTCAGCGCAACTCTCGAGAACATGTGAGCGAAATCCGCCTGTCCAAGCTGATGGCGGCGCGCGGACTGTGTTCGCGCCGGGAGGCCGACCGGTTCATCGCCGACGGCCTGGTCAAAGTGGACGGCGTCGTGGTGGATACGCTGGGCACACGCATCAGGGAGGACCAGGCGATCACCCTGGCGGATGACGCCCTCAGCCGCCAGGACGCACTGGTCACCGTGCTGCTCAACAAGCCCATGAACTACGTCTCCGGCCTGCCGGAGGACGGCCACGAGTCCGCGGTCATGCTGATCAACCGGGAAAACCGCCAGTATCCGGGCGACCCGGTACCCTCGCGAAGAGGGCTTGCGCCGGCGGGGCGCCTGGACATCGACTCCATGGGCCTCATGGTCTACACCGGTGACGGCCGGGTGGCGCGCAGGCTTGTCGGTTCGGACAGCCGGGTGGAAAAGGAATACCTGGTGTGGGTGCGGGGCGACTTCACCCCGGAAAGACTCGAACACCTGCGCGGCGGCCTTTCGCTGGACGACAGGAAACTCCGGCCGGTGCAGGTGGAACATCTCAAGGGCAACCGGTTGCGCATGGTTCTCACCGAGGGTCGCAAGCGCCAGATCCGCCGCATGTGCGAACTGGTGGAACTCAAGGTGACCAGGCTGGTCCGGGTGCGTATCGGAGGCGTTCGCCTGGGCAGACTCCCCCAAGGGAAGTGGCGCCTGCTGGGTCCCCGGGAGCGCTTCTGAGCCATGTACCGCCTGGCCAGGCCATGGTTGTTCGCCCTGGGTCCTGAAGACAGCCATGACCGGGTGCTGTCGGCCCTGGCATTCGCCGCCCGCCGGCGATGGGCAACGGGTACATTGCACGCCCTCTATAGCAGGAAAGCCGCCCCGCTACCGGTCCGGGTCATGGGCATCGACTTTCCCAATCCCCTGGGGCTTGCCGCGGGACTCGACAAACAGGGCAACGCGTCCGCCGCGCTGGCGGCCTTCGGGTTCGGCTGGGTGGAACTCGGCACCGTGACGCCCCTGCCCCAGCCGGGCAACCCGAAACCGAGGATGTTCCGGCTGGTGTCCCACCGGGCCATCATCAACCGCATGGGTTTCAACAGCGTCGGGCTAGATGCCTTTCTCCAGAACCTCCAGTCGATGACGCCCGGCACCATCCGCGGCATCAACATCGGCAAGAACGCCGCCACGCCGCTGGAGCACGCCGCAGGCGACTACCTGTCCTGCCTGGAGCGGGTGTACCCCCATGCGGACTACATCACCGTCAACATCTCCTCGCCCAACACCGAGGATCTGCGGTCCCTCCAGGAAAGCAGTGCTCTCGACCTGCTCCTGGAGACCCTCTGCGATCATGCCTCAAGGCTCGGCGACCGGCACGGCAAGCGGGCGCCCCTCGTGCTCAAGCTGGCGCCGGATCTTGAAGACCCGCAGATCGAAGCCATTGCAGCATTGCTCGTCCGGCACGGAATCGACGCAGTGGCGGCCACCAACACCACAGTGTCCAGGGAGGGCGTGGAAGGGGTTCGGCACGCCGCCGAGTCCGGCGGGCTGAGCGGACCCCCGGTCAGGGCAGCGGCCACCAGGGTGATCAAGTCCCTGCACGATGCCCTGGGGCAAGACGTTCCCATCATCGGTATCGGCGGCATCGACAGCGCCGCGTCCGCCCGGGAAAAACTCGCCGCCGGCGCCAGCCTGCTGCAGCTCTATACGGGCCTCATCTATCACGGACCGGGATTGGTGGCGCAGGTGGTCAACGGGCTTGCCGAGGGCTGCCGGTCCGCGGGACACGGCGACGACTTCCGCGCCTGGCTGGACGACCTGCACGGAAATTCCGCCCGACAGCGGCGGGAATGACATGACCGGCATCCCGTTCATCCACGATTTTGAGTTCCGTTACGGAATAGTCGAGCCCGTAACCGATGGCATCCGGCGGATCGTGGCGCGCAATCCCGGACCCTTCACAGGACCGGGAACCGGCACCTACATCATCGGCCGGGGAGAGGTGGCGGTCATCGACCCCGGCCCGATGCTGCCGGATCACGTGGATGCCCTGCTCGCGGGCCTTGCGGAAGAAACCGTCTCCCACATCCTGGTCACCCACACCCATGCCGACCACTCACCGGCGGCCCGGCTGCTCCGGCAGCGCACCGGCGCACCGGTATTCGCCTTCGGACCCCACGCCAAGGATTCGGCGGGGGAACTGGAGGGGGGCGTGGACCGTGAATTCGTACCCGACTTCCTGCTCGACGACGGCGATGAGGTTCCGGGCGACGGGTGGTCCCTGGAGGTCATCCACACTCCGGGACACTGCTCCAACCACATCTGCTTCGCCTGGCCCGACGCGGGGGCGCTTTTCTGCGGCGACCACATCATGGCCTGGTCCACGCCGGTGATCATCCCGCCCGACGGAAGCGTCGGGGACTACATCGAAAGCCTTGGCCGCCTGTCCCAGCGTCCAGAAAGGGTGTTCTACCCGACTCACGGGACCCCGATCACCGACCCGGGCGATTTCATTGCAAAGGTCAGGGAACACCGGCTGCACCGCGTGGAGCAGGTAGCGGCCGCCATCGCTAACGGCGTGGATAACCTGCCCTCCCTGCGCCGCCGGATCTATACGGACATTCCCCGGAATCTCGAGGCGGGGGCGGAACTCTCCCTGCTTGCGTCCATTCTCTATCTCCAGGAGCGGGGGCATGTCCTCATAGTCGGCAGTGGCCGACGCCAGCGGTACGTACCCACCTGAACCTGTAACGCAATCCCGGAAACGTCACAACCCAGCATTGACGCCTGCCTGCGAAAACTCGGCAGGGATGCCAAGGCAACGAAACTTCCCAAGCATGCCGATGTCCGGCAACAGCAATCCGAGTCACCTCAGGGCCTGTGACGAAGTGGATTGAAACGAAGTCGAGAGGAAACTTTTCCGGGGACGGCAGTCTCCAACTCTGTATAAGACAAAGCATCAGGGATTGCCAATGAAAATATACGTTGATCCAAGAAAAATCAGGGAACTCTTCTCCCAGCCTCCCGACGGTACTGAAACCGAAGATGTGCCGAAGGTTCGTGTCAAGACGCAAGCATGCCGAAGAGGCCGCGCGTGGGATGAAGTCCCGCGTACAACGCGGAACAGGCAACCACGCCGCGTACGGCCTGCAATGCCTGTAACCGTGGCTCACAAAGGCCGTAGGCAAATGGAAATAGGAGCGCCGTTTGTTCGGGATTCAGTCTGAATCCCTTGCTTTCGGGGGTTTTCAGCCTGTTTCCGGTTTCCATTTCGCGGGAAAAAAACGTGCTGCCCGCGGTGTGGCAATCCGCCGGAATCGTCGATACACTGCCATGAGTGGACAATCGGTGGAGGCCGGATTGTTTGACCGCTGACAACAAGATAGGCGCGCCCTTGGCCTCATTGCTGAGAAACGCCCTCATCCTGGTGAGCTGCCTGCTGCTCGTGCTGGCGGTAACGCCCAACCTTGCCCAGGATTACGGCCTGGTCGGCGACGCCGGCAGCACGGAGGTTTCGGAGGTATCCGTCGACCCGGCCGAACCCGATCCCGACGAGGTCTCCTACAACCAGGAACTGATCAGCGACTGGCAGGAAACCCGGACGAACCTGCTCGGCGAAAAGCTCTCGAGGCTGCTGCGCAAGACCCCGGACTATCCCCAGGACTTCTCCCGGGCGATGTCCAGGGCCGCCATGCCCGAGGCCGGCTGGGGCGGGCTCAAGGTGGTGCTGACCATACTGGTGGTGACCGTCATCGGCCTTGCGCTGGAGCAGGTCACCACCCGCAAGCTGCTTTCCCGCCTCTACGCCTACGTGCAACCCAGGGAAAAGACCGTCCTCCTCAAGCTCCGCTTCATCCTGATCCGGCTCATCATCCAGCTGACCGGTGTCGCCGTCCTGGCCCTGGCGACCTTTGCCATGGTCATCTATACCCGTCACGACAACCCGTATTTCGAGCTCCTGTCCACCGAATGGGTCGGGGCGCTGGTCATGGTGCGGCTCTGGATGGTCCTGCTTCGGAACATCTTCTCGCCGAACCGCCACGGGCTGCGTCCCATTCCGCTGGACGATGCCTCCTCGCGCCAGCTCTACCGGTGGTTCACCGCCTTCTTCGCCATCATCGAGTTCAGTAACGGGCTGCTCGTCTACCTGACCCGGGCAGGCATGAGCGAGATCCAGATCAACGGACTGCTGATTCCCTATACCCTGGCCCTCAACCTGATCATCCTGAGCCGGTTCTGGGTCATGCGGCACAAGATCACCGCGATGTTCACCTCGGAAGGGCCGGACAACGGCCCGGCCGGGTTCACCACCGGGTTCCTGCAGGCCTTCTGGCCGTTCATCTTCACCGCCTGGCTGCTCATCCTCTGGTCGCTGTGGCTGTACAAGGTCTTCCTCGGGTACTGGGAAGAGGCGGAATATCTCACCATCAGCTGGTGGATCACCCTCGCGTTCTTCGTCGCGGACCGGATCTTCTACCGCCTGATTGGGAACGTCACCAGGATCCAGTGGCTGCACAGTCCAACCTTCGAGATGCGCTCGCGCAGATTCATCCGGATTGTCCAGAACGGCTTTCGCCTGCTGATGATCGCCGTGGCGGTGTACATGTTCAGCCTGGCCTGGGGGCTGTCTCCCGGCGTGCTGATGGAAAGCGGCTTCACCAACGAGGCCCTGGGTCAGGCCATCAACCTGCTGGTCATTACCACCATTACCTACATCATCTGGGAATTCTTCAACGCCCTGATCGAGCGCAAGCTGCCCGAGGAGACGAACGACGCCTTCGCCACCCTGGAAGGGGAAGGGGGCGGAGCGGGGGCCACCAGGGCGGAGACTCTTCTGCCCCTGATGCGTACCCTGCTCACCGTCATCCTGTTCACCTTCGTGCTGCTGTCGGTACTCCACTCCCTCGGGATTGCCATCACCCCGCTGCTCGCGGGCGCCGGGGTCGTGGGCATCGCCATCGGGTTCGGCGCCCAGAAACTGGTCCAGGACGTGCTGAGCGGCATCTTCTTCCTGGTGGACGACGCATTCCGGAAAAACGAATACATTGAAATTGAGGAGCTTCGCGGGACGGTGGAGAAGATCTCCCTGCGCTCGATGCAGCTGCGCCACCACCTCGGCGCCGTGCAGACGATCCCCTACGGGGAGATCCGGACCATCCGGAACCTGAGCCGTGACTGGATCACCATGAAACTCGAACTGCGCCTGTCCTACGACACCGACATCGAGCAGGTGCGCAAGATCATCAAGAAGGTGGGGCAGTCCATGCTGGAGGACCCGGTGATCGGACAGAATTTCATCCTGCCGCTCAAATCCCAGGGCGTCATGCGGGTGGAAGAGTCCGCGCTGATCGTGCGCATGAAGTTCACCGCGAAACCGGGCGAGCAGTGGGTGATCCGGCGCGAGGCCTACCGGCGCGTGCGTGATGCACTGGCCGCCGGGGGCATCTTCTTTGCCCACCGGGAAGTCCGCGTCCGCCTGCCGGAGGACCAGGTCGCCAACGCCAGCCCGGAAGAAGTCAAGGAAGCCCTGACCCAGGGCGCCGCGGCGGCGGACAGCGCCGAATCAGTAGCGGAGCAGGCCAAGCGCCTCGGCAAGATCGATTACAGCGACGAGATGTAGAGATCTGCCCGGGACGGTCCGGCACCGTCCCTGCCCCGTTCCCCTGCAAATCGGGCATATCACCGGAAAAAGCCGGGTTGCCCGGCGGGGATGTCACGGCGATAATCCCTTCTTCCCAGCCCGTGATGGTACCCATTGCACCGGGCAGCCCCTTTGACACACCAGGTGATTTCCATGAACGCCCCCCTGACCGCCCCAAGTAATGCCGCCCTGCTGGCCAGAGACCACCAGCACATGATCCACCCGCTCCACCATACCGCCGGCCACAATGAAGGGCGGGTCTGGGTCCGGGGGGAAGGATCCTTCCTGGTGGACGCGGACGGCAACCGCATCATCGACGGCCTGTCCTCGCTGTGGAATGTCAGTGCGGGACACAGCCGCAAGGAACTGGCCGAAGCCGCCTACCGGCAGATGAGCGAACTGGCCTTCTCCTCGTGCTATGCCGGCAGCTCCAACCGGCCCGCCATCGAACTGGCGGAGCGCCTCTCGGCAATCGCCTATCCGAACATCAATAATTTCTACTTCACCTCCGGCGGCGGCGAGTCCACCGACAGTAACATCAAGCTGGCACGGTCCTACTGGAAGGCGAAAGACAAACCGGAGAAAACCAAGGTGATCTCCCGGGTGCTGGGCTACCACGGCGTGACCCTGGCAGCGATGTCCTGCACCGGCATCGCGAGCTACTGGCCGGCGTTCGAGCCCCGGGTCCCGGGCATCAGCCACATTCCCTCGCCGGACCCGTACCATTACCCGAAGCCCGAAGACGGCTCCTCCCAGGGAATCGCCGCGGCCAACGAACTCGAAAGGGAAATACTCCGCCAGGGGCCGGAGACGGTGGCCATGTTCATCGCCGAACCCGTACAGGGCGCGGGTGGCGTCATCGTCCCCCAGGACGACTACTTCGGCCGCATCCGGGAAATCTGCGACCAGTACGAGGTGCTCCTAGTCACCGACGAGGTCATCACCGGGTTCGGCCGCACCGGCAGGATGTTCGCCCTGGAGCATTACGGCGTACAGCCGGACCTCATGCAGTTCGCCAAGTCCATCACGTCCGGGGCCCTGCCCCTGGGCGGCATCGGCATCAGCGACGAGATCACCGAGACCATCCGCGGCGGCGACAAGCCGTGGATGCACGCCTATACCTACAGCGGGCACCCCACCCCCTGCGCCGTGGGCCTGGCCACCCTGGACATCATCGAGGCCGAAGACCTTCCCGGGCAAGCGGCCTCCAACGGGGAGGCCATGCTGCGGAAATACCGGGAGGCACTTGAAGATCACCCCCACGTGGGCAACATCCGCGGCAAGGGCATGATGCACGGCATCGAGATCGTGAAGGACAAGGCCACCAAGGAGTGGTTCGAGCCCTCGTACGGCCTTGGCGCCAAGCTCACCAAGGCCATGCTGGACCGGGGTCTTTACACCCGCGTCCGCAGCGAGGTGATCTGCAGCGCACCGCCCCTCAACACGGACGTCGCCACCCTGGACCGCATGGTGGAAATCGTGCGCGACGCCATCGTGGACGTCGTGGGCTCCTGACGGCAACCGGACCCCGGGGGTTCATCCAGGGCAGGATTACCGGACACGCAGTCCCGGGATCCGCTGACAACCCGGGCAGCCGGGCCCTGCCGGGGCTTTGGCGCCCCGCCGGCCAGCCCGGAAATCAGTGCCGGGGCTTTTCCCGCCGCAGGATCACAATGGTTCCGGGTCATAGGCGAACCGGGGCACCTCGGCCCCGTCCACCGTCACCGGCTCAACAAACCCGGCCAGTGGCCGTACCCGCAATCCCCGGTCGCCGTGGCGCGGCCGGTAGACCACCAGTTCCTCCCCGGTCTCCGAATGGCGGGCAATCCCGATCACATCGTAGAAGTGGCCCTTGTGGTGGCGATACCTGCCGGCGCTGATCATGGGCTGTGTTCTACGGATTGACCGGGTACCGACAGCCGGGGCATGCACTCAACCGAGCGGCGCAAAAAAACGCCCGTGCAGGCGGTACACCACGATATAGACTGCGACACCTACCGCCACGACTATCAGGTCGTTGCGCCTGCTGGCCGGGGCCGGCCTTTCCGTCTGGCGCCGCACCACGGACGCCCAGTCGAAGATTGACCAGAGCAGGAAGGCGCCGAACAGGATCAGGGATGCCCGGTCGCCGTTGGCGAGCACGTGAACCAGGGCCCAGAGCAGCACCGAGATGATCATGGGGTGTCCCACCAGCCGCCGGATGTTGCTGGGCACATAGGCAGCCACCAGCAGGATAAACGCCGGCAGCATGACGACCTTCGAAAAGAGCAGGCTGAACGCCGGGGGATCGAACACGGGATCATGGGGTACATCCCTCCATCCGTAGAGCATAAAAACGAAGCCGATGGCGGAAGTCAGCGAGAACGCGGTCTTGTAGCCCGCCTCCCCCAGCATGTCGACCAGCCGCTGGCGCGGGCCGACGAACGCCGGAAGCAGGTGGATCCCGAAGAAAAGCACAATGCCGGTGATGAGCAAACCCATGGAATCACGACCTCCAACCCGGATAAGTGTGTGCCTCTCATTCTACCCCATGTCCCGGCCGTCCCGGGCGATGCACACCGGTCTGGCCCCTGGTCTTGTCCACCAGCCACCCAAGCTGGCATGCTCCGGCTGCACACACCCTGGATGCATACATTGTCCGGCCAGTTCACGAAACCCCAACCTGCCGTCAACCTGGACCGGTATCCGATCCACCGGCCCGATTCCGCGGACTGCCGGAACCTGGTGGCCCGGCTCCGCCGCCAGCTCGACTCGCGGCAGTATTGCCAGTTGCCGGAATTTCTCAGGCATCCGGCGAGGCGGGAAGAGGTCGGCCGTGTCCTGGGCGTACTGCCACGGGCCCACGCGGCCAATTCACTGCGCAACATCTATCTGGAACGCAGCCCCTCGCCGGAGCTGCCGGCCGATCACCCGCGGAACCTCCTCAACCCGGCCAGCTACCGCATGGTGGGGGCCCACCTGCTGCCGGAGGACTCCGCCCTCAGGCAGATCTACCTCTGGCCGGCATTCCGGCGTTTCGTCGAGGATGTCACCGGCAGCGGCACCCTGTACCCCAGCGCGGACCCCTACCAGCCAGTCAATGTCCTGTGCCACGGCGAGGGAGACCGGTCCGCGTGGCACTTCGATTCCGACAACGCCTTCACCATGACCCTCATGCTGCAGGCCCCTGACGACGGGGGGGTGTTCGAAATCCTGCCGAACTGCAGGTCCGACGCCGATCCCAACATCGAGGGGCTCCGCCGTCTCCTCCGGGACGACAGGACCGGGGTCGAGACCATCGACCGGGAGGAAGGCTCGCTGATGATGTTCCGCGGCTGCCACAGCGCGCACCGGGTCACGCCGGTCAGGGGGTCCCGCATCCGCATGATGGGCGTCATGGTCTATGAAAGCGCCCCGGGGGTGATCGGGGATCCCGTGGTCAACGCCACGGTCTACGGCGTATAGCGCCGTGTCCTGTCGATAAGGAATAACCTGCAAGACGCCGGGGCCCCGGAGAATGCGGGCATGGCCGGATTCCGGCCCCTGCGATGGGGGCTCAGTTCCCCGCTGACTGCATGCCGCCCTTTTCGCGCCGCTCCGCCACCACCCGGTCCATCCAGTCCGGGTCCATCTCCGGCACCGAGGACAGCAGCAGCTCGGTGTACTCGTGGTGGGGCGGGTTGAAGATTTCCTCCTTGGGCCCCTGCTCCACGATCTCGCCCTGGAGCATGACGATGACCTCGTCGGCGATGGCGCGCACGGTGGCGAGATCGTGGGTGATGAACATGTACGCCAGGTTGAGATCCTGTTGCAGGTGGTCCAACAGCCGCAGGATACCTTCCGCCACCAGTTGGTCCAGGGCGGAAGTCACCTCGTCGCAGATGATGAACGACGGCTCCGCCGCCAGTGCCCGGGCAATGCAGATGCGCTGCTTCTGGCCGCCCGACAGCTCGCCCGGCAGGCGGTCGAGAAAAAGATCGGGATCGAGTTCGATCATCTCCATCAGCTCCCGCAGGCGCCGTTCCTTCGCATCGCCCGTCATGCCGAGGTAGAACGACAGCGGACGGCCGACGATATCGCGGATGCGGTGCCTGGGATTCACCGCGGTATCCGGCATCTGGTAGATCATCTGCGCCTGGCGCAGCTGGTCCTTGGTGCGGCGATGGTAATCCCTGGGTAGTTCCTTGCCGTCGAAATACACCCTGCCCTGCTGGGGCGGCAGCAGGCCCGTGATCACCCGGGCGGCGGTGCTCTTGCCGCTGCCGGACTCCCCCACCACGGCCACCGTGTGGCCCCTGTGGACCTCGAAGTCCACGCCGCGCAGCACCGGGACCAGACCGCGGGCATAGGTGGCCGTCACGTTCTCGACCTTCATGAGCGGCGTCGGCTCCGGCGGCGGCGCCACCTCCTCCTTGCGGAACGAGCGCACCGCCCAGAGCGACTTGGTATAGTCCTTCTGCGGGTCCGACAGCATCCTGCGGGTATCCGCATCCTCCACCGTCTCGCCGAACCGCAGCACCTTGATCCGGTCGGCCATCTGCGCCACCACCGCGAGGTCGTGGGTGATGTAGATCGCGGCGGTGTTGAACTGCTCCACGATGTCCCGGATCGTCACCAGCACCTCGATCTGGGTCGTGACGTCCAGGGCGGTGGTGGGCTCGTCGAAGATGATGAGGTCCGGCCGGCAGGACAGGGCCATGGCGGTCATCGCCCGCTGGAGCTGGCCGCCGGACACCTGGTGCGGGTAACGGAAGCCGATCCGGTCGGGATCCGGCAGCTTGATCCGGCCATACAGGTCCTTGGCATCGGCATAGGCCTGGTCGCGGGTGCCCTTCCCGTGCTCGATGACCATCTCGGAAAACTGGTCGATGAGCTTGTGCGCCGGGTTGAAGGACGCCGCCGCGCTCTGCGCCACGTAGGCGATGCGGGAGCCACGCAGCTTGCGTCTCCGAGATTCCGGCATGGTCGTCAGCTCCATGCCGTCAAACCGGATGCTGCCGCCGTTGATACGGCATCCCGGCTTGGCATAGCCCATGGCGGCGATGCCGATCGTGGACTTGCCGGCGCCGGACTCCCCGATCAGGCCGAGAATCTCGCCCCGGCTCAGGGTGATGTCCACCCCCTTGACGATCTGGTGCCACTGCTCGTCGCTGAAGCCCTCGATCATGAGGCCCTCCATCTCGAGCAGTACGCCGTTGTTCTTCACGTTCATCGCCGGAATCCTAGTGCTCGTCCTTGAGGCCGCTGGTTTTGTGCAGGAACCAGTCCACCACGAAGTTGACGCCGATGGTGAGGATGGCGATGGCCGCGGCGGGCAGGAGGGGCACCAGTTCCCCGTAGGTGATCAGCGTGGAGGTGTCCCGCACCATGGAGCCCCAGTCCGCGGTAGGGGGCTGGATGCCGAGGCCGAGGAAGCTGAGAGCGCTGATGGTGAGGAAGACGAAACAGAACCGCAGGCCAAACTCCGCCACCAACGGCGGCATGATGTTGGGCAGGATCTCCCTGAGGGTGATCCAGCCGAGGCCCTCGCCGCGCAGGCGGGCGGACTCGATGAAGTCCATCACCACCACGTTGAGACTCACCGCCCGGGCGATACGGAACACCCGGGTGGAGTCCAGCACCCCGATGATGATGATCAGGTTGACCACCGACGTGCCGAAGATGGTCAGGAGCAGCATTGCGAAGATCAGCGCCGGAATCGCCATCAGCACGTCCACGGTGCGGCTGACAAGCTGGTCCATCCACCCCCCCAGGGTGGCCGCCAGGATGCCCAGGGTGCCCCCGAGCATGAACGCGAACACCGTGGTGACGAGCGCGATGCCGACGGTGTTGCGCGCGCCGTAGATCAGGCGGGTGAACATGTCGCGGCCCAGGTGGTCGGTGCCGAAGGGCGGCGCCTTTTCCGCCAGCTCGAACTGCGGCCCGATGATCTCGGACTCGCCGTAGGGCGCGATCACCGGCGCGAACAGTGCGACGAAGATATAGGTGACGATGATGATCAGCCCGATCTTGGCGCTGAACGGCGCCTTCTTCAGTTCGCGCCAGGCGACAGCAAGCCGCCCTTCGTCCCGCCGGGGCGGAGGCGGCATCGCATCCACGGATTCGAACTGGCTTTCGGGCTCGGTCATTTCGGATGCAGAAGGCGCGGGTTGGTCAGGATGGACAGGATGTCCGCGATCAGGTTGAGCAGCACGTAGGTGGCGGCGAAGATGAGACAGCAGGCCTGCACCACCGGCAGGTCGCGCCGCTGCACCGAGTCCACCAGGAGCTGCCCGAGGCCCGGGTACACGAACACCACCTCCACCACCACCACGCCCACGATCAGGTAGGCGAGGTTGAGGACGATGACATTGACGATGGGCGCCCAGGCGTTTGGCAGCGCGTGGTGGGTGATGATCCGGCGCCGGTTGATTCCCTTCAGCGCGGCCATTTCGATGTAGGGGCTTGCCAGCAGGTTGATGATGGCGGCCCGGGTCATCCGCATCATGTGCGCCACCACCACCAGGGTCAGGGTCATGGCGGGCAGGAATGTCTTGTAGAGCCGTTCCGCGAACGGCGTGTCCGGGCTCACGTTGGCGAGGCTCGGAAACCATCCCAGCTTGACCGAGACCAGCAGGATCAGGATGTAGGCGACGAAGAATTCGGGCGTGGAGATGGACGACAGGGTCACCACGTTGACGCTGCGGTCGTAGATGCTGTTGCGGTAGAGCGCGGCCAGAAGGCCAAGGATCAGCGCCAGGGGCACGGAAATCACCGCGGCGAACACCGCGAGGTGGATGGTATTGACGAAGCGGCCCCCGAGCAGTTCCGAGATCTCGCGGCCGTTGGCGATGGAGGTGCCGAAGTCCCCCTGCAGGATGCCGCCCAGCCAGGTGAAATACCGGATGTAGGGCGGCTGGTCCAGCCCCATCCGCTTGCGCAGTGCCTCGACGGTTTCCTCCGTCGCGGCCTGGCCCAGCATGGCCTGGGCGGCGTCCCCCGGCAGCATGCTGACCGCGAGAAAGATGATCACGGACACCACGAACAGCGTCAACAGCCCGAGGGACAGGCGCTGGATCAGCATTCGGAGGATATCTTTCACGCCGGTGACTTATGGTTTGCTTTTGGGCGTATCGCCAGGCCGGATGCGCGGGCATTCGCCCGCGCCCGGGGAGTCGGCCGAATCTGGGCTCCGCGGCCCGGCGGCGGCATCAGCAACGCCGCCGCCGGTATACTAACCCAACCGCAGGGTCCGAGACAAAGCCCCGGTCAGTTGAACCACCAGCGCTCCATGTAGCGCTGGCCGTCGTTGGCCCAGTTGGTGGCCATGCTGTCGGCGTGGGCGACCTTGGTGGACTTGGCGTGGATGTAGTTGTTGAACACCGGCACCACGGCGCCACCCTCGTTGCTGCAGAGGGTCTGCATTTCCACGTACATGTCGCGGCGCTTGTTCTCGTCCAGTTCGGAGCGGGCTGCCTTCAGCAGCTCGTTGAACCGGGCGTGGCTCCAGTCGGACTCGTTCCACTCCGCGCCCTCGGCGTAGGCGGTGGTGAACATCCAATCCTCGGTGGGACGGCCGCCCCAGTAGCTGAAGCACCAGCCATGGTTGTCGTTGTTCCAGACGTCCGACCAGTAGCCGTCGGCGGGCACGCGCTTGACATTGATGGTGATCCCGGCCTTGGCGGCATGCTCCTTGTAGAGCTGGGCCGCGTCCACGGCGCCGGAGAACGCGGCGTCGGCCGCGCTGAGATCGACCTCGATGGAGTCGAGCCCGGCCTGCTTGAGATAGTGCTTGGCCTTGTCCGGATCATAGGTGCGCTGCTCCAGGTCGCTGGCATGGTAGCGCTGGCCCCGGCCGATGGGATGGTCGTTGCCCACGGTGCCGTGGCCGCCGAGAACCGTCTGCAGCATGGCCTCGCGGTCGAGCCCGTATTTCAGGGCCATCCGGATGTTGTTGTCGTCGAAGGGGGCCACCTTGGTGCGCATCGGGATGGTGTAGTGCCCGGTGCCGCTGGTTTCCCCCACCACGACATTGCTGTTGCGCTGCAGCAGGTGCAGGGTCTTGATGTCGCAGCGGTCCATCATTTCGATCTCGCCGGTGGTGAGCGCGTTGGTGCGCGCGCCGACGTCGGCGATGGTGATCATCTCGCCCTCGTCGAAATGGGCGCGGCCTTCCTTCCAGTAGTTGGGATTGCGCGTGAAGGTCATGCGCACCCCGGGGTCGTAGGACTGGAGGACATAGGGCCCGGTACCCACGCCGGACATCCAGTCAAGCTGGCCGTCCACCGTGGGCAGGATCGGGATGTGGTAGTCGCTGACCAGGAAGGGGAAGTCGGCGTTGCCCGCCTCCAGGGTGAACACCACCACGTGGTCGCCGTCCGCCTTGATGTCGACGATGGGGTCCACGATGGGCTTGGCCGCGGAGGTGGAATCCGCGTGGCGATGGTGGTTGAACGAGTTCACCACGTCCTGGGCGACCATGGTCATGCCGTTGTGGTACTCGACGCCCTTGCGAAGTTGGAAGGTCCAGGTGATCGCGTCGGGGGACTCCCAGCTCTCCGCCAGTTCACCGACCAGGTTGTCCTCGTTGTCGATCTCGGTGAGATAGTTGAACCGGGCGAACGCGCCGCCGATGGTGAAGTCGTTCTCGTAACTGCCCGGGTCCAGCGAGTCGGTGGTGGAGCCGTGGCCGATGCCGGCCGTGAGCTTTCCTCCCCGCTTGGGCATGGCGTGCGCCGTGGTGAGCAGCGCCGGCGCGACGGCGCCGAAACCAAGGGCGGTCGCGGCCTGCAGAAAGTCGCGGCGGGACAGTCGCCCGGCACGAAGTTCCTGGGTAAGTTTATCTAGGTTTGACATCTGATGAAGCCTCCTGGGGTGTTTGAAGGTAATGTAATCGCAATCGTGTCGGTGTCTCTTTACCGGACAGCAACCGTCGGCACTGACCACCTCCGGCAAGTATGGACCAGTTTATGGGGAAAATTCAAAAGGAATTTGTCCCAAATGCGTCAGATGGCCCCGGTCCATGGGAGCCCGGCCATGGGACCGGCCCCGAATCCCGGTCACTGGTTGACCACCACCGCCAGGGACGGCTCGCGAAAACGCCGCACGAGTTCCTCCAGCTTCCGCCGGTAGGGCCCGACGGCGTCCATCTTGACGTGGCCGTATCCCCGGACGGATTCCGGCAGTTCCGCGATGGTGACCGCGCGGTCGTAGTTCTCCTGGCTGACGTGGGGCAGCAGCGACTCCACGGCCCCGCGGTATTCGGCAATCAGCGCCCGTTCCATGCGGCGCTCTTCGCTGCGGCCGAAAGGGTCCAGGGCACTGCCGCGAAGCCATTTCAGCCTGGCCAGCAGGCCGAAGGCGCCCAGGGTCCACCCCGGCAGGCGCCGTTTTTCCGGCAGTCCCGTGTGGGAGTTCCGTCTGGCCAGCCATGGGGGCGCCAGGTGGAAGTGCAGCCGGTAGTCCCCCTCGAACTGCTCCGCTAGTTGCCGGCGGAACTCGCCGTCGCTGTAGAGCCTCGCCACCTCATATTCGTCCTTGTAGGACATCAGGCGGAACAGGTTCTTCGCCACGGCCACGGTCAGTTCGCCGGCCTCCCCCCCGGGCTCCGCCCGGCGGACGGAATCCACCACCGCCAGGTATTCGTCCGCCCAGCGCCGGTTCTGGTAGCGCACCAGGAATTCGTGGCGCCATCGGATGATGTCTTCCGGGTCCGTGAGGGGAAGACGGTCCTGCCCGCCCCGGCCGGCGAGGTTCTCCACCGCGTCCAGGTTGACCGCGGCGCGCCGCCCCCAGAGAAACGCCGAGCGGTTGAACTCGACGCCGACCCCGTTCAGCTCGATGGCGCGCTCCACGGCTTCCGCGGAGACCGGCACCAGGCCCCGCTGCCAGGCGAAGCCGAGGAGGAACAGGTTGGCGCCGATGGTGTCCCCCAGGAGATTCCTGGCGATGCCGGCGGCGTCCACGAATTCCACGCTGCCGGGCCCCGTCTCCCGGGCGACGGCGTCGCGCAGCTCCGCCGCGGGAAAGGCGTAGTCCCGGTCGTGGATGAAGTCCGAGGTGGCCGTCTCGTGGCTGTTCACCACCGCCCTCGAGCGGTCGGGGTGCAGTTTGGCCAGGGCCTCCGGCCCCGCCGAGACCACCAGATCGCAGCCCAGCAGCAGGTCCGCATCGCCGGCGGGTATCCGCACGGCATGGATCCGGTCCTGGCTCGCGGCGATCCGGACATGGCTCACAACGGCACCGAACTTCTGCGCCAGCCCCGTCTGGTTCAAGGTCGCGCAGCCCTTGCCCTCGAGATGGGCGGCCATGGCCAGGATGGAGCTCACGGTGAGAACCCCGGTCCCGCCGATGCCGGTTACCAGCACGTTCCAGGGCCGGTCCAGATCGGGCTTGTCCGGCTCCGACAGCACGATCTCCACCTCGCCGGTGACGTCCACCGTCGGCTTTCTCAGCCCGGCGCCGGTCACCGTCACGAAACTGGGGCAGAACCCGTCCAGGCAGCTGAAGTCCTTGTTGCAGGCATTCTGGTCGATCTGCCGCTTCAGCCCGAGTTCCGTTTTCTTCGGAATCACCGACAGGCAGTTGGACTTCGTGCTGCAGTCGCCGCAGCCCTCGCAGACCGCCGGGTTGATGAAGACCCGGGTGTCGCTTTCCGGCATCAGCCCCCGCTTCCGGCGGCGGCGCTTTTCCGAGGCGCAGGTCTGGTCGAATACGATCGCCGAGGTCCCCGGTACCTCCCGGATCTCGAGGAGGAGCCGGTCGTAGTCCTTCTTCGGGTGCAGGGTGACATCCCGGATCCCGGCGAGCCGTCCCTTGGCCCTCGCCAGGTCCTCGGCCACCACCGCGATGCGCTCGACGCCCTCGGCCCTGACCTGGGCCACCACCTGTTCCAGGGTCAGGCTGCCGTCCACGTGCTGGCCGCCGGTCATGGCGACAGCGTCGTTGTAGAGAATGCGGTAGGTGATGTTGACGCCGGAGGCGACGGCGGCCCGGATGGCGAGAATGCCGGAATGGAAATAGGTGCCGTCGCCGATGTTCTGGAAGGTGTGCGGGGTTTCCGTGAAGGGCGCCTGGCCGATCCAGGATGCGCCCTCGCCCCCCATCTGGGTGAACAGCTCGGTGTTGCGGTCCATCCAGCGCACCATGTAGTGGCAGCCAATGCCGGCATGCCCGATGCTTCCCTCCGGCACCCGGGTGGAGGTGTTGTGCGGGCAGCCGGAGCAGAAGTACGGCGTGCGCGCCATGGGGGAAGGCGTGGTCTTCAGCCGCCTCTCCTTGGCATCGAGAAATTCCAGCCGCTCGCGGATCGCCGGGCTGTCGTAGAACTTCATCACCCTGGAGCCGATCGTGCGGGCCACCATCGCCGGGGTCAGCTCGGACAGGTTGGAGACCAGGTCCCTGCCCTGCTCGTCGAACTCGCCCACCACCCGCGGACGCTCCGCCACCGGCCAGTTGTACAGCTGTCCCGTGATCTGGTCCTCGAGGATGCTGCGCTTTTCCTCCACCACCAGGATCTCCTTCAGCCCCCGGGCGAACTCATGGGTCGCCACGGGCTCCAGTGGCCAGCTCATGCCGACCTTGTAGATCCGAAGACCGATCCGGGAGGCGGTTTCCCCGTCGATGCCGAGATCCCGAAGGGCCTCCAGCACATCCAGGTGGGACTTGCCGGTGGTTACGATGCCGAGGCGCGGATTGGGGGTGTCCAGGGTGATCCGGTTCAGGTTGTTGACGTAGGCGAATGACCGCGCCGCGTAGATCCGGTACTTGTGCAGCAGCCGCTCCTGCTCCAGGGCCGTGGTGGGCCACTGGGCATTCAGACCCCCCTCGGGCATCTCGAAATCCGCCGGCACCCGGATGTTCACGCGGTCCGGGCTGAGATCGGCGGAAATGGCGGAGTCCATGTTCTCCGTGATGGCCTTCAGCCCCACCCAGCAGCCGCTGTAGCGGGACAGCGCCCAGCCGTACAGGCCGTAGTCCAGCACGTCCTGCACGTTGGCGGGATTCAGTACCGGCACCGCGGCGCCGATGAACATGTGCTCGCTCTGATGGGGAACGGTGGAGGACTTGCAGGCATGGTCGTCGCCGGCGACCACGAGCACGCCGCCGTACCGGGAGGTGCCGAAGGCGTTGGCGTGCTTGATCACGTCCATGCTCCGGTCCACCCCGGGGCCCTTGCCGTACCACATGGCGAACACCCCGTCGTACTTCGGCCCCGGCAGCAGCCCCACCTGCTGGGTGCCCCAGACCGCGGTGGCCGCCAGGTCCTCGTTGACGCCGGGCTGGAAGCGGATGTTGTGGGCCTCAAGCTGCCTGCGGGCCTGGTTCAGGGACATGTCCAGCGTGCCCACCGGCGAGCCGCGGTAGCCCGAGATGAACCCGGCGGTGTTCAGGCCCGCGTCCAGGTCGAACTGGTGCTGGATCAGCGGCAGCCTGACCAAGGCCTCGATTCCGGTGAGATAGGCGCTGTCCCTGGCCAGATCGAACTTGTCCTCGAGCGAGACTTGTTTCAGCATTTTGTGTCTCCTGCTTGCCCCGGGGCCTCAGGCCCTCGGGACGGATTGTCGGGAAAAGGTAATTTCAGCCAACTACCGGCAGGCCATGGGTGGTGGCCCACCGGATCACTCCATCATACTTTGCCCGCACGATATTGCAAGAGCCCCCTCATACCAGCGAAGCCGAATCAACGGGTCACGGGACGGCTGGCTGAAACGTGCGGGCTCCGGCCGGAAATCCCGCCGCTCCGCGCCCCGGTACGGTCCGGCGGTGTTCAGGCTGTCGGGGCTCCTATCCGGTGATTCCGTTCGCCGCAAGGAAGCCGTCGAGCAGCGCGAAGCACTGTTCCGGCTCCTCAAGCTGCAGCAGGTGGGTGGTGCCGGGCACGAAGGTGTAGTCGATGCCGTGGGTTTCGCAGAACCCGGCGCAGCAGCGCGCGGTCTTCGGCGCATCGTCCGGCTCCGGGTCCGAGCCCACGACCAGCAGCGGGCGGGACGGTGGGCTCGCCTCCTCCCAGATGGGCAGCGACGCCACCCCGGTGTACAGCCCGGCCTCCATCTGCCCGGGGCAGCACAGCAGCCACTCGCCGGAAACCGGGTCGTGGCGAAGCGTCGAGCGCGCGTTGAGTTCCGCCACCCCATTCCGGATGCGCTGGAACTTGGGCAGGCTGCGGTACAGGTCGACGAGTTCGCCGGGATCGGAGAACCGGTTCGCGCGGACCTTGGCGGCGTTGCGCGCCAGCGCGCCCTCGGCCAACAGCTGGTCGCGCAGGGGGTTGCCCTCGGGCGGCGCCACCGGCGGGTCGAACAGCACCAGCGCATCCCAGTGCCAGGTGTCTTCGATGACCGCCAGGAGCGCCGCGATCGCCGACATCGAGTGAAAGACGCCGACAGTGGTCCTAGCACCCCAGGCTTCGCGGATGGCGGCATGCACGGTCACGTTGTCGCGCGCGAAGCGGGGATAGTCGTGGGGCTCGATTGCGTGGAACGGGTTGCGCCCGCAATTGCGGACATCGAACAGGACGAGGTCGAAACGCTCCAGCATGTGCTGCCAGAAGGGGAAGTAGGAATCGCTGGCGAAGCCGTTGCCGTGGCTCAGCACCACGCGCGGGCCGGACGGGTTGCCGTGGCGGACGGCGCGGATCAGCGCGCCGTCGTCCATCCTAAGATCGAGCGTGTCGCCCGGCTCCGGCAGCACGAAGCCGGCCGCGCCCGGGTGGGACGGCGAGTTCATGCGGAGACGTGGAACCGGTCCGGCATGACCACCAGCTTGCCCACATGGTCCTTGGACATGAAGTCCGACTGCGCGCGGTGAAAGTCGCTGAGCGGGTAGGTGGCGAAAAGGCTCGGGCGGATCCTGCCGGACTCGATGTGGCCGTGCAGCCGCCGGAAGGCGGCCCGGGTTCCCTGGGAGGATCCGTGGATCTCGAGGTGCTTCAGGTAGATGGTGCGCAGGTCCATCTCCACGACGGCGCCGCCGAACGCCCCCGCGGTGATATAGCGTCCCTCGGGCCGGAGCAGGTTGATCAGGGACCTGAAAAGGGGGCCGCCCACGACATCGGCCACCACGTCCACGGTGCCGTCCGGCAGGAGCGCCTGCAGGTCCCGGGTCCAGTCACCATCGTCGCGGCACACCACCGCCTCGGCGCCCAGGGCCCGGACGGCATCGGCCTTGGCCATGCTGCTGAGCGCATAGGGAACGGCTCCCCGCGCGCGGCAGAGCTGGATCAGGCCGCCGCCCACGCCGCCGGCCGCGCCGGTCACCAGGACCCGCTCCCCCGTCGCGACCCGGGTGCGGTCCAGCATGTGCTCCCCGGTGAGGTAGGCGCAGCAGAAGGTCGCCAGTTCCGCGTCCGTGATGTCCGCGGTGGTCAGGTGGGCGTTTTCCGCCGGCACGGTGCAGTATTCCGCGTATCCGCCGTCACGGCCGTGGCCGATGTAGTCGATGTCGGCAAGGCCCTCGGCATCGCTTTCATTGTTGTAGATGCTGAAATCCACCATGACCCGCTCGCCGATTCGGGCCGGGTCCACGCCCTCGCCCGCCGCGACGATCACACCCACGATATCCGCGCCCTGGATCCGGGGGAATTCCAGCGTCGGCTTGCCGCGGCGCCATGACGCCACCGCGCCGGGATCCTCGTCGGTCCCGTAGGCGCCTTCGCGGACCCAGACGTCGGTGTTGTTCATGCCGCAGGCATGCACTTCGAGGAGCACCTCCCCCAACGCCGGGTCCGGCACGGGGGCGTCGCGGTACTCCAGCCGGTCCAGTCCGCCGTGGCCGGTCAGGACCACGACCTTCATCGTGTTCGGGATGTTCGGGTTCATCAGCGGATCAGCTGTGTATTGGGTTTATGTATGGTTCCCGGGGGCCGGGAGAAGCGGGATCAGGAACTCCGGCCAGGGGACCATGGAAACAAGAAACGGAATACGGAGCATTGCGGGCCGTCATGCCGGGATCCCGGCGGCGGTTTCCCGCACGAGGTTCCACAGGGCCTCGACATGGTGCCGTTCGGTGGCCTCGACGCCGACGGACACGCGCACGATCCAGCGTCCGCCGATCTTCGCCGGGGACAGGAACGCCGCCCCGGAGCGGTTGATGGCGTCCACCCAGGCCAGGGTGTGCGTATCCAGCGCCTCGCCGTCAAGCCCCGGGGGGCGGTGCAGCACGCAGACGGTCTGCAGGGTGACCGGCGCTTCCAGCGTCCAGCGGGGCTCGGCCTCGACCTGCTCCGCCAGCCACCGGGCATTTTCGAGATCGTCCCTGAGCCGTCGGCGGATGGCACCGATTCCGTCCAGGCGCAGGTGGAACCAGAGTTTCAGCGCCCGGAAACGGCGTCCCAGCGGAATGCCCCAGTCCCGGTACTGGGTCACCTCGCCGTCCTCGCCGGAGCGGAGATAGCTCGGATTGGTGGACATCACGCGGACCAGGTGCCCGGGGTCGCGCACGTAGAACAGGGAACAGTCGAGGATCGTGCCCATCCACTTGTGGGGATTCCAGGAGACCGAGTCCGCACCCTCCACGCCCTGCCAGAGATGCCGGCATTCGGGCAGCAGCATGGCGGAGCCGGCCATGGCGGCATCGACGTGAAGCCAGATGCCGTACCGCCGCGCGCAATCGGCCATGTCCTCCACCGGGTCCATCGCGGTGATGCCCGTGGAACCGACCGAGGCGACGATCATGGCGGGGACGGCCCCGGCAGCCTGGTCCTGCTCGATCAGGGCCGCGAGGGCATCCGGCCGCATGGCGCGGGTGTGCGGGTCCATGGGGACATTGCGGATGTTGTCCGCGCCGAATCCGGCGAGCAGGGCGGCTTTTCTGACCGAGGAATGGGCTTCCTCCGTGGTGTAGACCACGAGCGGGCTATCGGCTTGCTGGAGCCCGCCCCGGGTTTCGCCGTAGTCGGTGGCCTTTTCCCGGGCCAGGATCATGGCAGTGAGGCAGGCGGTGGAGGCGGTGTCATGGATCGTGCCTTTCCAGGAATCCGACAGCCCCACCAGCTGGCGCATCCAGTCGCATACCACCTCCTCCACCTCCGTGAGGGCGGGGCAGCTTTCCCAGGAAATGCCGAGGGTTCCCAGGCCGGAACTGGCGAAATCGCCCAGTACCGAGGCCAGCGATGCATTGGACGGGAACCAGCCGAAGTGCATGGGATGCTGGACCTGGGTGATGCCCGGCACCACGATGGACTCGAGGTCCCGCATCACGTCGGCAAACGGTTCCGGCTCTTCGGGCGGTGTGGCTGGCAACGCCCCGCGGATGTCCCCCGGTCCCACCCGGGTCCTCACCGGCATGTCCTCGATCCGCTGGCGGTAGTCGCAGATCCAGTCGATGAGTTCGTGGGCCTCCTTCCGGAATGCTTCAGGGTTCATACGAGTATTCCATGGTATTCAGTGTGATGGGCGCTCGGGCCTGTCACGCGGATCAGCATCCTCCGGTAATGCCGTACATGCCGGCCGGTTCCGGGGTACAAAAATAGCGGGCGATGGTAGCATTCCCGGCGCTTCGGACAAATAGTGGTCCCGGGGAAGGCCTGTCGCGCAACTGGCCGTGCGACCGTGATTTCGTGAACCGGTGAAACGGTCGGCCCAGCAGGGTGCCGGGACACCGGATCCGGAAGGAGTTCGACCGTTACGGGAAGCCGGAACGGGGGCCCGGCCGATTCGGTCAGGGGCGATCAGGTCACAGTGAACTGGCCCATCATGCCCCGGTCCTCATGCTCCAGGATGTGGCAGTGGAACATGTAGGGAAATCGATCGGTCGCGGGATGATCGAAACGAACGACGATTTCCGCCCAGTCGTCGTCATCCACTACCACCGTGTCCTTCCATCCTCGCTGGTCGGACGGCGCGGCATCCCCTTCCATCGCCTCGATCAGGAATGAACAGCCGTGCACGTGAAAGGGGTGTGCGCCCTGGTTGGACCGGATGCGCCAGCGTTCCCAGACACCGAGCTTCACCCGTTCGTTAATGACGCCCATGTCCATGGCCGCGCCGTTGATGTTCATATCCATCATGGCGTGACCTTCCTGTTTGCCATGACCGCCAGCATCGTCCTCCATGGTGAGCATGAAGTCGCGGGTGCGCACGATCTCGTTTTCCCTGGGGCGGGCAATCGCAACCATCCGTTCAGGTAATGGCGCAGTCTGTGCTGGCAGCGTTCCATCGACTTTCAGGGTCAACGATGCCTGTGGTACGGAGTCCGCGGTCCGGCCCAGCATGTCCAGCAGGCTTCTGAAGATACCTTCCATGCCATCAACGCCATCATCGCCATCATCGTCATCGTCATCGTCGTCATCATCGAATTCATCCTCGAACAGGGTCAGCAGTTCGGCGGATTTTCCATTCGCCATGTCAACGATGATTTCGCACCGCTCTCCGGGCGCCATCTCCATCATGGTCAAGGGCACCGGGGATTCCAGGAAGCCGCCGTCGCTGGCAATCTTGTAAAAGGTGCGACTGTCCGCAAAGCCAACCAGGTAAAAGCGGGCATTGGCGCCATTCAGCAGCCGCAGCCGTACCTTACCGGCCGGGACCGATGCGACCGGGTTGATCGCCCCGTTGATCACGACGGTCTCGCCAAGCCAGCCGTCTTCCCCCGCATCATTCAGTGAATAGACCAGCCGGCCCTGCGCATCGAAGGTCCGGTCCTGGATGATGACAGGCAGATCGTCAACGCCGTATTGCCGGGGGAGATCCATCGAATCGGAAACATCGTCATCAATGATGATCAAGCCGGCCAGGCCGTGATAGACCTGATGGCCGGTCCTGCCGTGCGTATGGGCGTGGTACCAGCATGTGGCCGCCGGCTGCACAATGGACAGGGCGGGCCTCCACCGGTCTCCTGGAGCGATTTCCCGCTGCGGCCCGCCGTCGACATCGCCGGGAACGTGCAGGCCGTGACCGTGAACGGCCACGCCTTCCGCCAGGGTGTTCCGGTACCGCAGGTTGAGTTCGCTGTTCTGCCGGGTCCGGATAGTTGGCCCCAGAAAATCCTGGTTAAACCCCAGGGTCGGCGTCCTGACACCCGGTTTGAACGACCATTCGCCACGGCGTATCCGCAGGTCAACCGGCGCCCCCCCGGTTCCGTCAACCAGTGCCGGTATCGGCAGGCCGGGAGGCATGGCCTTCGACCAGGCGGGATGAAAACAGCCGGCGCCCAGCAGGGCAGCGCTGCCGGCAAGAAACCGCCTCCGGGAAAACGTAAGAGACATATCAGCCCTCGTCTATTCCATGTTTGTCAGAAGACGAACTGAAAACCATCCGTCATCTTGCAGGTTCCGGCCACCGGGGTGATGGCCATATTGGCTATTATTGTGCCTTGAATCGACCCGAACAATCGATCGGGCAAATGCCGGACCCGGCGGCCCGGGACATCCTACATTCGTCCAATAATTGTGAAGATCTTGTTCATATACAACCTGCAGGAATCACACCATGTCCGATGCGATAGAGAAAATACCCTACCGGCGAACGGTGTTTGCGGTTTTCGTGCTGTTCGTCTTCGGCACCAGCACGGCCGAAATTGTCGTCGAGTTCGCTGCCGGAGAGACGCTGGGTGCCATGGGGGATGACCTGTCCCGGCTCGCCCTCAGCGTCGTCATGCTGGCGCTGTTCCTATACGAGTACCTCGTGCAGCGCCGGGCGCTCGGTGAACTGCGCGGACAGCTCAACAAGGCTCGCGGACAGCTTGCCCGGCTCGACACCGGATCGAGGAACCTCGCCAGTCAGTACCGTGCCGTGATGCAAAAGCAGTTTGATGCCTGGCAGCTGACGGCGAGCGAGCAGGACGTGGTCATCGGGATGCTGAAGGGGCTGTCCTTCCGGGAGATCGCGGAACTGCGGGAAACGCGCGAGAAAACAGTGCGCCAACAGGCGTCCAGCGTCTACCAGAAAGCCGGGGTGAACAGTCGAAACGAACTGGCCGCCTGGTTTTTCGAGGATATGCTGGAACCTCCATAACTTGGCCGGATGTACCGAGGCGGATGTTCGGAAACCACGTCTCTCATCTGCCGGATGGGCGGGGGACATGCAATACTGACCCGCATCGGGTGACCGTCCCACCTTCATTGTGACGAACATTTATGCCACCTATAATCCATCGCAAAATTGCCGGCCCGCCACCATGGATCTCGAGAACATCCAGCAGCGCCTGAGGGAGTTTGCACGTGAACGTGATTGGGAGCAGTTCCACTCACCCAAGAACCTGTCCATGGCGCTGTCCGTGGAAGTCGCGGAGCTCGTCGAGCACTTCCAATGGCTGACTGAACCGCAATCCTCATCCGCCCAGGCAGTGGACCGGGAAGAAGTGGCCACCGAAATCGCGGACATCCAGATTTTCCTGATCATGCTTGCCGACAAGCTCGGCGTGGATATTGAACAGGCCGTGCACGCGAAGATCGAAGCAAACGCGATCAAGTACCCGCCAACAGTTGTCTCGTAATCACGCTGGTTTCCTGAGCTCGTGATCGTCTACTCCGCGACCCGGAGAGAATTCTCCGACGACGTAAGATCCAACCGGATCGAGGAACGGATCCTCGACAGATTCCTGTCACGGCTGGGCCACAGGCCATCCGCCTCCGAGATACATTCCTGGCGGAACTCCCTGCAGCAGATGCACAATGCGCTGGACATCGGGGAGATTCCGGATGACGCAGGCGTGGCGATCGAATACCGCATCCCCCTCACCTCCAGGCGGGTTGACTTCATGCTGTCCGGCATCGACTCGAATGATCGCGACTCGGTCATCATCGTCGAGCTGAAGCAATGGTCCGATGTCGAAAAGACCGGGAAGGACGCAATCGTCAGGACATGGCTCGGAGGGTCGCTCCGGGAAGTCACGCATCCGTCATACCAGGCTTGGACCTACGCGGCACTGATCCAGGACTTCAATGTCGAGATCCAGGACAGCAACATCTCGCTGCGGCCCTGCGCCTATCTCCACAATTGCACCGATCCAATCGTGATCAGGTCGGACTTCTATCGCGAACACCTGTGCCGTGCTCCCGTGTTCCTGAGGAATGATGTCGAGGACCTGGCAGCCTTCCTGAAGAAGTTCGTACGGAAGGGAGACCGGTCCGGGATTCTCTACAGGATCGAGGGCGGCCGCCTCAGACCATCCAAGAACCTCGCGGACCACCTTGCATCCCTGCTGGACGGCAACCGCGAGTTCACAATGATCGATCACCAGAAGATCGTCTACGAGACCGCCCTGGACCTCATGAAGCGAGTGGAGGACTCCGGGAAGCAGGTCCTGCTGGTGGAAGGGGGCCCCGGAACAGGCAAGTCGGTCGTGGCGGTGAACCTCCTGGTCGAGCTCACGACTAGAGGACTTGTGACCCACTACGTGTCGCGCAATGCAGCGCCAAGGGCGGTTTACGAGAGCAGGCTTTCCGGAACGCTTTCCAAGACGCGAATCACCAACCTGTTCAAGGGTTCCGGCGCGTATGTTGACTGCGAGCCCGGAACCATCGATTGCCTGATCGTGGACGAGGCGCACCGGCTCAATGAAAAGTCAGGCTTCTATCAGAACCAGGGGGATAACCAGATCAGGGAGATCATTCGTGCGGCCGGGCTTTCCATCTTCTTTCTGGACCAGGATCAGCGGGTCACGTTGAAGGACATTGGCGAGCGGTCTGAAATCAGGCGCCATGCGGCGGCGGCCGGGGCCTGCCTGACCGAACTCCAGTTGCTGTCCCAATTCCGGTGCAACGGTTCGGACGGCTACCTTTCGTGGGTCAACAGCGCTCTTCAGATCGAGGAAACAGCGAACCCGACCCTGGATGGGATCGACTTTGACTTTCGGGTCTTCGATTCGCCAAACGAAATGAGGGACGAAATCGTCCGGCTGAACCGGGACAGGAACAAGTCACGCATGGTGGCCGGCTATTGCTGGGACTGGGAGAGCAAGAAAAATCCCGGGGTCATGGATGTCGCCATCCCCGAACACGGGTTCGAGATGCGATGGAACCTCGATTCGGACGGTTCCCTTTGGATCATCCAGGACGACAGTGTGAAGGAAATTGGCTGCATCCATACCTGCCAGGGCCTTGAACTGGATTACGTGGGCGTGATTTTCGGAGAAGATTTCATTGTCCGGAACGGAAAGGTTGAAACGGACGCTCGCAGGCGGTCGAAGAATGACAGTTCGGTTCGCGGCTACAAGAAGATGCTCCGGGAGAACCCGGCTAAAGCCAAGGCGTTGGCCGACCGGGTCATCAAGAACACCTACCGCACTCTGATGACCAGGGGACAGAAGGGTTGCTTCCTGTTCTGTGTGGACCAGGAGACAAACGAGTACTTCCGGAATTTCGTAGAGGAAAAACACGGAAACCGGTAGCGTCCAAATGTCATAGACCCAAGAAACTGACCTGCCACCCTGCGAATCCTGAATTCATCGATGTCCTCTGCGTTCCCGCACCAACACCGGAATATTCGCGCCGATAATCCGTGATTGGCATGTCGAAGCCACGCAACTGAAGAGTGCATGACAGGTCCACCAACTGGACTTCGACCTCCCCGTCCAGTACGCTGGAACGCTCGCGACTGCCCCGTATTCCCTCCACCAAGATTTAAGGTATTGAGGACACCCATGGATAACGCAGCCATGAACCACTACACGCCTGACTACACGATCACTCCCGGTGAGGTGTTGGGCCACGAGCTCGAGCAGCGCAACATGAGTCGAACCGAACTGGCCAAGCGCACGGGCTTAAGCGATAAGCAAATTATTGCCATCCTCAAGGGCAAGGGCAAGGGCAAGGGCAAGGGCAAGGGCAAGGGCAAAGTCATTATCACGCTTGAAACCGCCATCAAGCTGGAGCGTGCTCTGGGTATGCCAGTCGAGTACTGGCTCAATCTGGAGGTCCACTACCAGAAGACCCGCGCTCGGCTGGCCGAAGAGGTCAAACTGGAAAATGACCTCCCTTGGGAACGACCTTCTGTTTCATTGTGAATTTCGGTGCCTTGATTTCGTCAGTTTGCCACAGCAGCTATCTGTATGTCCCTTTTGTGCCTGGACTCCTGCTTTTTCATGGCGACCATGGCCAGGACAACCCCGGTGGCAACGATTGCAATGATGATGGTTGCAAGTGCGTTCACATCCGGACTGACTCCAAGTTTGACCTTGGAAAAAATGACCATGGGCAATGTGCTTGAGCCCGGTCCTGAGACGAAGCTTGCAATTACCAGGTCGTCGATTGACAGAGTAAACGCCAGCAGCCAACCGGAAACCAGGGCCGGGGCCACGATCGGAAGCGTCACTGCAAAAAACACCGTGACGGGCCGCGCCCCCAGGTCCATCGCCGCTTCTTCCAGTGAGGGGTCCATATCCGACAGTCGAGACTGAACCACCACCGCAACATATGCCATGGAGAATGTGATGTGGGCGATGGTGATGGTGGTGATGCCGCGGCCGCCCGGCCAACCGACCAGGTCCTGCAAGGCTATGAAAAACAGCAGTAGTGACAGGCCTGTTATTACTTCCGGCATAACCAATGGAGCGGTGGTCATTCCTGAAAACAGCATCCTGCCCCTGAAGCGCTTCATACGGGCAAGTACAAATCCTGCCAGCATTCCGAAAGCCACCGCAAAACAGGCACTGACAACGGCAATTCTCAGGCTCAGAAGGGCGGCCTCGATGATTTGTTCGTTTCGAAAGAGCTCGCCGTACCATTTGGTGGAAAATCCTCCCCAAACAGTGACCAGTTTTGATTTGTTGAATGAAAAGACAATCAGCGAGACGATCGGGATATACAGGAATGCATAGCCAAACGCCATCATCGTCAGGATAAAGTTGAATCGCTTGTTGAACATCAGCTCGCCTCCGACTGTTTGTTCTGGAAATACTGGAAAAACATGATGGGTACTACCAGGAACAAAAGCATCGCAATGGCAACGGCTGACGCCAAAGGCCAATCGCGGTTATTGAAGAACTCGTCCCACAACACCCGGCCAATCATCAATGTGTCGGGTCCGCCAAGCAGGGCGGGGATTACGAATTCCCCGACTGCCGGAATAAACACCAGCATGGATCCCGCGACGATTCCAGGAATCGATAGTGGAAGAGTCACAACGAAAAATGCCTTGATCGGCTTGCAACCCAGGTCGGAAGCGGCTTCCAGCAGTGTCCCGTCCAGTTTCTCCAGGTTTGCGTAGAGCGGCAGGATCATGAATGGGAGATAGGAATAGATAATGCCAAGGTAGACGGCAAAATCCGTCTGCATCATCACGATCGGCTCATCAATGATTCCCAGGCCCATCAGAATGTTGTTGAACAGGCCATTGTTTTTCAGAAGCCCGATCCAGGCATAAACCCTGAGCAGGAAGGAAGTCCAGAACGGCAGGATGATCAGCATCAGCAGGATATTGCGATTCGCGGGACTGGCCCTCGCAATTCCATAGGCCATGGGATAGCCGATCAACAGACAGAAGAAAGTCGATATCAGCGCGATCTTTGCCGAGTTGACGTAGGAAAACCAGTAAAGGTCGTCTTCCAGCAGAAACAGGAAGTTCCCGAAATTCAGGTGCAGGGAAATCAGCCCTTCCTCACCCCACTCGATCAGGTCCGAGTAGGGGGGTATGGCGAGAATCGACTCGGACAGGGATATTTTCAGCACGAATGCAAAGGGGATCAAAAAGAAGATCCCCAGCCAGAAAAACGGGATGGAGATCACCCCGGTTCTCCCGGTGATGCCGAGTGCGCCGAAAATCGAAACAACGAATCTGCCTACCACAGAATTCGCGAACGGCTCCAGGACGCTGGTGAGCCGTTTCCCCAGGGGGAGATATCCGGCCCTCATGACAGCAGCACCAGCCCGCTCTTGGGCTTCCAGCTGACATACACCTGCTCATCCCAATCGAATTGCTCAGTGTCCCGGTCAAGATTGGGCAACGTGGCCTTGACGATCTTTCCGCTTTTCAATCGAACCCGGTAAACGGAAAGATTCCCCATGTAGGCAACTTCGTCGATTATCCCTTCCGCGACGTTGTCGGCCTGGTCCGGCCTGTTTCGGGTCAATTTCATTTTTTCCGGGCGGACAGCGACACCGACGCGGGACCCCTCGGTGACAGCGACTCCATGGTCAATGTACAAGGTAGCGTCCGTATCCTCCGACTGGATTCGCACGTGATCCGCCTCATCTTCAACGACGTTGCCGTCGAATAGATTGATTGATCCTATGAAGTCCGCCACGTACCGGGTTCCCGGGTACTCGTAGATTTCATTGGGCGTTCCGACCTGGACGATTTTTCCGGAATCCATGATGCCGATACGCGAAGAAAGGGTCATGGCCTCTTCCTGGTCATGAGTGACCACCACGAAGGTAATGCCCAGTTCCTCCTGCAGATTCATCAGTTCAAACTGCGTGTTCTCCCGCAGTTTCTTGTCGAGCGCGCCGAGCGGTTCGTCAAGCAGGAGCAGCTTCGGCTGCTTGATCAAGGAACGTGCGAGAGCGACCCGCTGGCGCTGGCCGCCGGAAAGCTGGTGAGGTTTTCGTTTTGCGAAGTCCTCAAGCTTCACGAGCTCGAGCATGTCCGCAACCCGTTTCCTGATTTCCCCCTTGTGCATGCCATCCTGATGCAAGCCAAAGGCAACGTTCTTCTCGATGGTCATATGCGGAAACAGGGCATAGGACTGGAACATCATGTTCACCGGACGGTCATAGGGATAGATGCCGGCCATGTCCTGACCATCGAGCAGAATCCTTCCGGAAGTCGGATTTTCAAATCCTGCCAGCATTCGAAGAAGAGTGGACTTGCCGCAGCCGGACCCGCCCAACAGACAAAACAGCTCGTTCTTGTAGATCTTCAGGGAAACGTTGTCCACAGCGGTAAAGTCGCCGAATTTCTTGGTTATGTTTTCTATGCTGATGTAGGGATCGGCATATGGATCGTTCCATGGTGATTTCGATTTATCCTTGGTGTTATCAGATGCCATCTTCTTTATCCTCCAGGGAAAGTGGGCAGGGATCCTGAAGCATCAGGATCCCTGCCGGTTGACTGGGATCACTGACCGGTCTTGATCGCCGTCCACGCGCGAGTCAGTCGTCGTGTGAACCTGTGGTCATCCGCCAAGTCCGGGAACAGGTTTGCCTTGACCTCGTCCGAAGGATAGATGGCAGGATCGTTTTTCACTTCGTCGAGCACATGGGGCAGCGATGCGCTGTTTGCATTCGCATAGAACACGTAATTGGTGATGGCGGCCGCGACTTCCGGTTCCAGGATATAGTCGATGAACAGGTGCGCATTTTCCGGGTGAGGCGCATCCGCGGGAATGGCCAGGTTGTCAAACCACATGACTGAGCCTTCCCTGGGAATGACATAGTCGATTTCCACGCCCTGACCCGCCTCGGCGGCGCGGTCCCTGGCAATCAGCATGTCCCCGCTCCAGCCCATGGCTACACATACTTCACCGTTCGCCAGGTCATTGATGTTCTGTGACGAATGGAAGTACTTGATGAAGGGCCGGACTTTCAGCATGTGTTCCTTGAATGCTTCCACGTCAGACCTTTCATTGCTCAGCGGGTCCTTCCCGAGGTAGGCCATCACGATTCCGAACACTTCCGTAGGCGCATCCAGAACTGTAATGCCGCATCCGGCAAATTTCTCGGCGGTCGCAGGATCAAGGATCATGTCCCAGCTGTCCACTGGAGCATCCGCCATTACGTCTGCAACCTTGTTGATGTTGTAGCCGAATCCGGTGGTTCCCCACATGTACGTCACGGCATGGGCGTTGTCCGGATCATGCGCCGCCATCCGTTCAAGGATGCCCGTATCCAGGTTGCCGTAGTTGCTGAGTTTGCCCTTGTCCAGCGGTGCGAAGACGCCAGCCTGGATCTGCCTTTCCAGAAAAGGCGCCGAAGGCACAACCACATCGTATCCGCTGCTGCCTGCGATCAGCTTTGCTTCCAGTATTTCGTTGGAGTCGAATACATCGTAGTTCACCTTGATTCCGGTACGGGATTCGAAGTTTGAAATGGTGTCTTCCGCAATGTAGTCAGACCAGTTGTAAACGTTCAGGACTTTTTCTTCCTGGGCGTCGGCACCGGTAACGAATGCCAGGGCGGTCGCCGTGTATAAAAGTTTTTTGTACATTTGGGTTTCCTCTACAGGTTCAGGGTTGATACCGCTTTGGCCATTTCAGCCAAAGTGCGAATTCATTTGCTTCAGTACCTTTCCATGGCTGGTGAATCTTGAAAGATGATTCGGGATGTGCCGCCCGGCGCCTCTGAAAAACCAGGGATCCAGTCATGTTCCTCATGGACGCCGAATCCCGATCCGGTCACAAGCCGTCCATCCGCATGGCACGTATCCTGGGGAAAGTCGCCGTCAAGTACCGCCCGGGTCTCGAGCCCGAAGCCGCCATCCTTCAGGAATCCCCCGAAGAAGTCGTCATGATGCCCGTGTTCGTCCCGCGGCTTGCCTGGTGATTTGCCGGTTTGCAAGATCCCGATTCTCATTGCTGGAAAATTCTCTGTAAGGCGGTTCATAAGCATCCGGATCGGTTCTAGACGCCCAGGGAATCACGCATGGCATACCACCACGATCCGATCATGCAGTACTGCTCCCGGAACCTGCGCCCTCCCGGGAACGGGAACCAGCGCACTTTCGAGAACACATCGAACCGACGGGTATCCCCGTCGATCGCTTCCGACAGAATCCGGCCGAAAACGTGGGAAGCGGTGACCCCATGTCCGCTGTAGCCATGGGCAAAATAGGTGTTTGGTCCCAGGCGTCCCATCTGGGGTACCCGGGAAAATGACAGGGCAAAGTTGCCGCTCCAGGCGTAGTCGATCCTCACGCCCGCAAGGCCCGGAAAAATCTTCTCCATGTTGGGGCGAAGTTTTGATCTGATATCCGAAGGGTCGGTGCCGCCGTAAACGGTTCCGCCACCGAAAAGCAACCGCTTGTCCGCGGAAAGCCGGTAGTAATCGAGTACATAGCGGGTATCTTCGACACACAGGTCCGTGGGCAGCAGTTCACTGGCCCGGTCCGCCCCCAAAGGCTCCGTTGCAATCATCTGGGTGGATACCGGCATGATCCTGGGTGTCAACGGGCGCACTACCTTTCCGAGATATGCATTGCCGCAGATCACCAGCTTCCTGCATCGCACCTCGCCTTCGGCAGTGGTGATTCCGGGATTGTCGCCCTCGCAATTCACGGAAGTCACGGGAGACAATTCGTATATTTCCCCCCCGTTCCTTTCAACGGCGGCCGCTTCTCCCAGGCTCAGATTGAGCGGATGCATATGCCCGCCTGAGTGATCTATCATGCCGCCGATGTAGACATCCGTACCGACGTGCCGGCGGATTTCTTCCCTGCCCAGGAGTTCGTGATCATCCATACCGTATTTGCGCCACAGTTCCTGCTTCGCCTCCAGTTCGCGCATTTGTCTGGCATTGAATACGGCGAACAGGTTCCCGGATTTGAGATCGCATTCAATCCCGTACTTCCGGACAGTTTCACGAATGATCTCGCCGCCTTCCTGTACCATGCCTCCAACGAATCCACCGAATTCAGGGCCGTAACGCTTCTCGATGGTATGAAGGCTGGCATTGAGTCCGTTGACGATTTGCCCACCGTTGCGGCCTGAAGCCCCCCATCCCACACGGGCGCCTTCAACAACGACGACGCTGTATCCTTTTTCAGCGAGGTGCAATGCCGTGGACAGACCGCTGTATCCGGCCCCCACAACACATACGTCCGTCTCCACGACTCCGGAAAGTGATCGTCGGGTCGGCGTCAGATTGGCCGAGGCGACGTAGTAGCTGGCAGGATAACTGCCGTCACCGGCATAACCGTTGACTCTTGATTCCATCAGACGGTCTCCAGATAGCTGTGATACTCAAAATCCGTAACCCGACCGGTGAACACCTTGAGCTCCTGCCGTTTACAGGAGGCCAGCATTTTTCTCAGAACCGGTGAAAAGATCCGTTCCATGTACCGGCCTTGTTCGAACGCCTCGATTGCCGAGGCCCAATCGAAAGGCAGGTATTTCGTGGTCTGCGTGTAGGCATTGCCGACGACCGGTTCGGTCGGCTGAACCTGTTGCTCGATTCCTTCGGCTGCCGCGCCCAGCACACCGGCCAATACCAGATAAGGATTGGCATCGGCACCGGCCACACGGTGTTCGATACGCCGAGCCGAATACGAGCCGCCGGGGATCCGTATGGCCGCGGTCCGGTTTTCGTAACCCCAAGAAACCCCGGTGGGAGCAAGCGAGCCCGGCTGCAGACGCCGATAGGAATTGAGATGCGGTGCAAACAGCAAGGTCGATTCGGTCATTGCTCCGAGCAGACCACCCACCGCATGACGCAATGTGACGGATCCCAGATCGGTGCCATCGTTGAAAACGTTGTTGCCGTTTTCATCGAGCAGGCTGAAGTGAACGTGCATGCTGTTGCCTGCGCGATCGCCATAGGGTTTCGCCATGAAACTTGCGGCAAATCCGTGTTTTCGGGCGATTCCCTTGACGAGTCTCTTGAAAAGCACGGCGTCATCAGCGGCTTTCAACGGATCGTCTGCATGGAGTAGATTCAGTTCGAACTGGCCTGCACCGTTTTCAGCAATGGCTGCATCTGCCGGAATGTTTTGTGCAGTGCAGGCTGCATAAACATCGTTGATAAAGGCTTCAAACTGGTCCAGCTCGTCAATGGAGAGAACACCGTCTCCATCCAGACGCCTGCCCGTGATCGGGGATTTCGGGGGCATCGGAGGATTCGCATTCGGATCCACCAGATAGAACTCCAATTCCGTTGCCACCACCGCCGTCAGCCCCAACGCCGAGAACCGCTCAACGACCGCAGCCAGTGCCCGGCGGGAATCGCCCGGAAAAACGGAACCGTCTTCCTGGCGCAACCAGAGCGGAATCAGGGCAGTGGGCTTGGCCAACCAGTCCACTGGCGAGATTTCCCGGCCTGTCCATTCGCAGATTCCGTCCGCATCCCCTGTCTCAAAATCCGATTCACCGTCGGCAATATCCTCTCCCCAGATATCGACACGACTTACGGACAAGGGCATGCGCAGATGACCCTCCAGTGCCTTTTTGGCCTGGTGTATGGGGACACTCTTGCCTCGCATGTTTCCATTGAGATCGCATACGGCCACCCGCAGGCTTTGGATTTCCGGATGCTTCCGGAGCCACTCCAGCATTTCAGTGACGGCCATGGAAATTCTGTCCCAAAGTTATTTTTGATAGCTATTTCCTGTTTTATATCATAATATATATTTTGTGATCAAATAATTTATTTTGTATCATTTTTGGATAAAATTGATACATTGTTTTGCAAACAAGCAGAACCCAGCCGACATAACCTATTGATAATTAATGGATAATTCCATTTTCCTTCCGGATATCCCTCTCTCGGACTTCGAAACCACGCAGAACTATGCGTATCTCCGCCTGCGGAATGCCTTGATGGTGGGCGCCATCAGTCCCGGCATTGCCATCACGATCCAGGATATTTCGGAGTCACTGGAGGTGAGTGCGACCCCGGTTCGTGAAGCCCTGCGCCAGCTTTGCTCCGAGAACGCCCTGCAGTCGCTGAAAAACCGTCGAATCATGGTGCCCGTCATGACACCGGCAAGGTTAGAGGAACTCATTTCCCTGAGGTGCGCATTGGAGATGTACGCCGCGAAACGTGCGCTGCCTTACATCAACAATATGGAGATCGACAACCTGGAGCGGATAGACAACCAGCTGGACCAGGCCCAAAGCGAAGAAAACTGGAGTGAAATGGTTCTGTTGAACCAGCGCTTTCACTCGGGTCTGTACGTGGCCAATCCCAACCAGGTGGTCATGCCGATGATAGAAAGCATCTGGCTGCAACTGGGGCCGTTCATGGGTGTGGCCGCAAAGTACCAACAGGAGTTCTATATTGTCGACCACCATAAGGAAGCGATCGCGGCACTGCGCCAGAACGATCCGGTCATACTGGAATCGGCGATAGAAGCGGATATCCGCGATGGTGTCGGTCAACTGAATCCGGAGAAGTTGCAAAGCATTCTTCTGGAGCGGCAGACAAAGTAAAAGAGGCCACGGTCGCGGCAGGAGCGGCGGATTTTGCCACCCCGTAAATGTACAGAGAGGTGCCCGTGCGCCGGGGGGGCACTCCTTGACAGGCGCTTCGACTTTTGATAAAAAAACAAACATCTGTTTGGTTAAAAAAATAATCGATGGTCACTCCCGTACGCCGCGCCAACAACCGCAACGACCGACTGCTCGACGAGGCGGCGCGGCTGTTCGCCGCCCAGGGCTACCGCGAGACGACCATGCGGGACATCGCCGCGGCGGCCGGCATGCTGCCCGGTTCCATCTACTATCACCACCCGTCCAAAACCGAGCTACTGGTCGCCGTCTACGAGAAGGGCGTCGAGGGCCTGTGCCAGCGGTTCGACGCCGCGGTCGCCGGTGTTGCCGACCCGTGGGAACGGCTGGGGAAGGCCCTGGACGTTCACCTGGAGACGGTGCTCGACCAGAGCGACTACGCGCGGGTCATGGTCCGGGTGCTGCCCGAGCACCTGCCCGGGTCAGCCCAGGAACTTGCCCGGCTCCGTGACGGTTACGAGGACCGCATCGCCGGACTCATCGATGCACTGCCCCTCAACGGGGGGATCGATCCGAAGATGCTGCGGTTCCTGATTCTCGGCGCCGCCAACTGGGCACAGACCTGGTACCGACCGGGCATGACGAGCCCCGCTGAGGTGGCGCGGCAGTTCCTGCTCATCGTGCAGCGGCCCATGGAGGGGAGCGTTGGCTGAGACCCGGACATCACCCGCGCGGGTGCTGGTCACCAAGATCGGCCTCGACGGCCATGACCGCGGCAGCCGCATCGTCGCCGCGTATCTCCGCGACGCCGGCATGGACGTGATCTACACGCCGCCGTGGCAGACCATCGATGCCGTCGTCGCCCAGGCGTTGCAGGAGGACGTTGACGTCGTCGGGCTGAGCTCCCTGGCCACCGACCACCTGATCGTGCCCGACCTGATCGCAGCCCTGCGCAAGGCCGGGCTGGAGCACGTCGGTGTCGTCGTCGGCGGGATCGTTCCCGAAGACGAGCACGGCATGCTCACCGGGGCCGGGGTTGCCGGCATCTTCGGCCCCGGCGCGCGCCGCAATGACATCATCGACGCCGTTGCCGCGTTGGCCGCCAAGGCCCGGACGGCCCGGCTCGAAACCCTGGGGATATAGACCATGACTGCACCCACAACCGCAAGACAACTGACCTTACCCGACTTCGATGCCCGGCAGGACCGGTGGCAAAGGGACTATACGGCTCAGATCGGCGAGGACCGCCGGGTCACAAACCGTTCCGGCCTGGAAATCCGGCCCCTCTATACGCCGGTCGACTGGTCGGGAGAGCGCTATCTCAACGATCTCGGGTTCCCCGGCACGCCGCCGTTCACCCGCGGCATCTATCCGACCATGCACCGCGGCCGCACCTGGAGCCAGCGCCAGCTCGTCGGCCTCGGCACTCCCGAGGACTACAACGAGCGGGTGCGGAACCTCCTGGCGGCCGGCACCTCGGCCATCAGCCTGATCCCCTGCAATTCGGTGTTCCGCGGCGAGGACTGCGACGACATCCCGCTGCCGCTGCTCGGCACCTGCGGCACGGTGATCAACAGCGCAGACGATATGGCCGTCTCCCTGGAGGGCGTCCCCGTCGGCGACATTTCGACGGCGATGAACGACCCGTCACCGTTCACGTTGCTGGCGTTCCTGCTCGCCGTCGCCAAACGCCGTGGCGTTCCGTGGCAGCGGATCACCGGCACCTCCAACCAGAGCGACTACATCTCGCATTTTGCAGCCAACCACATGTTCTTCCGCCTCGCCCTGCCGGGTGCCCGGCGGATCATCGTCGATCACATCGCGTTTTGCCGCGAGCACGTGCCCAACTGGAATCCGCTCTCGGTAGTGGGTCAGCACATGCAGCAGGCGGGCGCCACCCCGGCCGAAGCCATGGGACTCACCCTCTCCTCGGCCATCCAGTACGCCGAGGACTGCGTGGCCCGCGGCATGGACGTGGACGACGTGCTGCCGCGCTTCACCTTCTTCTTCGACATCTCCATCAGCTTCTTCGAAGAGGTCGCCAAGTTCCGCGCCGGCCGGCGGATCTGGGCACGCATCGCTCGCGACCGTCTCGGCGCCCGGGACCCGCGTTCGTGGCGGTTCAAGTTCCATGCCCAGACTTCGGGCATCGACCTCACCGCCCAGCAGCCGCTCAACAACATCGCCCGCGTCGCCACCCAGGCCATCGCCGGCATCTTCGGCGGCCTGCAGTCCATGCACACGGACGCCTACGACGAGGCGATCTCCTGCCCGACGGAGGAGGCGGCGCGCGTCGCGGTCGCCACCCAGAACATCCTCCGCGAGGAGGCGCACCTCTGCGACGTCATCGATCCTCTCGGCGGCTCCTATTACGTAGAGACCCTGACTGACCAGATGGAAGCCGAGATCGAAGCGGTCATCGCCGGGATCGACGCTGCCGGCGGAATGTACAAGGCGGTCGAGACAGGCAAGGTCCAGGCCATGCTCGGCCGCTCGGCGCTGGCCGCCCAGGAGCGGATCGAGTCAGGAGCCGAGAAGGTGGTCGGCGTCAACTGCTACACCGACGACAACGAGACCGTGGTGTCGCCGCCGCCCTATCGCCCCGACCCGGAAGCGATGCGCGCCCACGTCGAGCGCTGCAAGGCCTACAAGGCCGGGCGCAACCAGGGCGAGGTTGCGAAGGCCATAGACGCGCTGGCGCGCGCGGCGAACGACGAGACAGAAAACGTCTTCGCCAGCGTCGTCGAGGCCGCCGAGAGCGGCGTCACCCATGGCGAGATCGTCGGCTGCCTCAGGCAAGAATTCGGCTTCGGCGATCCGCTGATCGTCGAATAATGCCGGACACCACCCCCCGCACGGTGCCCCGTCAGCGACTGATCGACCGGCTCCGGGCCGGCGAACCGGCGGCGCTGGCGCGGGCCCTCACCCTGACCGAGACAGGCGGTGCAGACGCCCAGACGCTCCTGCGCCAGATCCACGGGGACCAGCACGGAGACCCCGCACGTCATGCCGTCGTCGTCGGGTTCACCGGCCCGCCCGGCGTCGGCAAGTCGACCCTGATCAGCGCCTACGTCCGCACGCTCCGTGGCGAGGGTCGCACCGTCGCCGTCCTTGCCGTCGATCCCACCAGCCCGAAAAGCGGCGGCGCCATTCTCGGCGACCGCGCGCGCATGGGCGAACATGCCGTCGATCAAGGCGTGTTCATCCGCTCGCTGGCGGCGCGCAGCCACCTGGGCGGGCTGACGCTCAACATCCATGCGCTGGTCGACGTGGTCGCCGCCGCCGGCTGGGACGTTATCGTCCTGGAGACCGTCGGCACCGGCCAGTCGGAGATAGAGGTTGCCAACGTCGCCGACGTCACCGTGGTGATCAACGCCCCCGGTCTCGGCGATGAGGTGCAAGCGCTGAAGGCCGGCATCCTGGAGATCGCCGACGTACTGGTGGTCAACAAGGCCGACCTGCCGGGTGCCGCGCGGACCGAGCAGCAACTGGGCACAATGCTCCACCTCCGCCCCGACGACGCCCCCGAGATCCCTGTCATCCCCACCGTGGCCGCCGAAGGTGAAGGACTCGACCCCCTGACCACCGCCATCGACTCCCGCGCCGCCACCATCACCCCGGCCGGGCGCGCCCGGCGCGCCCGATCCCACGCCGTCGACCTCATTGCCGAAGCCGCCGGCCGCCGCGTCCGCGAGCGGTTCCGGGGACCCGAGGCCGCCGCTCTTGATGCCCTTAGCCGCCGCCTCCTTGCCGGCGAGATCAATGCCGACGAAGCGGCAAGGCTGGCATTGCTTTCCCAACCTGCGGGCAGCCCGCTGCCACCGGATATCCCAAAGTAGGCCCGCCCACCAGAAACACCACTCCTTGGAGTACGGATCGCAGGGATGTTCCTTCAAGCAGTGGTTTTGAGGCATTCCGCTTCATGCTTGAGTACGGATGCGACCTGCCAGGCCTCGACTTCGGGATACCATTCCAGGAATTCCTGCACAGTGGCGCCGCTCTCCAGGTTTTCAAAGAGGGCGTAGACCGGCACTCTCGTTCCAGTGAAGGCCCAGGCACCACTGATTTTGCGGGGGCTTCTCTCCACCGCCTTGCATTCTGAACAGTTGGTCATGGTCTTGCCTCCTGTTCTTTGTCGTGCCGGGTATTCAGTGAATATTGTTCTGACAGAATTGAATTTACTCCATCTCGGTATGATATCGGGCCCGTTTGCGGAAGTCCCGCCGCCGCTTCCCAGACGTCAACCTTGATCAGGGACTCGGCCTGGCTTGCCGCGCAGACCTCGACGAACTTTTCCATCCTTCCTTCTCTGCGCGCCGATGACACGAAATTAAACCGCATGGGCAACGGCCGCGAGGTTGGCAACTGACCGGCACATGCATTCATCAAGGCAAGCATCGATATTTTCCTGATTTACTGTACAGTAAATATCTGACTTATAGCGAATATTCAATTTATTCCAATATTTACTGTACAGTGAATCTTTCAGTCAGGCATAACTGGAATCTTGGCGATTGCGCGGCAAAGTGGCAAATCCGGCGTTGGACTACAACTGCATGCCGTTCACCATCGCAATCATGATCCGGAATTTCGCAGCCACCCCGCCTGGCAGGGACGCAGTCAGCAACTTTCAGACCTTGCTGATTTCGGTTGTCACCAAGCCTTCACAAATCCGGCCTCAACCGTCGGCAACCTGAAGAACGAAAAACATGTAGCCGGCCTCGCCCAGGAAGCGCCGCACCACATCGATTTCTTTTCGAAGGCCCCCGAGGATTTCCCGGACACCAGCGTCAGCATGACCCGCAAGCTCGGCCACACGGGCTTCCAGCGGGACGTAGTAGGCCTCGTGCGCCTCTTTCGGCAGGCGGAAACTGCCGACCACCCGGTAGCCGGCAGCCTCCGCGCATGAAAGGATCACGGCTTCGGAGGCCATGTCCGGATATTCCATTGCCCAGAATTCACGGGCTTCCTCCGGAAGGTCGTCCGCCCACCGGACGAAGTCGCTGAATGCGACACAGCCGCCCGGGCGAAGCCAGGGGCGCCACGTGGAGAGCGCCCGCTCCCTGCCCACCACGTAGATGGAACCCTCGGCCCAGACGAGATCGATACTGCCCTCGGCGACATCGATCTTCTCCATGTCCCCGCACACTGCATGGACGCGATGCGCAAGTCCCGCCTTCCGGGCACGGCCGGCAATTTCCCTGACGAAAGGGGCGTGGATCTCGACGGCCTTGATCCGGGCATCCCGGAGCGCCTCCGCCAACACGAAGGTCGTGCGGCCGTGGCCCACGCCCAGGTCGAGCACCTGACGGATGGCATCGCGGCCTGGAACCGCATCCAGTGCACGCAGCGTTGCGGCTTCATTGCCCGGGGCGCCCTGCACCAGCGGCCCGAACACCTCGTACAGGATGTCGTCTACAGACACGGCGCGCGACGGCCCTTTTCCGGTTCCGGCCCGGGCCGGCACCGGTGTCCGGAAGTGTTGCGTGCCGGGGTCCCGGTCAGGACCGGGTTTCCCCTGTACGGCACAATCCCGGCCGTGAACGGCAGACCGTGCATCGATACCGGGTGAAGGTACTTCTCATCCATGCGCGCCAGACTGCCACAGGAAACACACGGGAACAACGGGGTCCGGCGACGGCGCCGCGGCAGACTGGAACGCGCCTGAGTCCGGTCCGTTCGGCGGCATGGGGTGCACCCAAGGAAATCCGCCTTGCCCCTGCGTTCCGTCCCGGCCACCCGTTATCATTCCGGCCTTTCGGCACGCATCCATTCGGCCCCAGTTCATGACAGACGACATCCAGACCCTGATCATCGGCGCGGGCGTGGTGGGGCTGGCCTGCGCCGCCGCGTTGGCGGACAGCGGACGCGAGGTGCTGGTCCTGGAACGGAACACGGTGATCGGCGAGGAGACCAGCGCGCGCAATTCCGGGGTAGTCCATGCCGGCATCTATTACCCGCCGGGGTCCGCGAAGGCACGGCTGTGCGTCGCCGGTAAGGAACGGATCTACGCCTACTGCAAGGCCAGGGGCGTGCCCGTGAAGAGGACCGGCAAGCTGATCGCAGCGACGAATGAGCAGGACGTCGCGACGCTCGGGGAGCTGATCCGGCGCGGTCATGCCAACGGCGTCACCGACCTTGCGCTGCTGGACGGGGCGGAAGCGCTGACGCTGGAGCCTGAGCTTCACTGCCTGGCCGCGATCCATTCCCCCTCCACCGGCATTCTCGACACCCACCAGCTGATGCTGGCTCTCCTCGGGGAGCTGGAATCCCTGGGAGGCATGGTGAGCCTGGGAAGCCGGGTCGGCTCCCTGACCATCGATGCCGGCTCGGGGGCCGGCCACCGGGTGACCGTGGAGACGGGCCGGACCCGCCTTGCCGTGAACGCGCGGGAAATCGTGAACTGTGCGGGCCTCCAGGCGGTACCCCTCGCCAGGGGCGTGGATGGTTCGGACGGGCACGGCCTGCCCGAGGCCTTCTATACCCGTGGCAACTATTTCCGGATCAGCGGACGCTCGCCGTTCTCTCACCTCGTGTATCCCGTCCCGGAGCCGGGCGGGCTCGGCATCCACCTCACCGTGGACATGGCCGGCACCGCCCGCTTCGGGCCGGACGTGGAGGCTGTCAACGGGCCGGGGGCGGGCTATGCGGTGGATGCCCGCAGGGCCGGACGGTTTTACGCCAGCATTCGCCGCTACTGGCCGGCGCTGCCGGACGGGGCCCTGCTTCCGGACTACGCCGGCATCCGGCCGAAGATCCGCCGGCCGGGACGCCAGGCCATGGATTTCGAGATCCTGGGCCGGGACCATCTCGGCGTGCCCGGCCTCGTGCACTGCCTCGGCATCGAATCCCCGGGGCTGACTTCCTGCCTCGCCATCGCCGACGAGGTCGTCAGGCAACTGGGGACTTCCTCCTGAAACACCCGCCGGCACCGGCCCGGCATGCCGGGTCGTGTCTCAGCCGAGCGCCCGGAAGCGGCGCAGCGCCTCCGCCCGGCCATCCGCCAGATTCAACACCGGACGGGGATAATCCTCGTCCAGCACCACCCCGGCCTGCCGCAGCACCGCTTCCGGTGCGCGCCAGGGTTCGTGGATATGCCGGGAGGGCATGGCCGCCAGTTCCGGCACCCAGGTGCGCACGTAATCGCCCCGGGGATCGAACCGCTCCCCCTGACGTGCCGGGTTGAATACGCGGAAATAGGGCGCCGCGTCCACACCGCAGCCCGCAGTCCACTGCCAGCCCATGGTGTTGTTGGCCAGGTCGGCGTCGACCAGCGTGTCCCAGAACCACCGGGCCCCATTCAGCCAGTGCACCAGGCCGTTCTTGGTCAGGACCGATGCGGCCAGCATGCGGACCCGGTTGTGCATCCAGCCCGTGTGCCAGAGCTGGCGCATGCCGGCGTCCACCAGGGGAATACCGGTCCGGCCCTTCTGCCAGGCCAGGACCAGCTCCGGGTTCTCGTCCCAGGGAAATGACCGGTAGCGGCGGTCGAACGGATCTTCCGCGGTTCGGGGTTCATGATGGAGGATATGATGGGCAAAGTCCCGCCAGGTCAGCTGGCGCAGGAAGGGGCGGACCCTCTCCGGTACGCCATGCTCGCCGGCGCCCCCGGATCCGCCGGCAGCCTGAAGGACGGCGTGCCAGACCTGCCGGGCGGACAGCTCGCCGAAGTGCAGGTGTGCGGACAGCCCGGACACGCCGTCCTGGCCGGGCAGGTCCCGCTCCCGGCCGTATTCGAACACCGCCGAGCGGCCGAGAAAATCTTCAAGCCTGGCCATGGCCCCGGCCTCCCCCGGCTGCCAGCAATCCCCGAACGCCCGGTGCCAGGGAATCCTGGATACCAGGTCCAGGTCCTCCACGGACAGCGACCCGAGGCCCCGGGGTAGCGGCGGAAGTTCAGCCGGCCCGGGCTCGGGCACCTCTTCCGGGCCGGTGAGCAGGTAGCGCCGCCAGAACGGGGTGAACACCCGGTACATCGAGCCGTCGTCCTTGACGTTATCCCAGGGTTCGCGCAACAGGGAGCCATGGTGGACCTTCACGTGAATCCCCGCCCCGGCAAGGGTCTTCCCGATACCCTCGTCCCGGGGCCCTGCCCAGAGATCGTAGAGCCGGTTCCAGCAGACCAGCCCGGCCCCGGACTCCCGGGCCACCTCCCTCAGCACCGTCCCGCTGCCGCCGCGGCGTATCACCAGCCCGGACCCGCGCCGTCGCAGGGAAATCTCCAGGGCCCTCAGGCTGTGGTGGAGCCACCAGCAGGACGCCGCCCCGGGCTGCCACGGTGCCTCCTCTTCCGGCGCATGGATATAGAGCGGGATCACCCGCTCCGACTCGGCCAGCGCACGGTTCAGGGCGGGATTGTCGTCGATGCGGAGATCACGCCTCAGCCAGACGATGGCGGTGGTGGTCATGCGGACGGTGGTCGCTTCAGAATGGGTTTCCGGATGGCCGCGGTTTTGCCCGGCCGAAGGCCCCGGCGGGCGGATGCGGCCCCGGGATGCTCAGAGATACCGGTCGAAATTCTCCTCGTAGTCGGTGAGGTTCTCGCCGAACATCTTGCGGTACTGGCCGGAGAAGTATTCCGTCGCCTCTTCCTTTTCATCCGCCAGCGCGCCCCGGTCACCAGCCGTGCTGGCGACGATGAACGCGTTGAACCGCGCTGCGGCGTACATCAGCGCATACCCCACCCGGCCGTCGCCGGTCTTTTCGTACAGGTCATTGGCGAGATTGATGAACTGGTCGGAGAGTTTCCAGAATTCTTCGGAATCTTGTTCGGGCATGGGCGGGTTCGGTGTTTCGCGCCGGACGGCCGGCGCCGGTTCAAGGAAATCCAGACGGGGTCTCAAGCAGGGGGATCATAGACAGATGCCGCCGGTACGGCAACGTGGGGTCAAACCCCGGCCGGGGATCCGGTCTATCCGTCTTCCGCCCGCGGACCGGTTCCTCCAGGACTTCCGCAACCCCGCGCCCGGTTCTGACGGCAGGAAACCCCACCCAGGCAGGTTCATTCCGGCCCAGATCGATGTCCACCCTGACGGTATCGGCCCGGGCCGCTGTTTCGCTGACAGTCGCACGCATCGTCCCCCGGCGCCCGTTACAGGATTCGCCACCAGGGGGCGGCCAGGATTCCCTCGCTCATCTGCAGGACCTCGTCCCCGCCGTGCAACAGCAGACCGCCGGCGAACCGGTCCCCGTACTCCTCCCGGAACAGGCGCAGCCCGGTGGTGTCCGCGTATCCTGGCGCAGCAGCCTTGACCTCGATGGCCAGCACGCGGTTGCCGGATTCGATCACGAAGTCCACTTCACGTTCCGTCGTGGTGCGCCAATAGAGCACTTCCGGGGCGGGAACCTGGCCCTCGCGCCAGACCAGAAGATCTACGAGCACCAGGTTCTCCAGATGGGCTCCCGTCAACTCGCTGGCACCGCTCAGCCAAAATGCCAGCGCCGGGTCACTCCAGTAGAGCTTGGGGCTCTTTATCAGGCGTTTTGTCCGGTTTACCGAGTACGCCGGCAGCCGGAACGTCTGGAAGGAGGTTTCGAGCAGGTTGAGGTGGCGCTGCACGGTGGCGCGAGGAATCCGGGTGTCCCGGGCAATCTCGGTCTGGTTCACCAGGCCGCCGAGACGGTTGCTGGCGGCGCGCATCAGGCGCCGGAAATCAACAAGATCACCGACTGCCGACAGCGCTTGCAGGTCGCGCTCCAGATACGTGCGGACATAACCGTCAAACCAGAGGGCGCGGGCCTCCTGATCCGGCAACTCCAGGGCGGGAACCGGATAGCCGCTTTCACGTACCGATTCACGCCAGTCCACGGACACCTCTGCCTGGCCTTCAATGAGTGTGGCCCACTCCTTTGCCGGGGAGGACAGCAGCGCTGACCAGATACCGGGCTCGCCCCGGCCAAGCCGCTCCCGTCGCGTGAGTGGCCAGAGATTGACGTAAGTCGCCCGCCCCGCCAGGGATTCCGAAACCTGCCGCATCAGGTGCAGGTTGGCCGATCCCGTGAGAACGAAACGACCGTACTGGCGCGGCCTGTCGGCATCCACGATGCGCTTCACGGCAAGCAGCAGATCGGATTCCCGTTGCACTTCGTCCAATACCAGGCGCGGGGCGCTGCGAAGGAGATCGTCCGGTGCCAGGCGCGCCTGTTCGCGAACCCCGGGGTCGTCGAGGGTGAGGTAAAGATGGTCCACCAGAGAGGGCTCGTGCTGCACCAGCGTGCTCTTGCCGGCCTGCCGGGCACCCATGAGGATGACGACCGGGGAAACGGCAAGCGCCTTGCGGAGCAGTCCACTGGCGAATCGTGGAGTAAAGGTAAATTCGCTCATGTCATGGGCGATTATCGCTCATTCAATGGGCGATTTTCAAACTAATGCACCGCATACCCGAGCAAGGAGCGTTTAGGATGGGCTGGGCACGGCGAGGGTTGAGGACCCTATAAGGCGTGGTTTCAGCACGGCTTTCCCGGAAACAGGAAGGCTGGTTCCGGGTTGGTTCGTGGGGACTTCCCCAAAGGGATGAGGGTACCGTACCGACCCATCGGGGATGGCTGCCGGCTGCTATGTTGGCTCTCGATCATGGGCGAAGTCGGCGGGTCTTCCCGTCTTCCTTAACTTGTTGCACCAATCGCGCTAAGATTCGCGCCTTTCCGCGCGGATGAGCCGCATCACGTCATGTTCGAAACCAGGAATCACATCGACGGCCGCTGGGTGGAGGGGCCCTCGACCCTGCCCGACATCAATCCCTCCGACACCCGGGAGGTGATCGGGGAATTCGCCCAGGCCGGCGAAGACCAGGTGCCGGAGGCGATCACGGCGGCGCGCCGGGCCCAGTCGCAGTGGCAGTGGAGCCCGCCGGAGACGCGTTACGGCGCGCTCATGCAGATCGGCAACGCGCTGATGGAGCGCTCCGCGGAGTTCGGCGAACTGCTGAGCCGCGAGGAAGGCAAGACCCTGCCCGAGGGCAAGGGCGAGGTCTACCGCGCGGGGCAGTTCTTCACCTACTACGCCGCCGAGGTGCTTCGCCGCATGGGGGACCTTACGGATTCCGTGCGCCCCGGCGTGGAGGTGCTCGTGAGCCGGGAGCCCGTGGGGGTGGTCGCCGTGATCACGCCCTGGAACTTCCCCACCGCGCTGCCCGCCTGGAAACTGGCGCCTGCCATCGCCCACGGCAACGCGGTGGTATGGAAGCCCGCCAGCCTGGTGCCCGCCAGCGCGGCGGCGCTGATGCAGATCATCGAGGACAGCGACCTGCCCCCGGGGCTTGTGAACATGGTCCTCGGTTCCGGACGCACCGTGGGCGAGGCGCTGATCACCTCCCCGGACATCGACGCCATCACTTTCACCGGCTCCCTCGCCACCGGCCGGCGCATCGCCGAGGCGGCGGCGGTGAACCTGACGAAGCTGCAGATGGAAATGGGCAGCAAGAATCCCCTGGTGGTCGTGGACGACGCCGATCTCGACACCGCGGTCAGCTGCGCCGTCAACGGTTCGTTCTTCAGCATGGGCCAGAAATGCACCGCGTCCTCCAGGATCGTCGTGACCCGGGGAGTGCACGACGAGTTCGTGGCGCGCATGCAGGCGGCCATGGACCGGCTCGTGATCGGCCATGCGCTGGAGGCGGATTCCCAGATCGGTCCCGTGGTGGACGAGCACCAGCTCGCGCGGAACCTGTCCTACATCGAAATCGGCCGCGGCGACGGCGCGGAGCTGGTGTGCGGGGGCGAGCCCCTGGAGCGGGCGACCCCGGGACACTACATGGCCCCGGCCCTCTTCGTCGGCGGCGACAATGCCATGCGCCTCAACCGGGAAGAGGTGTTCGGCCCCCTGACCTGCGTACTCAGGGCGGATGACTATGACCACGCGCTGGCGCTGGCCAACGACACGGAATTCGGGCTGACCTCGAGCATCATCACCACATCGCTTTCCAGGGCAACGCATTTCCGCCGCCACTCCCGGACCGGCTGCGTCATGGTCAACCTGCCCACTTCCGGCACCGACTACCACGTGCCCTTCGGCGGCCGGAAGAATTCCAGCTTCGGCCCCCGGGAGCAGGGTCGCCATGCCGAGGAGTTCTACACCCAGGTGAAGACCGCCTATGTCAGCGCGGGGCAGGCGGGCTGATGCTGACCATCGACGCACTCCAGTATTCCCGCTGGAGCCGGGAGATCTTCCGGCAGATGCGCCAGGGCGGCCTCGACTGCGTGCACGTGACCATCGCGTACCACGAGACCGCAGTGGAGACGCTGCGACGCATCGGCGAGTGGAACCGGCTCTTCGAGGACAACGGCGATCTCATCATGCGGGTCGGGGACGCCCGGGATGTCCACGACGCGCGGCAAAGCGGCCGCACCGGCATCGTGTACGGCTTCCAGAACTGCTCCCCCATCGAGGACGACTTTTCCCTGGTCGAGGTGTTCCACCAGCTCGGTGTCCGTTTCATGCAGCTCAGCTACAACAACCAGAGCCTGCTGGCCACTGGCTGCTACGAGGAGACGGACCCCGGCATCACCCGTTTCGGCAGGCAGGTGATCCGGGAGATGAACCGCGTGGGCATGGTGGTGGACATGTCGCACAGCGCCGAACGCTCCACCCTGGAGGCCATCGAGCTGTCCCGGCGTCCCATCGCCATCACCCATGCCAATCCCGCCACCTTCCACCCGGCACTGCGCAATAAGTCCGACCGGGTGCTGAAGGCGCTGGGCGACAGCGGCGGCATGCTCGGATTCAGCCTGTACCCCCATCACCTGAAGGGGGGCTCCGGCTGCAGCCTGGCGGATTTCTGCGCCATGGTGGGCCGCACCGCAGAACTGATGGGCGTTGACCATATCGGCATCGGTTCGGATCTCTGCCAGGACCAGCCGGACAGCGTGGTGGCCTGGATGCGGAACGGGCGCTGGAGCAGGGTGACGGACTACGGTGAAGGCTCCGCGGCTGACGCCGGGTTTCCCGCGCAGCCCGGGTGGTTCGCCAATTCGACCCACTACGGAAACCTCGCCGCGGGTCTTGCCGAAGCCGGCTTCAGCGGTGAAGAGGTGGAGAAGATCATGGGCGGTAACTGGCTGCGCTTCTTCGAAGAAACGTTCGGCCCGGAGGACGGGAGCCGTGCCTGAATCCGGCCGGGGTGATCAAGGGGTTCCCGACCCGGACAGGCTCGAGCGGCTCGAGGTCCTCCTCATGGAGCACGAGTCGACCCTGGAGCGTTTCAGCGAACTCCTCCGGGACCAGCAGCGGCAGATCACCGGCCTCGGCAACTCCCTGGAACTGCTCCGGGAAAAACTATCAAAATACGAGGAGCCGGACCCACGCGGAGCGACCCACGAACCGCCCCCGCATTACTGAATCCTCCCTGGAGACCGCAAGATGAGATACCTGCATACCATGATCCGGGTCAGCGACCTGGATGAAACCCTCGGCTTCTTCCGGGAATGCCTCGACATGGTGGAAACCCGCCGCTACGACAACGAGGCCGGCCGGTTCACGCTGGTGTTCCTTGCCGCCCGGGACGACGTGGAGCGGGCTCGGGCGGATATGGCGCCGGTGGTGGAACTGACCTACAACTGGGATCCCGAGGAGTACACCGGCGGGAGAAATTTCGGCCACCTGGCCTACGAGGTGGATGACATCTACGCCACCTGCCAGAAGCTCATGGACAGGGGCGTAACCATCAACCGGCCTCCCAGGGACGGACGCATGGCATTCATCCGGACGCCTGACAACATATCCATCGAGCTCCTGCAGAAGGGCGCCGCACAGGCCGCCCTGGAGCCCTGGGTCTCCATGGAAAACACCGGCGAATGGTGACGCCGGACGCCCCGGCGAAAACCTGTCAAGCCGGCCTGACCGGGCACCGACCCGAAACCATCTCACCGGAGTAGCGCATTGACTGACCAACCGGAATACAAACCGCCCAGGGTATGGAGTCCCGGCAAGGGAGACATGGGGAAATGGGCCGGAACCAACCGCCCCGTTGCCGGCCCCACCCATGAACAGGAACTGCCCCGGGGCAAACACCCGCTGCAGCTGTATTCCCTGGGCACGCCCAACGGCGTCAAGGTGACCGTCATGCTGGAGGAACTGCTGGCGGCGGACCACCAGGGCGCGGAATACGACGCCTGGTACATCGACATCGACAAGGGCGACCAGTTCGGCAGCGGCTTCGTCGAGGTCAACCCCAACTCGAAGATCCCGGCCCTCCTGGACCTTGGCGGGGCGGAACCCGTCCGGGTGTTCGAATCCGGCGCGATCCTCCTGTATCTCGCCGACAAGTTCGGCGCGTTCGTTCCCCCGGAGCCCGGGGACCGGGCCGAATGCCTGTCATGGCTGTTCTGGCAGATGGGCAGCACGCCCTATCTCGGCGGCGGCTTCGGTCATTTCTTCCGGTATGCCCCCTACCTCATGGAATACCCGATCAACCGCTACGCCATGGAGTCCAAGCGGCAACTGGACGTGCTCGACCGGAACCTGGCCGAGCGTCCCTTCGTTGCCGGCGACGAGTACACCATCGCCGATATCGCCATCTGGCCCTGGTACGGGAGGCTGACGATGAATACCGTCTACGAGGCGGCGGAGTTCCTCGATGCCGCCTCCTACCGGAACCTGAACCGCTGGGCCCGGGACATCGGGGAGCGGCCGGCGGTGCAGCGGGGACGGCGCGTCAACCGTTCGTCGGACAACCCCTGGCTGCTGCGCGAGCGCCACGACGCGAAGGATTTCGAGACCGCCGGGTAGCGACCCCGGGCTGCGGCGCCGCCCGCGGATCCGGTCAGTGGGGGCGTGCGTCCTTCGCGGGCATTGCGACCAGGGTGGCGACGAACTGTTCGATGTCGGGCAGCTTCGCCTCGTCGATGCCGGTGCGGTAACCCCCTGCATGGAGCAGCCGGACCACCGCGCCGGTGCTGACATTGCCTTTCGCCCCCGGCGCGTACGGGCAGCCACCGAGACCGCCGATGGAGGAGTCGAAGGTGCGAAGCCCCTTTTCCAGGCTGACTTCGATGTTGGCGATCGCCCGGTTCCCGGTGTCATGGTAGTGCCCCGCCAGCTTGTCCGCGGGCGCCGTCCCGAGGGCCGCATCCAGCATCGCACCGATGGATTCCGGGGTGCCGGAGCCGATGGTATCCCCCAGGGACACCTCGTAGCAGCCGAGTTCGAGCAGCTTACGGGTGACGTCGGCAACCGCCCGGGGCGCCACCTCGCCCTCGTAGGGGCAGCCGGCGACGCATGACACGTAGCCCCGGACCGGGACGCCGTCGGTCCCGGCCAGTTCCATCACGCTCCGGAACCGCTCGATGCTCTCGTCGATGCTGCAGTTGATGTTCCGCCGGCTGAAGGTTTCCGACGCCGCGGCAAAGATCGCCACTTCATCCGCTCCGGCCCGGCGCGCGAACTGGTAACCCATTCTGTTGGGCGTCAGCGCGGCATACCGAACGCCGGGCACCCGCCTGATCCCAGCCATGACCCTGGGGGCATCCTTCATCTGTGGCACCCACTTGGGCGATACGAAGCTCGTCACCTCGATCCTGCTGAAACCGGCGTCGGACAGGCGGTCCACCAGTTCGACCTTCCGTTCCGTGCTGATCTTGGCCTTCTCGTTCTGCAGCCCGTCCCGCGGTCCCACCTCAAAGATCTGTACGAATTCGCTCATGGCTCTGTCTGTGTTCCGGGTTCAAGTTCAAGTAGGAGTGTGCCGGATTCCACCTGGTCGCCCTGACGGACGTGCACCCGGGAGATGACACCGTCCCGGGGCGCCCGCATGGCATGCTCCATTTTCATGGCTTCCATCACCGCGAGCAACTGTTTCTCCCCGACGGCCTCCCCGGCCTCGACCGCGATCCGGGTGACGAGCCCCGGCATGGGGGCGGTGACCCGGTCTCCCCGGCCCCCGCCCTCCTCGGCCATCGCGCCCGGATCGTCCACGGTCAGGACCCATTCGTTGCCGCCGGATGCGACCAGGAGTTCGTGGCCGTCCAGGTGGTGGCGGAGCTCGGTCACGCATCCGTTGACGACCAGGCAGCCGTCGCCCGGCCCGGTCCATCGGCAATGCCCTTCCCAGCCGCCGGCACGCACGTCCGCGCCGCCGTCGGCGCGCATCGCGAGCCGCACCTCCTGGCCGTCCAGCGACACCGCAAGCTCCGCCCCGCCCCAGGCCCGCCAGTACCCGGCGTGATCCCAGGGACCGGTCCGGCCGCCGGTCTTCGCCGGGCGCGAGACGATCATCGCCGCGGCCGCAACAATCTCCGGCGGAGGCGCCGCGGCGACGGCAAGAGCTTCCGACTCCCGGGCGATGAGCCCGGTTTCCACGTCCCCGGCCCGGAACCGCTCCAGGGCGCAGAGCCTGGCCAGGAAGCGCAGGTTGGTGGTGCAGCCGGCGACGAACGATCCCTCCAGCGCCGCCTGGAGCCGGCCAAGGGCGGTCATGCGGTCGGGGCCGTGCACGATCAGCTTGGCGATCATGGGGTCATACCACGGCGTGATCCGGTCACCCTGGCGGACGCCGGTATCCACCCGCGCCGTGCCGTCCAGGTCAAGCACGGCCAGGGTGCCCGTGGACGGCAGGAAGTCCCGCCCGGTGTCCTCCGCGTAGAGGCGCGCCTCGAAGGCATGGCCCTGGATGCCGAGCTGGTCCTGGGTCATGGGCAGCGGTCCGCCCTCGGCCACGGCAATCTGCCAGGCGACCAGATCCTGGCCGGTGACCGCCTCGGTCACCGGGTGCTCCACCTGCAGCCTGGTGTTCATCTCCATGAACCAGAACCGGTCCGGCCTGAGGCCTCCGGAGCCGTCAACGATGAACTCCACCGTGCCCGCACCGACATACCCGACCGCCTTCGCCGCCTGTACCGCCGCGGCTCCCATGGCCTGGCGCATGGCATCCGTCATCCCCGGCGCCGGGGCCTCCTCGATGACCTTCTGGTGGCGCCGCTGCACGGAACAGTCGCGCTCGAACAGGTGGACCACGTTCCCGGACCGGTCGCCGAACACCTGAATCTCGATATGGCGCGGCGAGGAGATGAATTTCTCGATCAGCACCTGGTCGTCGCCGAAGCCCGCCTGCGCCTCCCGGCGGGCACTTTCAAGAGCCTCGGGGAAATCCTCCGGCCGCTCCACCAGGCGCATCCCCTTGCCGCCGCCGCCGGCCCGCGCCTTGATCAGCACCGGGTACCCGACCGCGTCGGCCTCCCCCGCCAGGAAGGATGCGTCCTGGTTGCCGCCATGATAGCCGGGCACCACCGGCACGCCGGCCTGCTCCATCAGCTGCTTGGCCGCATCCTTGCGTCCCAAGACCTCGATGGCGTCCGCGTCCGGGCCGATGAACGTGATCCCCGCATCCGCGCAGGCCCGGACGAACGCGGGATTCTCCGACAGGAACCCGTACCCCGGATGGATGGCGTCCACACCGGTGGCTTTCGCGGCCGCGATCACCCGGTCGATCCTGAGGTAGCTTTCGGCGGCCGGCGCCGCCCCCAGGTGCACGGCCTCGTCCGATTGCCCGACATGGAGCGCGTCACGGTCCGCGTCCGAATACACCGCCACGGAGCGGATGCCGAGATTCCCGAGCGTGCGCATCACCCGGCAGGCGATCTCGCCCCGGTTGGCCACCAGCACCTTGCGGATCCTGCCGGCGGTCATGTCACATCCGGAACAGCCCGAAGCGGGTTTCCGGGATCGGCGCATTGAGTGCGGCGGAAAGCGACAGGCCGAGAACCTCCCGCGTCTTCAGGGGGTGGATGATGCCGTCGTCCCAGAGTCTTGCCGAGGCATACAGCGGATGGCCCTGGTGCTCGAACTGGTCGATGATCGGCTGCCGGAACGCCGCCTCCTCTTCCGCGCTCCAGCTGCCGCCCTTGCGCTCGATGCTGTCCCGCTTCACCGTCGCCAGGACGCCGGCGGCCTGTTCGCCCCCCATCACGCTGATGCGGCTGTTGGGCCAGGTCCAGAGCAGGCGGGGGCCGTAGGCCCGGCCGCACATGCCGTAGTTGCCGGCGCCGAAGCTGCCCCCGATGATGAGCGTGATCTTGGGCACCCGGGCCGTGGCCACCGCCGTCACCAGCTTGGCGCCGTCCTTGGCGATGCCGCCGGCCTCGTACTCCCGCCCCACCATGAAACCGGTGATGTTCTGCAGGAACAGCAGGGGAATCTTCCGCTGGCAGCACAACTCCACGAAATGCGCCCCCTTCAGCGCGGACTCGGAGAACAGTACGCCGTTGTTGGCGATGATGCCCACCGGGATGCCCTGGACATGGGCGAAGCCGCAGACCAGGGTCGTGCCGTAGCGTGTCTTGAACTCGTCCAGCCTTGAGCCGTCCACCAGGCGGGCGATGATTTCGCGGACGTCGCAGGATTTGCGGGGATCCGCCGGGACGACGCCCATCAGTTCGGCGGGATCCGCCAGCGGCTCCTCCGGCGCCGCCAGGGCCACCGTCTCCGGCTTGCGCCGGTTGAGCCGGGCAACCGCCCGCCTGGCCAGCAGCAGGGCATGGTCGTCGTTCTCCGCGAGGTGGTCGCTGACGCCGGATAGCCGGGTGTGGACATCCCCTCCGCCAAGTTCCTCCGCGGACACCACCTCGCCCGTGGCCGCCTTCACCAGGGGCGGCCCAGCCAGGAAGATCGTGCCCTGGTCCCTGACGATGATGGATTCGTCGGACATGGCCGGCACATAGGCCCCCCCGGCGGTGCAGGATCCCATCACCACCGCGATCTGGGCGATGCCCCGGGCCGACATGTTGGCCTGGTTGTAGAAGATGCGGCCGAAATGGTCCCGGTCGGGGAACACCTCGTCCTGGTTCGGCAGGTTGGCGCCGCCGGAATCCACCAGGTAGACGCAGGGCAGGTGGTTGGCTTCGGCGATTTCCTGGGCGCGCAGGTGCTTCTTCACCGTCATCGGGTAGTAGGTGCCCCCCTTGACCGTGGCATCATTGCAGATCACCATGCATTCGATGCCGCTGATCCTGCCGATGCCGGTGATCATGCCCGCCGAAGGCGCGGCGCCGCCGTACATGTCGTGGGCGGCGAACAGGCCCGTCTCCAGGAACGGCGAGCCCGGATCCAGCAGCCGGTTGACGCGGTCCCGCGGCAGCAGCTTGCCGCGGCCGAGATGGCGTTCGCGGTCCTGTTCACCGCCGCCGCCCATGGCCCTGGCGGCCGCCGCCTCCACCGCCTCGAGGGCCTGCTCCATGGCCGAGGCGTTCTCCCGGTATTCGTCGGAGCGGGGGGAGACTGCGGTCTTCAGTACACTCACGGCGAACCCCGGGATCAGGCCGTTTCCCCGAACAGCTCGCGGCCGATGAGCATCCGCCGGATCTCGCTGGTCCCGGCACCGATTTCGTACAGCTTGGCGTCCCGCAGGAAACGGCCGGTGGGATAGTCGTTGATGTACCCGTTGCCGCCCAGGGCCTGGATCGCTTCCAGCGCCATCCAGGTGGCCTTCTCCGAGCTGTAGAGAATGCAGCCGGCGGCATCCTTGCGGGTGGTCTCGCCCCGGTCGCAGGCGGCCGCCACCATGTAGACATAGGCCCGGCAGGCGTTGAACGTGGTGTACATGTCGGCGATCTTTCCCTGCATCAGCTGGAAGTCGCCGATGGGCCGGCCGAACTGCCTGCGCTCGTGGACATAGGGCACTACCACATCCATGCAGGCGGCCATGATGCCGAGGGGCCCGCCGGCCAGGGTCACCCGCTCCGTGTCGAGGCCCGACATGAGCACGCTGACTCCCTCGCCCACCTCGCCAAGCACGTTCTCGGCGGGCACCTCGCAGTCGCTGAACACCAGTTCGCAGGTGTTGCTGCCCCGCATGCCGAGCTTGTCCAGCTTCTGCGCGGTGCTGAAACCCGGAAAGTCCTTCTCCACGATGAACGCGGTAATGCCCCTCGGCCCCGCTTCCGGATCGGTTTTCGCATAGATCACCAGGATGTCGGCATCGGGACCGTTGGTGATCCACATCTTGCTGCCGTTGAGCACATACAGATCACCCCGCTTCTCCGCCCGGAGCTGCATCGACACCACGTCGGAGCCGGACCCGGCCTCCGACATGGCCAGGGCGCCGACGTGCTCGCCGGTGCAGAGCCTGGGCAGGTACTTCCGTTTCTGCTCGCTGGTGCCGTTCCGCCGGATCTGGTTGACGCAGAGGTTCGAGTGGGCGCCGTAGGAAAGCCCCACGGAGGCCGACGCCCGGCTGATTTCCTCGATGGCGACCACGTGGGCAAGATAGCCCATGCCGGTGCCGCCGAATTCGGGCTCCGCCGTGATCCCCAGCAGGCCGAGATCGCCCAGCTTTCGCCAGAGCGGCATGGGAAACTCGTTCTCCCGGTCGACCTGCTCCGCAAGGGGGGCAACCTCATCCCGGGCAAACCGGTTGACCGTTTCGCGCAGGGCGTCGATCTCCTCGCCGAGGGCGAACTTCATGGAGGCCGTGAACATGGGCTTCGGATACTAGGGTCAGAGGTCGGCCAAGTATAACAACCGGGCACGTTGCAAGGGCCGTGCGGGGACATTCCCGGCCGGCCCCGGAACCACGGGGCCGGCGCTCCCGCAAGCGGTCGGCGCGGGAATCCTGTGACGGTTTGCCTGATGGAACCGGGCCGACTCCTCCGGCGGGGCCTGCCCGGATCCCGGTCCCGGATGCCTGCCGGTTTTCATGCCATATTCGTCTGCGTTATAGTCTCCCGGCAATACCGACAGAACCATAGAGGGGATAATCATGAAAGAACCCAAAAAAGTCATAACCCGACGTAACTTTCTGGCCGGAATGAGCGCCACCGCCGCCGGCCTGTCGTTCGCGCCTCGCGGCGTCTTTGCCGCGGAGGAACCCAAGCTCAACTTCTACAACTGGGACACCTATATCGGCGAAACCACCCTGGATGACTTCAAGGCCGCCAGCGGCATCGAGGTCAAGATGGATCTTTTTGCCGACAACGATGAACTGTTCGCCAAACTCAAGGGCGGCAACCCGGGATACGACCTGATCGTGCCGACCAATGACTACGTCGAGCGCATGATCGTCGCCGGCATGCTGGAGCCCCTCGATCACGGCAAGATTCCCAACTTCGCCAACATCGACGGCCCGTTCCAGGATGCCCTGTACGACCCGGGCAGGAAGCACAGCATGCCCTACATGTGGGGCAGCATCGGCATCGGCTACCGCAAGTCCGCGGTGGACGGCGTACCCGACAGCTGGAAGTGGCTGTACGACTCGGACCGCCATTCCGGCAGGATCGCATTGCTGGCGGATGCCAGCACGGTGGTCCAGATGGGACTCAAGTACCTAGGTCATCCGCTCAACGCGACGGACCCTGCCCTGATCAAGCAGGTGGAAGAGATGGTCATCCGGCAGAAGGGGCACATCAAGACCTTCGCCGAGGACAATGGCCAGGACCTGCTGGCGGCGGGGGACGTGGACCTCACCATGGAGTGGAACGGGGACATCCTCCAGGTGATGCTGGAGGACGATGACATCGGTTACGCAGTACCGAAAGAGGGCGGCCTCCTGTGGGAGGACTGCCTTTGCATCCCCAAGGGTGCGCCGCATCCCGACAACGCCCATGCGTTCATCAACTACATTCTCGATGCCGACGCCGGCGCCCTGATCGCGGACTACATCCAGTACGCCACCCCGAACGCGGCGGCCAAGGCCAAGATGGATGAATCCTACACGGCCAACCCGGCCATCTTCCCGCCCGCGGAAGTGACTGCGGTCTCCGAGGCCTCCATCTACAAGGGAGAGGATTACCAGCAGCTGATTGATGAAACCTGGACCCGGATCCAGGCTGCCTGAACGGATTTGCCGACCTGACGGCGGGCGGGGGAGGTATCGGCCACCCCCCCCCCCCCCGAACATAACAAAAGGACCCCCCCAGGAACCCAAGAGACCGCCACCCCCGGGAGTAAGGCGGCAGGG
>VYFG01000103.1:68144-69223 GCA_009842505.1 Gammaproteobacteria bacterium
CCGCGCCCCCCATAAACCCGGCCTTCGATACCCACCCCTTTTTTCACAACCCCTGCCCCCGTACCCCGCCTCCCTACCCGTTTTTCCCCACCGGCGGGGGGGGGGGGGTGGTATCGGCCTCCCCCGCCCGCCGTTTCCTTCACTTCCTGACCCCGCATGGACCACTGGAGACGGCACCCCCTGGTCTTCTGGCTGCTGGGTCTGCCGCCCGCGCTCTGGCTGCTCTTCTTCTTCCTCGTACCGCTGAGCCTGATCTGGCTGTTCAGCTTCGGCGAGAAACAGGGCCTCGTGGAGATCGAGATCAGCTGGACCCTGGCGAACTACATCCGCTCCGCAGACCCCCTCTATCTCCAGATCTTCCTGAAATCGTTCTGGTTCGCGGGGCTGACCACGCTGGTCTGCCTGGTGGTGGCGTTTCCCATCGCCATCACCATCACCTTCGCCCGGGAGAAATGGCGCCCCCTGCTCCTGCTGCTCGTGATCCTGCCGTTCTGGACCAACCTCCTCATCCGGACCTATGCCCTGATCGCGGTGCTCCGCACCAAGGGCTACCTGAACTACGGCCTGGAGCACCTCTGGGACTGGGCGTCCGCGGCGCTCGGCCTGCTCGGGATCGACAGCGCCGCAGTCATGGGGGAGCGGTTCCAGGCGCTGCCCCTGCTCTACAACAACTTCGCGGTGGTCTTCGGCCTGGTCTACGTCCACCTGCCCTTCATGGTGCTGCCGCTGTACGCCGCCCTGGACCGTATGGACCGGTCCTACCTGGAAGCCAGCCTCGACCTCGGCGCCTCCCAGGTGCGGACGTTCCTGTCCATCATGGTACCCCTGGCCCTGCCGGGCATCGTGTCCGGGATCATCATCACCTTCATTCCCGCGCTGGGTTCCTTCCTGACGCCGGACCTCCTGGGCGGTACCGACAGCCAGATGATCGCCAACGTCATCGAGCGCCAGTTCAAGTCCGCCAATGACTGGCCCTTCGGCTCGGCGCTGTCGTTCATACTGATGTACATCACCTTCTTCGCCCTGGCCGTGCGCGCCATGATGGCGAGAAGGCGGGGCGGGGAAGGGGGGCTCTGATG
>VYFG01000032.1 GCA_009842505.1 Gammaproteobacteria bacterium
GGATTCACGCCGGAATGCCGCCGAAAATCGGGGTTTTCTGCCTGACACTATTTATTTTGTGGCATCCAGCGCAAGGACATGCCCGGCTGCTGCATATGAGAGAATGGTCCCGTCCGCGGTGACAAGGGGGACATTCAGTATCCGGGCCGTGGAAACAAGAAACCGATCGGCCGGATCGGCATGGAATTCTCCGGGCAGACTCACGCTGTCGACCACGATCATGGGTTCTATGGGAACCAAATGAATTCCCGGCAAGGCCAGTGCGACGTCAATCCAGAACCGGACGTCATGACCCAACCGCAGCCGCCCCTTCTCCACGAGCAAGGCGATTTCCCAAGGCGTGATCGCCGAAACCGCAACCCGGTCTGTCTGGGCTGTCTGTTTTATGAGGTTCCTCGTCGCCTTCCCGAGTCTCTTGTCATCGGCAATTGCCCAGACCAGAACATGGGTGTCGAGGACGATCACCGGTTGGCGGCCCAGTCGGACGGATCAGCCGCGGGCTCAAAGGGCTCGTCATATTCCAGTACTGAACCGGGCATCGCCCCGATGATCGGTATGGTGCCGCTTGCAGGGGGCAGCGGAGACAACATCGCAACCGGCCGACCCCGCTTCGTGATCGTGACCGGCTCACGGTCCTTGCCCATCTGCCCGATCACGCGCAGGCACCTCGCCCTGAAATCGGTTACCGCCATCTTTTTCAATGTTTCCCCCGCCTCAACGATGTACCGGACCCGTGAACAACACCCCACCCCGCACCCTGGACGCCGGTATGCAGATTAGAAACGGTTGTTCTTTCGACAAGGCAGCATCAACCGGGAAAGCATCCTGCGTGCACCGGCAATGCCGCCCGTTCCAGGAAGAATACCATGTCCAATACCCGACTGAAACTGCGCCCGGCTCTCTACGGGAGACAGCTGCCGATACCCCAGTGTCGGCCCAAGGGATGCGCATTCGGTGCTCCCAGGAATGAATCCTGCCAACGACCCGGCCCACCGCCCAATCGCCCAGATCTCAGCCGAGTTCCTGCATCACCTTGATGTCGCCGATTACCGGATCTTGGCGGCAGGCTTCGCGAAACCGTGTGATGGCCTCCCGCAGCTCGTGCTTGTCCAAACCGTGATCTCCCCCGATGTGTAGTTCAAGATCCACCTTCCGGCTCAGATAGTGGAGTTGGATTTTTCCCGCGGGCACACCGGTAATCGTCAGCCAGAGCCGACGAATTCCCGGGACAAGGTCGCTCCTCAGCGGCAAGCTCTCCGGGGGCGCATCTTCCTCGTCCTCGTCATCTTCGACATCAATGTGCACGGTAATGTCCGTGGGCTCCCCAATCTCGCCCTGGAGGACACGCTCCGCCTCCTTGCTCAGGCGGTGTCCCTCCGACACACTGATTTCGGGACTGACCATGACATGGACATCGACAAGCACCTGGGAACCCATGCGCCGCGTTCTCAGCCGATGGACTCCGCGCACCCCCTCGATTTCCTCCAGGGCGCGCCCGAGGCTGTCAAGGCGGACCTTGTCCAGCCCCGTATCGATCAGCTCACGGATACTCTCCCACCCCAGCTTCCAGCCGACATGGACGATCATGGCGGCCACCACCACAGCCGCCACCGCGTCGAGGTAGGTCAGGCCAGCCATGGCTCCCAGCAGGCCGACCAGCACCACCACCGAGGACAGGGCGTCGGTCCGGCTGTGCCAGGCATTGGCCTTCAGCATGGAGGATCTCAGCCGCCGGGCAACCCGCATGGTGTAGTGGTAGATGCATTCCTTGGAAAGGATCGCCAACAGGGCGATGACCAGGGTCACCTTTCCCGGCACCGAGAAGTCGGTTCCCGCAAGTAGTCTGACTACCGGCTGCCAGGCGATGCCTAGGGCGACAGCGATGAGCATCGCACCGATAAACACCGTGGCCACGGTCTGGATACGCTCATGGCCATAGGGATGATCACTGTCCGCTTCCCTCGTTCCGTACCTTGCCGCATACAGCACCACCACATCCGTCACGAGGTCAGAAAGGGAATGCACGCCATCCGCCACCAGGGCCTGGGAGCCGCCCAGCAACCCGAAAAGGATCTTGGCGATCCCGAGGAACAGGTCGAGGACGGCACCGATCAGGGTGACGCGGATCATGTCCCGCTGGCCAGAATTCATTTCACCCGGGCATAGTTGCGGTCGCTTGCCATGGTATGGCATGGCGCCCGCGGCCTGCAACCGGGCAGGACGACTTCGGCAAGACGGACGGATCAGTCTGGATGCGGCAACTGCGGTACCAGCCTAGAGGGAATCAGTCGGTGCCCGACCCCCCCGAATCGGAGTGCCCCGCATGCCCTGACATGGCGGACCGATCTCTGATCATAACCACTGCGGGAACCTCGCCGGCGTGCTCAAATCTCAGTATCAACGGGTATTGTTCGTCCCGTATGAACGGCCTGGTCAGCCCGAGCAGCATGACATGCAATCCGCCCGGGGCGAACACCACCGAGGCATTCGGAGGAATGTCGACGCCGCTCAACCGCATCATCGACATCTGGCCGTCCTGCATGACATGATTGTGGAGTTCGGCCTTCCCGGCGATATCCGATTCGACTTCCAACAGCCGGTCGGCCACGGAACCCCGGTTATGCACCGTCAGGTACGCCGCACCGTTCACGGAGGTCGGCGGCAGGGGCAGTGACCAGGCATCCTCGACATGGACATCCGCCCCGGCTGTCGCCACCAGGCAAAGGAGCATCCCAAGAAGGCAGACAATTCGAGTGACGAAACGTACTGAGGAAACGGATTTCATGGACAAGGACGGAATTCAGTGGTTTTTTTCAGGATCCCTCGCATAATGCAGACAGTCAACAGGTTCCGGGAATCCCAACGCATGCCGATTGGCAGCCAGGCCGGTTAAAACTCCCGGGTGGTGTGGAACGTCACATCCGGCCACCGCTCCGCCACAAGCCGGAGATTGGCGCGGTTGGGTGCGATGTAGGCCAGCGTTTCATGACCGTCCACGGCGAGGTACTGCTCGTTCCTCCGGCGGAACTCGGCGGCCGTCTTCTCATCCGGGAATGACAGCCAGCGGGCGGTGGAAACCGGCACTGCCTCGAAACCACAATCCACGTTGTACTCGGTTTTCAGCCGGTGGGCCACGACGTCGAACTGGAGGATGCCGACGGCACCCAGGATCAGGTCATTGTTGATGAGGGGTTTGAACACCTGGGTGGCGCCTTCCTCGCTGAGCTGGACAAGCCCCTTGTGCAGCGCCTTCGCCCGGAGCGGATCCTTCAGACGGACCCGGCGGAACAATTCCGGGGCGAAGTTGGGTATCCCGGTGAACTTGAGCTCCTCGCCCTCCGTGAAGGTGTCGCCGATCTGGATGGTGCCGTGGTTGTGCAGTCCCAGGATATCCCCGGCCCAGGCCACTTGCGCCTGGTCCCTGCGATCGGCGAGGAAAGTGTGTGCGTTGTGCACCGTCATCTGCTTGCCCGTGCGCACCTGCCGGACCTTCATGCCACGATCGAATCGCCCGGAGGTGATGCGCAGGAAGGCCACGCGGTCATGATGGGCCGGGTCCATGTTGGCCTGGATCTTGAAGACGAAACCGGTGAATTTCCCTTCCGTGGCGGCGACTTCCCTGGAATCCGCGGCCCGGTGCCGGGGTGACGGCGCGTGCTCGACGAAATTGTCCATCAGCTCATCGGTCCCCAGGCGGTTGAGGGCGGACCCGAAGAACACCGGTGTCTGCCGCCCGGCCAGGTACACCGTGGGATCGAACCGCTCACTGGCACCCCGGACCAGGTCGATTTCCTCGCGCAACGACCCGGCAAGATCGCCCACGGCACTATCCACTTCCTCGTTGTCAATGCCCCGGATCAGGCGGTCTGCCTCGAGTCCGCCGCGCCCCGCGAACAGGTGGACGGTGTCGTCGTACAAACGGTAGACGCCGACAAAGGACTTGCCGATCCCGATAGGCCAGCTCATGGGCGCGCAGTGGATCTTCAGCACCTCCTCCACCTCGTCCATGATCTCGATGGGATCCCGCCCTTCCCGGTCGAGCTTGTTGACGAAGGTCATGATCGGTGTATCCCGCAGCCGGCAGACCTCCATCAGCTTGATGGTGCGCTCCTCGACACCCTTGGCGATGTCTATCACCATCAGGGCGGAATCCACTGCAGTGAGCGTGCGATAGGTGTCCTCTGAGAAGTCGGCGTGCCCCGGGGTATCCAGCAGGTTGACGACACGTCCCCCGTAGGGAAACTGCATCACGGAGGAAGTGACGGAGATTCCCCGCTTCTTTTCCAGCTCCATCCAGTCGGACACCGCGTGGCGGCTGCTCTTGCGGGCCTTGACCGTGCCCGCCAGCTGGATCGCGCCGCCGTACTGCAACAGGCGCTCCGTGAGGGTCGTCTTGCCGGCATCGGGGTGTGAGATGATGGCGAAGGTGCGCCTGTTGTTGACTTCACGGGCAAGATCGTTGTCCGCCACCTGCCTGTACTCCTGGTTGATACCCATCGGAAGAACCGTATCGGTATGGATAAAATGGCGCGCAAGTTTACCCGAAATCGGCTCCAGTGACCCAACCAGGGAAACCGCGCCCCCGGGCCGCGCATGGCTCCTGACTTGTCCCCACCGTCCGGTCCGGCGGATGGCCTGTGATATGCTTTCCACGATCACGGCCGGGTGCCGGTCCTGCCACCCTGGGCATGCCTCGGGATTGCGACCGGGAATCATCGCCAAACGGCGCCCGGGAAACCCAACCACGGAACCGACAACACCCATGCAGACACCGTCTCCCGATCATTGCGAAAATCCGAATTCCACCCTACATCCCTTTGATTTTCAATTCATTTCCGGGGAATTCCGGTTGAGGAACCATCTCATCGCCCTGGCAGCGGCCGCGGGCCTCGGCATTGGCGCCATGGCCCAGGCGGACACGCCATCCCACCATCCCCTGACAGGAGAGGAACTGTCCGAAACCCAGACCTTCACCTATCGGATGCTGGATGAGGCGCCGACCCTGGATCCCCAGTTGAACCAGGATTCGGAAGGGTTCGATATCCTGCGCGACCTGTTCGAGGGACTCATGAACCAGGACCCGAACGGGGAACTGGTTCCCGGGGTCGCCGAGCGGTTCGCTTCGTCCAACGGAAACCGGACGTTCACGTTCCACCTGAGAGACAACGCGAAATGGTCAAACGGCGATCCCGTGACCACGCGGGACTTCGTCTACGCCTGGCGACGCGCCGTCGACCCGGCCGTCGGTTCCCCCTACGCCTGGTACGTCGAGTTGGCCGGGGTCATGAACGCCAGCGCGATCCAGGCCGGCGACATGCCGCCGGAAGCCCTGGGGGTCAAGGCGCTTGACCCGCATACCCTGCAGGTCGACCTCGACCGCCCCGTGCCATATTTTGCCGAAATGACGACCTATGCAACGTTCTTCCCGACGCACCGGCCCACCATCGAGGCCCACGGCATCGCCTGGACGCGCCCCGGGAACCTAGTCTCGAACGGAGCCTACGTACTCGCGGAGCATGTGCCGAACGAATACCATGCACGCACGCGCAATCCCCATTACTGGGACAACGAAAGCACGATCGTCGAAAGAGTCACCGGCCTAGTGGTCAACGACGAACACCAGGCATTGACCCGGTATTTTGCCGATGAGGTGGACCGGACCGGGATTCCGGCCGGGCAGTTCCCGAATCTGAAGGAACAGTATCCGGACCAGACCCACTCGATGCCGGCGCTTTGCACGTACTACTACACCATCAACCATACCGAAACCGGTCACCCGGCCCTGCGGGACCGCCGCGTCCGAAGCGCCCTTTCCTATGCCTTCGACCGCGACATCATCGTCAGCAGCCTGTTGAAGGGCGGCCAGGCCCCGGCCTACAACTTCACCCATCCGGCGACTGCGGGCTTCGACCCGACCGTACCGGATTACGCGCGCATGACCCAGGCGGAACGGGACGAGGCCGCCCGGGAACTGTTTGCTGCCGCAGGCTATGGACCGGAAAACCCGCTCCAGCTCTCCTTGATCTATAACACGTCGGAGTCCCACAAGAAGATCGCCACCGTCGCGTCACAGATGTGGAAACAGAAACTCGGGGTCGATATCAAGCTGTCCAATTTCGAGTGGAAAACCTACCTTGTGCGCCGCAAGAACCAGGAGTTCGACCTGTCGCGGGCCGGCTGGTGCGGGGACTACAACGAGGCCTCGACGTTTCTGGATGTGATGACCAGTTCATCCGGCGCAAACGACGGGAAGTTCATGGATGCCAGGGTGGATGAACTGATGGAGCAGTCAAGGACCCTGGACGATCCCACCCCGAACTACCGGGAAGTGGAAGCGATCCTCGCCTCGGAGATGGCGATGATTCCCATCTACCATTACACGAGCGTGTTCATGCTCAAGCCCGACATCCGGGGATGGCCCTTCGGCAATGTCCAGAACAACTGGTACTCCAAGGATCTCTACCGGGTAAAAAGCGCCCGCTGAACCCGGCTGCCGGGGAAGATGCTCCACTACACGCTCAAGCGGATTGCCATCGCAGTACCGACCATCCTGATCCTGATCGTCCTGTCCTTCGCCCTGATGCATTCGGCCCCGGGCAGCCCGTTCACCGGGGAGCGCCCCCTGCCCCCCGAGGTCCTCGCCAACCTGGAGGCCAAGTACGGCCTTGACCGTTCCTTTCCGGAGCAGGTGGCCCGGTATGTCTGGCGCATCGTCACCGATTTCGACTTCGGACCGTCCTACAGCCACCATGACCGCACGGTGAACGAGATCATCGCGCAGGGGTTTCCCGTGACGCTGACCTACGGCTCGCTCGCGTTCCTGTTCAGCATTCTCGCCGGAACCGGCCTTGGGATCGCCGCGGCGGTTTACCGCAAGACCTGGCTCGACAGCCTGGCCGTCGGCGTGTCCGTGGGTGCGCAGGTGCTGCCCAATTTCATCATGGCCCCGATCCTGGTGCTGATCTTCACCCTGTGGCTGGGCTGGCTCCCGGGCGGCGGCTGGCAGGGCGGCCAGTGGCCCTACCTGATCATGCCGGTCATCGCCCTGGCGACCAGCTTCATGGCGTCCATCGCCCGGATTACCCGCTCCTCGATGATCGAGACGCTCAACTCGGACTTCATCCTGACGGCACGGTCCAAGGGACTGCCCTTCAGGCAGGTGGTGATCCGGCATGCGATGAAACCCGCCCTGCTGCCCGTCATTTCCTATCTCGGCCCGACCTTCGTCGGCCTAATCACCGGGTCGGTGGTGATCGACATCTACTTCTCCACCGGGGGCATCGGGCAGCATTTCGTCAACGCCGCCATCAACCGCGACTATCCCCTGATCATGGGCGTGACGATACTCATCGGGATCCTGACCGTGCTGTTCAACCTGCTCGTGGACATACTCTATGTTTGGATTGATCCAAGAATCCGTTACTAGCCGAAGCCGGCTTTTCCGGTCATGCTGACGATTCGGATCGGGCAGGATTCCTTGCCGGAGGCCGGACCCGGCCGGTCCCTCTGGCAGGACGCGCGCGGACGTGTCGCCAGGAACCCGGTCGCGATGACCAGCCTCGCCGCCCTGGTCCTGGTCGGCGCGTTTGCTATCCTCGGCCCGTCGTTCTCCGGCTGGTCGACCGAGGACATCAACTGGAACGTGCTCGGAAATGTCGAGTCCGCCGGACGGCCGTCCCTCGATTCCGGCCACTACTTCGGCACCGACCAGTTGGGCCGGGACCTGTTCGTGCGCACGGCCCACGGGGTGCGTATCTCCCTGATGGTCGGCATCGTCGGGGCTTTGATCGCCATCGTGGTCGGCACCCTGTACGGCACGATTGCGGGCTATTTCGGCGGACGCACGGACAGCATCATGATGCGGACCGTGGACGTGCTCATGTCGATCCCCTACATGTTCGTCCTGATCATTCTACTGGTGATGTTCGGCCACTCCATCATCCTGCTGTTCGTGGGGATCGGGCTGGTATCATGGCTCGACATGGCCCGGATCGTCCGGGGCCAGACGCTCAGCATCAAGAACCGGGAATACGTCGAAAGCGCCGTGGTGATCGGCGTGCCGGCCCCGCTGATCATCTTCAGGCACATCCTGCCGAACCTGCTGGGAGTGGTCATCGTCTATGCCACACTGCTGATTCCCAACATGATCATCTTCGAAAGCTTCATCAGCTTTCTCGGACTCGGCATCCAGGAACCCAACACCTCCCTGGGCGTGCTGATCAGCGAGGGGGCCGCCCAGATGCGATACGGCGTCCTGTGGCAGCTTGGCTTTCCGCTGGTGTTCTTCATTGTCATCCAGTTCGGGTTTTTCTTCCTGGGAGACGGGATTCGCGATGCGCTCGACCCCAAGGACCGACACTGAGCAGGCGCTGCTGTCCATCCGGGACCTCTCGGTGACCTTCGACACGCCGGGAGGGCCGATCCGGGCCGTCGACGGCGTCAGCCTCGACGTACATCCCGGCGAAGTGCTCGCCGTCGTCGGGGAGAGCGGTTCGGGCAAGAGCCAGACGGCACTCGCGGTGACGGGGCTGCTGGCCGCAAACGGCGCGGCGGAAGGATCCATCCAATGGCACCGGTCGGAAATTCTCGGGCTGCCCGAACACCGGCTCGCCCGCTTGCGCGCCGACGAGATCGCCATGGTCTTCCAGAATCCCATGACATCCCTCAATCCCTATCTGCGGGTCTCCGTCCAGATGATGGAAGGGATGATGCTGAACGGCAGGATGACAAGGCCGGAGGCCAGGGCCGCCAGCATCGAAATGCTCGAATCCGTACAGATCGCGGATGCCGCATCCCGAATCGACCGGTATCCCCACGAGTTCTCCGGCGGCATGCTGCAGCGGATCATGATTGCCATGTCCCTGCTTCGCCGGCCCCGCCTCCTGATCGCCGACGAGCCGACCACCGCGCTGGACGTCACGGTCCAGATGCAGATCGTCCGGCTGCTCGGGGAAGTCCGCCGGAAATCCGGCACCGCCATCATGCTGATCACCCACGATCTTGGCCTGGTCGCCAGCATCAGCGACCGGATCGCGATCATGTACAGCGGCCGGATCATGGAGATCGGCCACACCGAGGAAGTGTTCTCCCGTCCCCGCCATCCGTATACCCGGGCATTGCTGGAGGCAGTGCCGAGGCTCGACCGGGACGAGGCGGAGCTGCAGGGCATCGCGGGTGAGCCTCCGGACCCGGAGGTACGGATACCGGGGTGCCCGTTCCATACCCGGTGCGCGCACCGATTGTCGCAATGCGCCGACATCCGGCCCCCGATGGACGGCGCCGACGGACACTTCCATGCCTGCCATCTGTCACTGGCACCATGAATCCGCTGCTCCAGGTTGAAAACCTGACCGTCAGGTTTCCCCTCAGGGGAAGCCGGCGGTTCGGCCGGCATGAACCGGAGCATATAATTGCACTCGACGGGGTCTCGCTCGATCTTGGCGAACGGGAAACGCTGGGCATCGTCGGCGAAAGCGGCTCCGGGAAAACCACCCTCGCCAGGGCCGTCGTGGGAACGGCTCCGATCCGGGAAGGACGGGTACTGTGGCGGGGGTCGGACCTGTCCGGGGCCAGCCCGGCGTCAAGGCGGCAGGTCAGGAGGGAGATGTCCATGATCTTCCAGAACCCGCTGGCCTCGCTCAATCCCTGCATGACGGTCGGGCAGATCATCGCGGAACCCTGCCGGGTCCATGAACCGAAGGCATCCGGGGCAGAGATCCGGAAAAAGGTGGACGAGGCCATGGAATGGGTCGGCCTCACGCCCGGGATGGCGAACCGCTATCCCCATGAATTCTCCGGCGGGCAATGCCAGCGGGTGGGCATCGCCCGTGCGCTGATATCCAGACCGAAACTCATGATCTGCGACGAACCGGTCGCCTCCCTCGATGTGTCCATCCGCGCCCAGATCGTCAACCTGCTGGGGCAGTTGCAGGAGGAATTCGGAATTTCGCTGATCATGATCTCCCACGACCTCAGTGTCATCCGTCACATTTCCCACCGGATCCTGGTCATGTACCTTGGCAATGTGATGGAAACGGTGAGTTCGGAACACCTCCTTAAGTCGAGCCGCCATCCCTATACCCGCACCCTGATCGAGTCCGTGCCGGTGCCGGATCCGAAGATCCAGAAATCGAGGAGGGGACCGCTCATCCTGGGTGACCCCCCATCCATGAAAAATCCGCCCCCCGGCTGCCGGTTTGCAACCAGATGCCCGATCGCCCGTAAGGATTGCGCCACCTCCCGGCCGGCGCTCCTCCAGGCCGGGCCCGACCACTGGCTGGCATGCCCTCATGCAGAAAAAACCCCGACCTGATTCCGGTTCCGATGTTATCTTCCAGCCCGAATTCAGCCTTCGGCCCGGTCAGTGGCGGCCGCGTCCCCGGGTTCGGCCGGCGACCATCGCCGCAGCGTGCGGGATCCGGGTGCTGCTGCCCATGATTTCCCTGCTGCCCCGGTAAGCGACAAACCCCAATTCAGCTACCCATGTCCCTGGTCTCACTGCATGACGTCTCCATCGCGTTTGGCGCTCACAAGCTGCTGGAGGGCGCCAACCTGGTGATCGGATCGAACGAGCGCATCGGGCTCCTCGGCCGGAACGGTGAGGGCAAATCCACCCTGCTGGCCCTGATCGCGGGGAGGCTGCAGCCGGACGAGGGGGAAATCCGCCATGCCCCCGGGGTGGCCGCCACCCTGCTTGATCAGGCGCCGGACCTTGCGGGCGACGTGTCGGTCTACGACGTGGTGGCGGGCGGACTGGGGGAAATCGGCAGGGACCTTGCGGAATACCACCACGTTGTCACCCGTGACGATCTCCCGCATGAACGGAAGATGCGGCGAATGGAAGCGGTGCAGCAGCGGATTGACGCCGCGGACGGCTGGCGCATCCAGCAGCGGGTGGAAAAGGTGCTGTCCCGGCTGGCGATACCGGCGGACGAGCCCGTGGGAACGCTGTCGGGCGGCTGGCAGCGCAGGGTGTCCCTGGCCCGGGCCCTCGTTTCGGAGCCCCGCCTGCTGCTGCTGGACGAGCCCACCAACCACCTCGACATCACGTCCATCGAGTGGCTCGAAAACCAGATACTGAACTACCAGGGTTCCGTGCTGTTCGTCACGCACGACCGCGCATTCCTGACGAAGGTGGCCAACCGGATCATCGATCTCGACCGCGGCGATCTGCGGTCCTGGGCCGGCGGCTACGGGGACTACCTGCGAAGAAAGGCCGAACTCGAGGCCCAGGAAGCACGGCAGAACGCCGAATTCGACCGCAGGCTTCAGCAGGAAGAAGCCTGGATCCGCCAGGGCATCGAGGCCCGCCGCACGCGCAACGAGGGCCGTGTCCGCGCCCTCATGAAAATGCGCGAGGAACGCGGCCGGCGGCGGGAGCGGCAGGGCAAGGCCAGACTGAAGCTCGACCAGGCCGAGCAAGGAGGCAGGCTGGTCATTGAGGCCAGGGACGTCACCTTTGCCCATGGAGACAAGGCAATTGCCCGGGATTTTTCCACCCGGATTCTCCGGGGTGACCGGGTCGGCCTGATCGGCCCCAACGGGATCGGAAAGACCACGCTGATTCGGCTGCTCCTTGGGGAACAGGCGCCGGACAGCGGCCTAGTTCGCCTGGGACACAGCCAGAAGGTCGCCTGGTTCGACCAGGGCCGCTCGCGGGTTGACCCCGACGCCACGGTGGTGGACGCCATCGGCGAAGGCCGGGAGAAGATCACCATCGGCGGGCGGGACCGGCATGTGATCTCCTACCTCTCGGACTTCCTGTTCACGCCGGCCCGGGCAAGGTCCCCGGTGCGCAGCCTGTCCGGCGGGGAGCACGCCCGGGTGCTGCTGGCGAAACTGTTCAGCAAACCCGCCAACCTCCTGGTCATGGACGAGCCCACGAACGATCTGGACATCGAGACCCTGGAACTCCTGGAAGAGTTGCTGCTGGAATTCCGGGGCACCCTGCTCCTGGTGAGCCACGACCGGCAGTTCATGGACCAGGTGGTGACCAGCACCCTGGTGCTGGAAGGCGGGGGTGTCATCCGGGAGTACGTCGGCGGCTACACCGACTGGGAGCGGCAGCGGCCGAAACCCGTTCCGGCCGAACCGGAAATCCCCCGGGAACGTCCCCGGCACCCGCCGGAACGGGAGAAATCAAGGAAAAAGCCGGGCTACCGCGAACAGCAGGAACTGTCCGCGTTGCCGCAACGGATCGAGACCCTGGAGGAACGCCAGGCCGAACTCACGAAACTCGTGTCCGGGGGAGACTTCTATCGCCAGGACCAGAAGACCGTGGCAACCACCCTGCGGGAACTCGACCTGGTTTCCGGGGAACTGGAGGAATGCTATCGGCGGTGGGAGGAACTGGAGTCCTGAGGGCCCGGTTCAGCCCTCCCGGGACAGGCAGATCACACCTGGCTGGCGGCCGTATTCCGGGGTCCCCCGATGACAGGACCGCCGGTAGCTGAAAAACCGCTTCTCGTCCACGTAAGTGTCCGACGCGTTTCGGTCCAGCTGCAGGATTCCGGCGTGACGCAGTCGCCGCTCGATATAGGCCGGCAGATCGAAATGCACGCGACGGGTATCCGGGTGGGACAGGAAACAGTCCTCGGCGTCCACCGGAGACATCTCAAGCAGCTGGTCACGGAAGTCCCCGCCCACCTCGTAACTCATCGGCTGGATAGCCGGGCCGACGGCGGCAGCGATCCGGCAGCGGTCCGTGAATGCCTCCATCGATTCGATGACCGCGTCCGTAACCCCCGCCAGTGCCCCCTTCCAGCCGACGTGGGCGGCGCCGACCACTCCCGGCGCGGCGAACAGAACCGGTGCGCAATCCGCTCCCAGCGCGCCGATACAGACGCCCGGGTCGGTGGTCACCAGGCCATCGGCCTCCTCCAACGCCGCGGCATCCGTGTACCTGCCGACCAACCGCACCCGCCGTCCATGCACCTGCCGGTTGGTGACCAGGCAATCACCGCCCAGGGCCCGCACGACCCGCATCCGGTTCTCACGCACGCTTTCCGGGGAATCGCCGGCGTTCGGACTGCAGTTCAGTGATTCGAACGGACCGCCGGATGTGCCGCCCCTGCGGGTGAAGAACCCATGCCGGATTCCCGGGACGGCTTCCAGAGCCGGGCTGGTGTCAAATTCGGGAGTCAAGGCAGCCAATGGAGTCTTTCATGGCGGCGCATTGTAACCTCCATTGATCAAGGGTCACTGATTTGCAGGGCCGGTCAAAGGTCGGAGGTTCATCAGGGTGATTCCAGGTCGGGGGCAGGCACGGGTCTCGGGGACGGGCCGTCGTAGGTCCAGATTACCTCCCTGGGCAGAGGTCCCTTGTTACGACCCCCCTGGCAGGACTGCTCCCATGCATGGGCAAGTATCCCCACGGACCTGGACAGGCAGAAAAGGCCCCTGGCGAGCGGTGGGGGAAACCCCAGTTCCGTATAAATGACCGCTGTGGCCCCGTCGATGTTCATCGGCACATGACGGCCCTTCGTGTTCTCGATCCGCCGCTCGAGCGCCTGCGCCGCGGCCAGGTGACGGCCCGGCACGGTGCCGTCCGACACCGCCCGCTGAACCGCCTTCTTCAGGGAGGGCGCCCTCGGGTCTACGGGATGAAACCGATGACCGAAGCCGGGCACGTACTTTCCACCCGCGGCGCGAAAGGCATCCAGCACCCTGGCCGCCGACGCATCAGGGTCCTTGCCCCGGTCCATCCGTGCGACGATGTCGTTGTACAGGGCCGCCGCCTGCTGTAGTGACCAGAACCAACCCAACGCCTCTGGAGGCTGTGGAAGTCATAAAAGAGATGGACGATGACAAACACAGCCACGGCGAGGTCAACAAAAGCGGCCTCAACAGGCTTTTGGCCTTTGTCGGTCTGTCCGGTCCGTTCGGCTCTGTTTCCCTGGGACAGCAGTGGTCTGCCTATTTCCAGAACCTCGGCACCCATGCGAGCCTGAACATCATCAATGGCCCGGGACAGATCGGTCCCTTCCGTACCGGCAACACAGTCAAGTATTCCAACAATTTCGGGCCGGTATCGATGACGCTCGACGCCCGCATCGATGACGACGGCGACGGCGACGGCGACGGCGGCGGCAACGGATTCGGCGGCGGCGTGACCGTGACCCCCATGGACAACGTCACTCTCGCCGGCGCCTTCGACTCCAACGACGATTCAGACACGGACATTATGGGCGTTGCAGGCATCATGGGATTCGGGGGCATCACCGTCACTGTGGCCCACGAACAATCGGAGACGGGAGACGCTTCGGAAACGAACAACACCCTGCTCTGGTTGGGTGCGGGAATAACCGACCAACTTAGCCTGACCGTGGGTTACGGCACAAAGGAAACCGAAGCCGGTGGATCAACCACGGAAAAGGACGAACTGGCACTGATTGGTGTTCTCAATATGGGTGGTGGCCTCAAACTATGGGGTCAGTTCCACAATGCAGACACTGGCACTTCGGATGCAGATACTATCGCTCTTGGAATGCGACTGGACTTCTAAGCCTGGTCTGGCACCAGAAAAACCGGGGCACTGCCCCGGTTTTTTTTGACCTTTACCCGCCCTCCCGTAAAATTTTGTCGGGAAATTTCCCCCTAAATTTTTTTCGGACGATCGGTTATAAGATCGTCCATGAAGCCCGCCCTTCTCGCAGCCTTCGCG
>VYFG01000152.1 GCA_009842505.1 Gammaproteobacteria bacterium
GGCGAATGCACGGCGGCATTCATGAACGGCTCCTGCTCGATCACGTCATCAACCGTAATGGCGCCCTGGCAGGCCCACGCGAAGGCCGGACCAGAAGGACGCATGGTCTGCTATTTCAGGCCCGAGGTCCCGGATCCCATGGCCTGGCTCACCCTGCCCTGATCCCGGGCGGAAGCCCGCAACACCCTGCCGGGCCGTCAGGCGACGCCCGCCCGGGCAAGCATCGAGTCCAGCAGGACCTGGCAACCCGCCGCCAGATCTTCGGGGTCCGCGTTCTCGCTCTCGTTGTGGCTGATCCCGCCCTCGCAGGGAACGAAGATCATCGCGGTCGGGACTTTTCTTGCCATATAGACGGCGTCATGCCCGGCGCCGCTGATCATGTCCCGGTGGCTGTAGCCTCCCTGCGCGGCGCCTTTCCGCACCAGGTCCACGCATTCGCGGTCGAAGGGGGTGGCGGGAGATACCCAGAACACGGACAGGTCGTAACGGCAGCCGTAGCGGTCGGCGATGGCATCGAATTCCCGCCGCATGGCACCCTCCATGTCCTCCAGCACGCGGTCGTCCGGATGGCGGGTGTCGATGCTCGTCCATACATGCCCCGGGATCACGTTGCGGCTGCCGGGGACGACCCTGATGAGACCGCAGGTGGCACAGGCATCGGGCGCATTGTCAAGGCCCATGCGGTTCACCGCCTGGATCATCCCGGCGGTGCAGACCAGCGCGTCTTTCCGCAGCGGCATCGGCGTCGGGCCCGCATGGGCCTCCTGCCCGTAGACGTCCAGTTCGTACCAGCGCTGACCCTGGGCCCCGGTGACCACGCCGATGGTCGTCCGCTCGTTTTCCAGGATGGGGCCCTGCTCGATATGGGCCTCGAAGTAGGCGTCCACCGCCCGGTCACCGAGACCCTCGCCGATCCACCCGAGCCGCTCGAGTTCCTCCCGCACGGTCACACCGTCCGCATCCTCCAGGGCATACACCCAGTCCAGGGCGAAAACGCCGGCATAGGCGCCAGAACCCATCATGGGCGGCGAAAAGCGGCTGCCCTCCTCGTTGTTCCAGACCGCAAGCTCAAGGGGGGCTCGGGTGGTCACCCCGTGTTCCACCAGGGTCCGCAGCACCTCTAGCCCGGCGAGCACGCCGTACACCCCGTCGAACCGTCCCCCGGTGGGCTGGCTGTCGAGATGGCTGCCGGTCATGACCGCGGGCAGTCCGTCATCGGCTCCCGCCCGCCGGATGAACAGGTTGCCGGCCCGGTCCAGGGTGTGGCTGCATCCGATCTCGCGGCACCACCGGGTGAGAAGATCACGGCCTTCCCGGTCGATGTCCGTCATCGCCAGCCGGCACACGCCGCCCTTGTCCGTCGCACCGATGCGGGCCATTTCCATGAGGGACCGCCACAGGCGGTCCGCGTCGATTCTGATGTGTTCCGCGTTATCGGCGATATCGGTTTTTTTCATTTTTTCATTGTTTTCCATGGTCATTGCCTGGCTGCTGCGCTGTCGTTCGGGAAGCGGCCATCGATATCCGAAGATCGCGTCCATGCGCCGTCCGGGGAGGCCGGCAGGAACCCATTGAAGGACGGGGCGCCCTGCGGGCGCCCCGTGGTGACATCGGAAAAAACGGAAAATACGGGAAAATACGGGAAAATCAGGATGCGGAATCTCCGAACCACCAGCGTTCCAGGCACTTGATGCCATCGAGGTCCCAGGCCGCCGACAGGCGACGGTGGGCAACCTTCTCGCTCATCGCGAAGACATAGTTGGAAAAAATCGGCGCCACCACCCCGCCGTCATCGCTGCAAAGCTGCTGCATCTCGAAGTACATCTGTCGCCTGATACTGGGATCAAGTTCCGCCCGTGCGGATTTCAGGAGTTCGTTGAAGCGCGGATTGGCCCAGTGCGTCTCGTTCCAGGGCGCTCCCGCTGCGTAGGTTTGTGAGAACACCCAGTCCTCGGTCACCCGGCCGCTCCAGTAGGAGGCAACCCAGGGCTCCACGTTCCAGACATCCGACCAGTAGCCGTCGTTGGGTCTGCGAACGACGTCGATCGTGATGCCCGCCGCTGCCGCATGCTGCTGGTAGAGCACCGCTCCATCCGTCGCCCCTGCAAATGCCGTCTCCGCTACGTTGAGCGGCACGGTGAGACTCGTCAGACCAGCCTTCGAGAGATGGAACCTGGCCTTGTCCGGGTCATAGGGCCGTTGCGGCAGGTCGGCCGCGAAATACCGGTTCGACCGGCCGATGGGATGATCGTTACCCAGGTATCCATGACCGTTCAGCAGCTTCTGGAGGAGCTCCTCACGGTCAATGGCATACTTCAGCGCCAGCCGGACGTTGGGGTCGTCGAAGGGCGGGCGGTCACACATCATCGAATAGACGTAGTGCAGCGTACCCTGGGTTTCCACAAGGCGCACGCCGGGATTGCGATCCAGCAAGTGGGCGGTCTTGAGGTCAACCCGGTCAATCGCATCGACCGCACCGGAGGTCAGTGCCGACATCCGTGCTGCCACGTCGATGATCGCCAGCACCTCAGCTTCATCGAAGAATGCGTGGTCGGCTTTCCAGTAGTTGGGACTGCGCGTCAGGAACGAACGGACCCCCGGCTCGAATTCAGCCAGAACATAGCCGCCCGTGCCGTCGCCCGAACGCCAGTCGAGTTCGCCATCCACGACCGGGCAGATGCCGATATGGTAGTCGCTCAGCAGGAACGGAAAGTCGGCATTGCCCTCGTTCAGGGTGAAGACAACGGTGTTGTTGCCGTCCGCTTTCATGTCCGTGATGGAATTGAGTATTCCCTTGGCAGGGGATGTCGATTCCTCGCCGAGATGATGCGCCACGGAAGCGATCACGTCGTTGGCATCCAGTGTCTTGCCGCTATGGAACTCGACGCCCTTGCGCAGTTCGAACGTCCATGTGGTTGCGTCCGTGGATGCCTCCCAGCTCTCGGCCAGCTCACCCACCAGCTCGTCCTCATTGGACACCTCGGTCAGGCAATTGCGGAAGCCGAAGCCCACCACCTGCATGTAGGTGTCGTTGTAGGTCGCGGGATCCAGCGAATCGGTCGTCGAGCCCAGACCGAGCGCAATCCGCACCCGCCCGCCTCTCTTCGGCACGTCCGCCATGGCCGTCCCGGCAAGCAGCGAGGTCGCGGCAGGCAAGGCCATCCCGCATGCCAGGGCATGCGTCAGGAACTCCCGCCGCCCGATTTGACCCTGTTTCAGCAGGCCCAGATTGTGTTCGATTGATTTCATTGGTCACTTTCCTCCTATTGGGGTGGAATTGTCGACAAGGGTCGACGGGTTTGCGCCGGACCGGTCATCCGGCAATTCCAATCATTGACCCATACCGGGGAAGGCCCAGGCGAATGCATTGGCCCTTCAGGACCCGCATGTCGGGCCACGTCACCGGGGACTGCCGTCCTTGAGTGCCGACCGGTTGGCGGGTATGGATTGACGAAAGAACGGGGCATGGGCATCGTGCTGGATTACCCTGCCGGATCCCGTCTCAGGGCCTGGCACAGGCAATGTACGCCGCCGCCGCCCAGGGTGAACATGGACATGTCCGGATCGAAAACCTCGAAACCGAGCGCCCGCAGTTTGCTGTTCAATCCCTTGCTGCTCTCCATCGAAAGGACGCGGTCGTTGCCCAGGGAAACCAGGTTGACCCCGAGGTTTTTCGCCTCTGCGTATTCCACCTCGACCAACCCGAATCCCCGGTCCCGCAGCCAGGCGACAAGCCAGTCCTCCATCGCATCGGGACATGCCACCAGTAGTTTGGGAGCCAGGGGGACGACGAGGCCGTCCATGTGGACGAACTCCCGCGAGATCGGCGCCACCTGGGCTTCCCATCCCTCCTGGCGCACCCATGCCGCAACCTGTTCTGCGCCTTCCTGCTCCGAGCGCTCGCCGCAATACCCGATGAGCACCAGGCCCGGCTCCAGGATCACGAAATCACCGCCCTCGAAGTGTCCGGCAGTGGCGTGGCGCCAGATCGGGATGTCATTGTCCTGATAGAACCTGATCGCCGTCACATAGTCGGCCCGCCGGCATTTCAACTGCATGTGGCAGATGAGCGCGCCCCAGGGAGTCATGGCGCTCGAATCCCGGGCGAAGAAATTGCGGTGCAGCATCTCGTCGGCGTCCAGGTAGTGGCATATCACGCCGTTGTCCTCGTAGATGCTGACCATTTCGGCGTGCTGGGCCAGGGCACTCCCAAGGTCAAAGGCAACGCCGGTATGTTCCCGGTTCTGGAGCGTGCGCCGAAGGATCGGCCCGGCATCGACCCAGCGGTAGTGGTCGGGCCGCCCGAGCAACACGTCACGCAAGGGGCTGTAGTCGTTGTCGATACCCCAGGGCCGGACTCGACTATCCATGATTTTTTTTCCGGTTCATGTTCCGGTCTGCATTGCCGCCCGGTCCCGACAACAGGCCGCGGGCGGCCATTCCCCAAGGTGGTCCGAACCCGGGGATGGCCCGGGGCGGCCCCCCGGCTTGAAAAACCGGTTTGCCAGACATCATCTCGACATCCCCATGACAGTTTGCTCGCTGATACCGGACAATAACATATATAAAACAATACTAAACGCTCTGGAACCATTCCGCAACATCGGAAGACAGATTGAAACCCGGTTGCCAAAATTTAAGTATATCATTGAATTTGATATATTATATTTGGCTTTATATGACTTTCCCGATTTCTCGTGCTTGTTTTCTGAGCCTCAAAGAGATGCTTGAAATATGTCAAAATGCAATTCTTGGATTTCCGGGGGATTCAGGGGAGGATGCGATGGAATTCCTTCGCCATCATCGGTATGGTATGAGGCCAACCTGATGCTTGGGCCATGACGTACTGAACATGAAGGAATTGCGGGAAATCGCGGTCTCCGGACAGCACCTGCTGGTCTTCGAGGTCGCCGCCCGCCATGTCTCCTTCGCCGCTGCCGCGCGCGAACTCGAACTGACACAGCCTGCGGTCAGCCGCTCGGTGCGCAAGCTCGAGCAGGCACTCGGCGTCGCCCTCTTCATCCGACGTCATCGCGCCATCGATCTGACCGAGGCGGGGGGGGTGCTCTACGAGGCCGTCCACGGAGGGTTCTCCCAAATGTACCAGGTGGCACGCAGGCTGCGCCGCATCACCCACGCGCATGTCTCCCTGCTCTGCAGCGACACCCATGCCCACTGGTGGCTCATGCCGCGCCTGTCGGATTTCCAGGGGAAGTATCCCGGCATTTCCCTTCGGGTGGAGGTCATCAAGCGCTACGTCGATCTCGAGCCCGCCGGCCCGGAAGGCATGGTCCTCGGCATCTGGAGCGGCGAACAGCCAAGGCCAGGGTATGAATGCGTGGAAATTGCCCCGGAAGAGGTGTTTCCCGTCGCCAATCCCGCACTGGCCCGCACCCTCGACATCGGCGACGACCTCGCCGCGCTGGCCGGGCAGCGGCTCATCCACGAAGACCAGAAAGAGCTGCCGACCCTGACCTGGCGGGAGTACTTCGCCGCATACGGCCTTCTTCGGGAGGACGAGGAGCTTCCGGGGCTTCGGCTGTCCGACTACTCTCCGGTCCTTGCGGCCACCCTTGCGGGCCAGGGCATTGCCCTTGGCCTGGCCCACATCGTGAACCCCCTCATCGAGTCGGGTCTCCTGGTGCGCATAGGCACCCGGGTCCATCGGACGAGTCTGCGGTTCTATCTGGTGTGGCCGGAGCGGACAGCACTCACACCACAGGCAGAACAGGTGAAGGACTGGCTGATCGGAACCCTGTCCAGGACGAACCGATAAAGACGCCCGGGAGGAGAACCGGTCTACCATTCCCGTCAGCGAATTTGTCGACGACAGCGCCGTGATCGGGATGTCCCGGACCTTCTGAGCCACCGGATCCAGTTCATGGACAGCGATGTGCCGGGGTGCGCCCGGGTACGGGAAATTCCGGTTGCGAATTGAATGCGGATCCGTCCAGGACAGAATCCGGACCACTCCTGAACGCAGGCAAGGATGCGCAATGGTGCCCGTGCCGGCCATAGCCTCCGTGAGATGACGTGATTTCAACCATAATGGAGCGGACAGGGAAATGATGCGGACGTATATGGACGCACCCGGCCGGAGGGCCCCGTGGCGGGTCGGAATCTCCGGACCCACGGTCCTGAACGGCCGGACGGGCAGTCAGGCCGGGCCTGCTCGGAAAAATTGCCCAAAGGGGCTATTGACGCCGAGCGGGCAGTATGGTAATGATTTTCTCAGGCATCCCAGGCAAGGGCGTACGCCGTCGATGCGCTTGAAAGGCTCTGCAGGGAGTGCGGGATATCCACCACACAGGCGTTTCCGGAATGGCTGGACTGTGGCGCATGCCCATGCTGTTTCTGGGATGACCGGGAGGTTGCGATGTTATGCGTACAGCGGTGCAAGTGTGCAGGTTCCGGGTTTGCCCTGTCCGGCAGGTTTCTCGGGGAAGCGCGGCGATCCTGGCTTGACATTCTCGGCGGGCGCGACGGTACAATAAGCCAAGAGCCAAGAGCCAAGAGCCAAGAGCCAAGAGCCAAGAGCCAAGAGCCAAGAGCCAAGAGCCGGTCATTGGGTGTGTCCCGCGCGCTGGGCTGCGGTCGCCGCGCACCGTTTCTGACCGGGGTCCCGTGTTTCCCCTGCTCTCGATCTTCGGCTTGCAGTGGAGCGGGCCGGGAACATGTTTCCGGCTCACTGGAAGGGGGCAAGGGAAACATCTCGTAGCAAGATTTTTCCTTGCGGTCGCCCTGGGCCTGTCGGTCTACGGCACGCCGGCGCACGCGGCGGCGCACGACTATCCGCCCAAGGAGCGCTGCACGCCGGCCGCGCTGTGGCAGGACCAGGGAAGGTGGACGCAGCGGTTCTACAACACGCACCCGATCCAGCTGGGCTGGCGGGTGCTGAACCCGCGCGTCTCCGAGGGCGATAAGGTCAAGCTGGAACTGTTCAGCGTCGGCTACGACCCGGACGTTCCGGCGCGTGGTCGGAAGATCGTCGGTGCGGAGAGGCTATGGTCCGGCCCGCCGCACAATTACTGGTATCACAAGCCAACCTATGACACCAGGGAGGTCGGCGAGCACGGTTGCCCGATCAAGCGTATCAACGTCACCGTCCGGCTGACGGCCCCGAAGACGGGCGTTCTGTGCCACACGACCAGCACTCGGTCGGACAAGCTGTGCCCGGACATCGGACACGGCGTCGGGGTGCGTGAAGTTTCCGAAAACCACATGATTACGCTGTGGCGTGGGCATTTGAAGGGCACCCACACGCTGCCGCTGGTGTATGGCGGCTATACCCCGCACCGGATCGATTTCCTCAGCGTGCATGGCGGTGGGAATAACCCCAGCTCGGGGCAGTACCACGCCAACCCGCCGTCGAGCCGAAGGCTGGACGTGGATGTCGGTGTCGTTGGAGGCGTCGCACTGGCGGAGCGCGGCATTCACTGGACCTTGAATAATGTGACGGGTCGCGTGACCGAAAGACGGAAAGTGGTCTACTACGTCCACGGCGAGAAGAGGGAAAGATACATCACCGACGCGATCTGGGTGGAAGGAGGTCATAGTACTCCAGCAGTTGCAATTCGCTGGGATAACACAGACGTATCAATTCCTGCGGGGCATACTGTTCGGCTGCCGATCAACTTTTCGGGATATTCAGCTGGGTTCGACCTGTCGTTACATTCAGGAAGTTATGTCAGCGATCCCAGCAAGGTGAGCTTCGACGGGCACGTAATGGTCCTTCGCGGACCTCTCGGCACAGATGGCAGAAATGCGTTCCAAATCAATGTCACGCCCAAAGCCGATTCCAATTCCGTGGATGAAACCGTAACGGTTGCGCTTGGAACCCCGGTTGCCTCAAACTCTTCAAACTGTCTTCTTCGGGATGGAACCACTCGGTCTGACGTCATCTGTGCCGATCAAGCCATCCCAATCTCGGCCGACACGACTGTTAGTGAAAAACAAGCCTATGTCCGGGATGCGCAGAAAACAGAGACCTATGAAGTTTCTTTCGCTCAAAACCCGACATTCGTGAACGAGCAGAACGGTCCGTCGGAACCGGTCCTGAAACTGTCCAAGCCGGCGCGCACTCCAATCAGCATTCCGGTCACTCTGGTCTCCGGGACGGCGCTGCATGAGAAGGACTTCAAGCCCGCCCCTAACGAAGAACAGGAGCAAGGTATCCAGTTCTCCGGCTTGAGCGGGAATTTCTATTTCCTGAAAGGCGATCAAACGGCAACAGTCGAAATACAAATAAACGACGACGACGTTTGGGAGCAGGAAGAGGAATTCTACATCGACCTCGATACGGCGAACTTCCCGACGGGCGTCAGCCTGAAATCGGGGGCCAGTGCGCGGGGAACGGTTCGCATCCGGGACGACGACAAACACCCCGGAGAGACCTATGTCGAATTGGGGCCAAGTGGGCTCCAACATGTCAAGGAAAACCAGACATCCGCGCTCAATATCAAGCTTGTTCCCAAGAGCACGGGCGCCGATGGTCTGAAAACCCTGACATTGAGACACAGCCACCCCGCCATTACCGAAGGATTTGGAAAGACGGCTGTTCTCGGGGATGATTTTGAGCTTCGCTATCCCGATGGCACCGTCGTTCCCAAGCATGATACGCAAAACTGGTCGGTTGTCGATCTTGAAAAGGCGAAAACATCTTCGGGATGGCAGCTGTCTCTAGCGGCCCTAAATGACGGTGTTTATCACGAACACACACGTTACATCGAGTTCGACCCCATCTTTGTTCTTGACGCCAAAAATGTGAACCGTGGAAAATACGGGCTTCCGTTCGATCTCAGGGGATCGGCAGCCTTCGCCATTTATGACCAGAAATTCGCGGACTTGTCCTTCACGCTTGAAGGCGAGACAAGTGCGGTGCGGAACACGGATGGCAAGGTTTGCGTCAACATCAAAGCAAGCCGAATCCTCAAAAATCAAGTATCTTTCAGGACACAACATACCCATCTGGACACGGATGGATCGACCGTTCTCCATACCGATTTTTCAGATGATCTTGTCTCGATTTACGAAGATACGGCACAGATTTGCGGGGTATCCTTGACTGTCGGACAGAAAATGAAGTTCGATCTTATCGGTCTCAGTTCGTTGCACAACCATTGGGATGGTGAGACACCGCCGACCGTCACGCCCGGAACGATCATCGTGACGGCGGTCGCTGATGCCAACGACACCAAGGCCATCAAGTTGCAACTGAGCAACGTCGTCGTCCCTGAGGGTGAAACACGCGCCATGCATGTCTCGGCCATTGGCGCCGGACCCGACGACTGCTTTGTCGGCACCATTGACATCGAGGATGGCACTGCACGGAAGTATTATGATTACTTTGCACGGGGACGCTCCTTCGCTTTCTGTGGTCCAGGTGGTGCCAGTGACACCATTCGTGGCAACAAGACATACATCCAGGCTTTTCGTGACCGCCATGATGACGGCGGCGAGACAGCGCAAGCCACACCGGTTTTGCGCGTAGCCTACAAGAAAGGAAGGTCTGCGCGTATCACAGATCAGGTGGGTATCAGTGATACAGGCGGCCTCATCACCATCACCAACGACGGCCTGATGCCCGCCGCGTGGCTGGCGCGGTTCGGGCGCACGGTGGCGGAGCAGGCGCTGGACGGCATCGCCGGGCGCCTGTCGGCGGATCGCGCGCCGGGGATGCAGGGCACGCTGGCCGGCCGCGCGCTGGATCTTTCGACCGGTCCGGGACAGGCTTCCGGCCCGGCGGCGGCGGGCGTAACGCCCGGCACGACGCCGGCGGACAGCGGGGCGGCCCCCGCACTTGCCGATGTGGTTCGCGGCCTGGGCAACGACTTCGGCGCGTCCGGCCCGGCCGGTCATGGCGGTCCGCCGGGCTTCGGCGGGACGCGGGCGCAGTGGCGGACGATGACCGCGCGCGAGGCGCTGCCGGGGTCGGGCTTCTCGCTGACCGGGCAGAGGGACGGCGCGGGCGGCAGCCTCGCCTTCTGGGGCCGGGCCTCTCAGGACACCTTCGACGGCGTCGAACGCGGAGGCGGCGCCGACACCGCCCTCGACGGCACGGTGACCACGGGCATGCTGGGCGCGGACTATGCGCGCGGCAAGTGGCTGGTCGGGCTCGCGCTGACGCAGAGTTCGTCCGAAGGGAATTATTCCGACGCGGGCGGTGACGGCGATGTCGAGGCGTCGCTGACGGCGGCGGTGCCCTATGCGGCGTTGCGGGTCTCCGAGCGGCTGAAGCTCTGGGGCGCGCTCGGCTACGGCACCGGCGAGGTGACGCTGAGGACGGGCCGGGGCGAAACCATCGGCGCGGACACGGGCTGGACCATGGCGGCGGCGGGGCTCAGGGGCGACGTGCTGGCCCCGCCCGGGGAGGGAGGCGGCCCCGCCCTTGCGGTGACCTCGGACGCCTTGTGGGCGCGCACGGCCTCGGACGGGATGCGCGGCATGGCGGGTTCGGAGTCCGGCGTGATCCGGCTCCGGCTCGGCCTGGAGGGGAGCTACCGCGTCGCCCTTGAGGAAGGCGGAAGCCTGACGCCGAAGCTGGAGGTCGGCGCGCGCCATGACGGGGGCGACGCCGAGACCGGGTTCGGGGTGGAGCTCGGCGGCGGCGTCGCCTGGGCCGATCCGGGGCTCGGGCTATCGCTCGACCTGTCGGGCCGCGCGCTGGTCGCGCACGGCAACGACGATCTCAAGGACCACGGCTTCGCGGCCTCGCTGGCATACGACCCGGCCCCGGCGACGAGGCGGGGTCCGTCGCTGACGCTCACCCAGGACTGGGGCGGTCAATCGCAAGGCGGCCTCGACGCGCTGTTTACCCCCGCCCCGCTGGAGGATCGCACGGGGAATGGCGAAGCCACGTCCCGCTGGGCCATGGAGGCGGCCTACGGCCTGCCCGTCCTCGGCGGGCGCTTCACCGGCAGCCCGCATGTGGGCTTCGGGCTGGGGGCGGCGGCGCGCGAGTACACCATCGGCTGGTGGCTCACACCGGAGGCCGCGAGCGCCCCCGATGTCACCTTCGGGCTGAAGGCGGTTCGGCGGGAGGGCCGCGGGGAGGCCCCCCGGCACGCGGCGGGATTCGAGATGTCCATCCGCTGGTGAGGCGGGTGGCGGGGCCGGCGCATGCCTGCTGGCCAGGGAGTTGTGGGCAGTTGTGAGGCGTACTGCCGGAAGGCGGCCCCCGGAGGCCGCCGGGAAGAGGATGATCAGTGCCGGCAGGATGGTGTTGTCATCAATCCATCGCGATCCGTATGACGATGCCCCCCATCACGTCGCCGACCTCGAGGTCGGTGCGGGAAGAGTCCTTGTGGTTGTTGTGGCAGGCCACGCAGGCTTCGACGACCGCGTAGTCGGGGTAGACCGCCGCAAAGTACCGCTCGCCGCCCAGTTCCTCTTCGCCATAGAAGTTTTCGCCCGGATTTCCGGCGACATGCTCCAGCCCCCTCTTCTCCAGTTCCGTTCCGGGGCCGTTCTTCCGGTTGATCGGATGGAGCGAGAGCAGCGCATGGGAGAACTCTTCGGTGTGGTCCATCACCGCCTCGGCCCCGAAGCGGAACATCTGTGCTGGCAGCGGCAGCGCCTCATCGTCCTCGAAATGCTCCGATGCGGTGAGGATGTCCCTGTCCACCGTCAGGCGCTGCACCACCATCCGGGTGTAGACCTCCCGGTCCGCGGACATCACCCGGTAGAGCATGTCCGCGACCTTCCGGAAAGGAAGTCCATCGGCTGCGGCCCCCGCCGTCGTGGCCGCAAGCACGAGGCCCGCGGCGGTCATGAGTGTTCTTCGCTTCATTGTTCTTCCTCCTGGCTGGATTCTATGGATGGCAATTGGGATTGGCGTGATTGGTTGCCCGGCAATGGACGGCCTGCGTCACGCCCGGCTCCGGCGGCGCGCCGCACCGCCCAGTCGATGCTCTCGACATGAACCGCGGGCGCTCCGTTGAAATTGCGCCCGATCAGCCCGGCGTCCGCCAGTGCATCGAGCGAGAAGCCGAGGCCGTGGCAGTCGAGGCACACGGGACGGATCATCTTCCCGTTCGGACGCAGCGTGTCGTTCTGGTTGTGGTCGGTGGCAAGCGCTTTGCCCCGCCCGGTCCCGGGCATGTGACAGGTCGCGCAGGTCACGCCGGCCCCGGGTGGTGCCGCGCCGGCCAGTTCCGCCTGCCGGAGCCTGTGGTGGGGACTCCCGAAGTAGGCCCGGGTGTGTGGATCGTCATGACAGGATGCGCAGGCCTCGACCGCCGCACGCACGATGTCTGCGTCGTGCGGCCGATGACATGCGCCGCAATCGAGAATCCGGTCCGGATCGGCTTCGGGACGCATCGGAAGGCGCGCCTCGCCGACGGTCATGTGTTCGGGCGGCACGGGATCGGCAAGCCCGACCCATTTCAGCCAGGGGCCGGAAGCCCTGGGCCTGGCGATGCGGGGATGGCCGCGCATGCCGTGCCGGCCTCCGCTGAAGGACTGTGTCTGCAGCTCGTGACAGGACCCGCAGACCTCCATGGGCGGTGCGTCGATCCAGGGGACCGAGGTCCCATCCGGCATGGCGTCGGCATCTGCCGCATGGCACGCGGCGCAATTCACTCCGGCCGCCGCGTGGCCGGAGCCGGCCCAGTCGTCGAGGACTCCGGGAACGGCGAGCGCGGCTGCGGGAGCCACCGCCTCGCCGCGCCCCAGCGACTTGTCCGGGGGAAGCTCCCGGGTGCGCAGCCGCACGGTCGGCCCATGCACCGGCGAGGGCGCATGCTCCGCCCCTCCGGCATGCTCCACGAGAAAGTCCTCGTAGAGCGCCCGGTTGTCGTGATAGTTGTGGCAGCCCGCCGAAGCGCAGGTGTCGAAGGCGAGATCCGCGTGACTCGGCCGGTGCTTCCGCACGTCCTGCCCGCCCTCGGAGTGGCACGCCACGCAGAAGTCCGTCGCGACCGTGACCGCGCCCGCACGCGTGATCCCGGGGCGGTGTTCGGCATGGCAGTTCGTGCACAGGCGCGCATCCAGCCGGTCCCGGAAGACGGCCATCCTCGAGCCTCGGAACAGCTTGCGGGAATGGCTGTCGCCGGCAGCCTTCAGCCCGGCCTCGTGGCAGTCCAGGCAAGTCCCGTTCAGCGCCTTCCTCGCCACCGCCGCATCGGCGAACGGGGGCGCGGCGTGGCAGGTCTCGCAGACCGTCTCGATCTGATGGTGCGCATCAGTGGTCTTGCCGATGAGCAGCATGCGCCGGTCGCCTCCCACGACCATCGTGGCCGCAACATACGCCGCGCCGAGCAGGCCCGCTCCTGCCAGCCAGACGATGGTCTTCGACGGCATGCCCGGGCGCCCTCAGTACAGATAGACCAGAAGAACATGCACGGCGAGGAGCGCCGGCAACAGACAAAGGGCCAGGATGTGCACCCGGAGCAGGGCCCGGAGCGGCATGCCGATCCTGCCCCCTGCGAACCGCCGAAGCCGCTGCGCCCCGCCGACGGCGATGCCGGCGAGGGCGCCCGAGAGCAGCACGGCAAGGTAGCAGCCCATCAGCGCCGCGTTGACGTTGTTGCCGAACCGGAACCCGGTATGGGTGAACAGCACCAGCACGCATGCCACGCCGATCACGATGTGGGAGAGGCGCCACCGCTGAGAGCCGGAGCTGCGGGGCACGAGCCGCTTCCTGACCATGACGGCGACCGCAAGGCCCACGGCACTGAGGGCGAGCAGCAGATAGCCGCTCCACTGCTGCCAGGGCCCACCGAACCAGAGGCGCCCGGGAACGCCGGGGCCGAACCGGTCCGGAACGGGAATGCCGGGCAGGAGCAGCGTTCCCGCGCACGCTGCGGCACCGGCAACGGAGAAACACAGCAGCAACGTCCGATAGCGCTGGGTCCGGGACCGGGCCGCGTGCACGATTCTGCGCTGGATGTCCGCGACGGCCCCGCCCACTTCGCGCCCGATCAGGTCCATCCTGCGCAGCTGCGCAATCCGGGAACTCCCGATCGCCCGCCCGGGGAAGAGTTCGGGAAGGAGCTGGCACGCGTCCGCAAGCGCAACCAGCGCGACATCCCGAGGGTCGGGAATGTCGTCGGCGAGCGCTGCCTCGATGCGGGCCCTGATCCCGCGCCCGGGACCGTCGTCGGGTGTGGCGTGGCGAACCGGGCCGAATGCCCACGGCAACCGCTCCCCGCGCCGTTCCAGAATGCCGCGCCCGACGAGACCGGCGAGCGCCTGCTCGCGGATCGTGTCCGCTTCGCCGGTAGCCAGCTCCCGGATCCAGGTCTGCGTGTCCGCCGTGTCCGCGCGTGCCGTGATCTTCGAAAGAATCCGGTCGAGCATCGCATTGCCGGTCGGCGCGGGATCAGTGACCACCAGTGCCTCGAGGTCCGTGTCGATGCGGTCGGCAAAGGCCAGGTCCAGCAGCACCGCACCGGCGAGTGCGCACTCCAGGGCATGCTGCCGGGCGGGCAGGTATGCGCCCGCCCCGTCGCCCAGCAACAGGAGGAGTTCTTCGGTGAATGTCAGCATGCGCTTCTCCGGCCGGCCCGGCATCTCACAACGTCCCACAGTTGACTCACTGGGCCTGAGCGAGTACATTCCCGGCC
>VYFG01000151.1 GCA_009842505.1 Gammaproteobacteria bacterium
GGCCAAAGAGGGGGGCGCGGGTCTTCCGGCAATACCGGGGCGCCCCGGGCGCGGGAGACGCGCGTTCCGGCGGAGGCCATCATCGGGACGGGGTCAGCAGCCGAAACGGCGAGGCCGCGAGCTGGTACGCCAGCAGGGCCAGGATGACGAACAGGGTGTGGACGAGGATGCCGTCGCCGTTCAGCAGGTTGTAGGCGACGCGGTATCCCGGCGCCATGTACACCCCCTCGAACGTGCTGACCGACCCCTGCTTCACCCATTCCTGCACCACCAGCAGCAGGTCCGGATGGCGCACCACCAGGAATACCTGGCAGGCCAGCGCCAGCAGGGAGCAGAACAGCACCCGGGTCGGGAAACCCATGAATTTTACGAACCGTTTCATTGCCTGTACCCGATCGAATTGCAGTCGCCGCGGGACAGCCCCGCGGGAATCTCCATGATGGGGAGATCATAGGAAAAGGGGGCCTTGGGGGAAAGGGGGATCCGGCATACCCCTTGCCGGCGCCGCTGCCGGGTCGGGCCGGCCTGGTGAAAAACCCGGGCCGGGTTCAGTTCAGCCGCACTTGCTGTCGCCGCAGTTGAGGCAGGTCATGCAGCCGTCCATGAAGATGGAGGCCTTGACATTGCACTTGCTGCAAAGCACGGCGCCCTCGGGAAAGCCGCTGTCCCCGACGGCGCTGTCCCCGCCGCCGTCCGTCTGCCGGCTTTCGAACTCGCGGCGCTTTTCCTCGATCAGCTTCTGCTGGCGCTCGTCGAGATCGGGGTCCGCGATCATGCCGATCATCTTGAGATGGTTCTCGATGGCATCGCCGATCTCCGCGACGAGGGAGGGCATGAACTTGCCGCCCTTCTTGAAGTAGCCCCCCTTCGGGTCGAACACGCTCTGCAGCTCGCTGACCAGGAAGGTCACGTCGCCGCCCTTGCGGAACACGGCGGAAATGATCAGGGTCAGTCCCGAGATCCACTGGTAGTGGTCCATGTTCTTGGAGTTGATGAAAATCTCGAAAGGCCGCCGCTTCTCGTAGGGCGTTCCGGGATTCAGCACCATGTCGTTGATGGTGATGTAGAAGGCGTGCTCCGATACCGGCGTCTTGATCTTGTAGGTGCTCCCGATCAGCATTTCCGGGCGCACCACCTTCTCGTGCATCTGGATGATCTTCGCCTGCTCCCTGGCGGTGTCCGGCACGGCAATGGGCCGGGTCACCTGCACCGGGTCCTCTTCCGGCTTGACCACGTCGTAGCCGACGATCTTCTTTTCGATTTTCAGGCTCATGCGCAATACCTCCTGGATCGCCGGCCGGATTCAGAACCGGCCATAATAACCCTCTTTCAGCGCGTCGAACAGGTTGGCGGCGGTGTGGGTTTCACCGTCATACTCGATCTCCTCGTTGCCCTTGACCTCGACCACCTCCCCGTTTTCCAGGGTAAACCGGTACATGGTGCTGGACAGGTCCTCCTCCTTGACCAGGACACCCTGGAACACTTCCGGGTTGAAGCGGAACGTGGTGCAGCCCTTGAGGCCCTTCTGCCAGGCATACCGGTAGATGTCCTGGAAATCCGCGAAGGGAAAATCCGTGGGGACATTGGCGGTCTTGGAGATCGAGGAGTCGATCCACTGCTGGGCCGCCGCCTGGACGTCCACATGCTGCCGCGGCTTGATGTCGTCGGCGGTGACGAAGTAATCGGGCAGGCCGTCCCGCCCGTCCTCGGCGTCCGGCGTGGCCTCGGGATTGACCAGGTGGCGGAAGGCCAGGAGCTCGTACGAGAACACGTCCACCTTCTCCTTGGATTTCTTGCCTTCCCGGATCACGTTGCGGCTGTACATGTGGCCGAACGAAGGTTCGATGCCGTTGCTGGCGTTGTTGCCCAGCGACAGGCTGATGGTCCCGGTGGGCGCGATGGACGTGTGGTGGGTGTAACGGCAGCCCTTCTCGGCGATCCTGTCCCGCAGCTCCTCGGGGAACTGCTGCATGTACCGGCTGTAGCGTCCCATCAGCACCGAACCGCGGACCCGGTCGCCCGCGCTGTACCCGTCCCTGGCCATTTCCGGGCGGCGGGCCAGCATCTCCGTGGTGACCCCGTATTCCTCGAGGAGAACGGGGGCGCAGCCCTTTTCCTCGGCGAGCGAGATGCCCGTCTCCCAGCCCACTTCCGCCATCTGCCGCGCCACTTCCCCGGTGAACTCGAGGGATTCCTCGCTGCCGTACACCATCCGCAGCATGGTCAGGGTGGACCCGAGGCCGAGAAAGCCCATGCCGTGGCGGCGCTTGGACAGGATCTCCTCGCGCTGCCTGCCCAGCGGCAGGCCGTTGATTTCCACCACGTTGTCCAGCATGCGGCAGAACACCGACACCACCTCGCGGTACTTTTCCCAGTCGAAGCGCGCCTCGTCGGTAAACGGATTCTCCACGAACCCGGTCAGGTTCACCGAACCGAGCAGGCAGGCGCCATAGGGCGGCAGGGGCTGCTCGCCGCAGGGATTGGTGGCCCGGATGTTCTCGCAGAACCAGTTGTTGTTCATCTCGTTGATACGGTCGACCAGGATGAAACCGGGCTCGGCGTAATCGTAGGTGGAACTCATGATCTGGTTCCAGAGCTTGCGCGCGGGGATGGTGCGATAGACCCGGCAGGCCACTTCGCCGGCGTCGTTGGTGACGTACCCGTCCGAGGTGGCCCAGCTGCGCCACACGATCTCGTGCTTCCCGCCCTCGTACTCATGCCGCGTCGCCGGGAAGGAAAGCGGCCAGTCCGCCTCGTCCTCGACGGCCTGCATGAACTCGTCGGTGATGAGACAGGAGAGGTTGAACTGCCGCAGGCGGCCGTCCTGGCGCTTTGCCCGGATGAATTCCTGGATGTCCGGGTGGCAGATATCGAAGGTGCCCATCTGGGCCCCGCGGCGCCCCCCCGCGGAGGACACCGTGAAGCACATCGAATCGAAGATGTCCATGAACGACAGCGGGCCGGACGTGTAGGCGCCGGCGCCGTTGACGAATGCGCCCTTGGGGCGCAGCGTGGAGAATTCGTAGCCGATGCCGCAGCCGGCCTTCAGGGTGAGGCCGGCCTCGTGCACGGAACGGAGCACCCCGTCCATGGAGTCCGGAACGGAGTCGGAGACGGTGCAGTTGATGGTGCTGGTCGCGGGCTTGTGCTCCAAGGCCCCGGCATTGGACGTGATCCGGCCGGCCGGAATGGCCCCGTTCTGCAGCGCCCAGAGAAACCGCCCGTACCATTCGGTCCGGAGCGCCTCGGTTTCCTCGCATTCCGCCAGCGACCCGGCCACCCGCTCATAGGTGGCAAGTATGCTGGCGTCCACCGGTTCCCCGTCCATGGTCTTCAGCCGGTACTTCTTGTCCCAGATATCCAGCGAAGCCGGCTGCAGCGGCAGGTTTTCCAGGCTGGCGTCGGGTGACGGATGTTTCTGGCGCTGGCTCTTTTCGGCCTTGTCTTTGGCGACACCGGTCATCTCATACTCTCGCTGACATCCTCTAAGGTTATGGTGGTCAAGTGATCTGAAATTCCTGGACTTCCCTGTTGGTGGCGGCCCCGAAAAACCGGGAACCGCGACCAGATCTAAGACGGTTTCTTACCTATTTTTCGCAATCCACTGATTTCAACAAAGAAAATTCTACAGAACTTTGAGAACTATATCTAGTGGATTTGGCAGGATAGTAACCACAATATATTGGATCGATCAAATTTTTTTTTGCATTTCAGCAAATTCAAGGAGTTATCATCCGGTGCACCGCACAAGTTCCGGGCCCGCGATTTCCCGAACGCGGCCCGCGGTGATCCGGAGGCCCGCGCGCGGGACGTCCGGCGGCGTCAGTGGCCGTCCCCGGCAGGTCCCTTGAGCACGTAAACCGTACCGCAGTAGGGGCAGGTCTCTTCGCCGCTGTCGGCGATGGGGAGGAACACCCGGGGATGGGAGTCCCACAGCCGCTTGCCGGGCATGGGGCAGTGAAGCGGCAGGTCGTCCGCCGTCACCTCGACGCGCCGGGCCGCGTTGGGCAGGTCGCCGTCGTTTCCGCTGGCAGGGGTAGTCGATTCAGACATAGGTCAGCCATTCCTCGTATTCCGGGACACGGCCATGGACCGCGTCAAAAAACCGGCGCTGGATGCGTTCGGTGACCGGGCCGCGGCAGCCTTCGCCGATCTGCCGCTCATCCACCTCCCGGATCGGCGTCACTTCCGCGGCGGTGCCGGTAAAGAACGCCTCGTCGGCGATGTAGACCTCATCCCGGGTAATGCGCTTTTCCACCAGCCTGAATCCCTCGTCGGCGATGATCCGGTTGACGGTCCTGCGGGTGACGCCGTCCAGCGCGGAAGTGAGGTCCGGGGTATAGATCACCCCGTCCCGGACGATGAACAGGTTCTCCCCGCTCCCTTCCATGACGAAACCGTTGGTATCCAGCAACAGCGCCTCATCATACCCGGTAACGAGGGCCTCCTGCAGTGCCAGCATGGAGTTGACGTAGTGGCCGTTGGCCTTGGCGCGGCACATGGTGACGTTGACATGGTGGCGGGAGAACGACGAGACCCGGACACGCAGTCCCTTTTCCAGGTTCTCCTCCCCCAGATAGGCGCCCCATTCCCAGGCTGCGATGGACAGGTGGACCGAGAGATTGTCCGCCCTCAGGCCCATTCCCTCGGAGCCGAGGAAGGCCATGGGTCTCAGGTAGCCGGTCTCGAGGCCGTTTTCCCGCAGCACCTCGACCTGGGCCCGGTTCACCTCCTCCTCGCTCCACGGAATCTTCATGCCCAGGATATGGGCGGACTGGAACAGCCGGCGGGTGTGCTCCCTGAGGCGGAATATGGCGGTTCCCTTTCCGGCCTTGTAGGCGCGGACGCCTTCAAACACCCCCATGCCGTAATGCAGTGTATGGGTCAGTACATGCACCCTGGCCTCCCGCCACGGCACCAGGCCGCCATCCATCCAAATCACGCCATCGCGATCACTGAAAGACATGCAGAATACTCCGAAAATCAGTTGCCGGGGCTCCCGGGCGGCCGTGGCCGTCCGGACCGGTATGCAAAGCGGTGACTATGGATTCAGCGTCCCGGGTTGTCAACCGAAAGTGTCCCGCCAGAGCGCAGTGACGAACGCCCGCTCGGCCTCGAGCTCCCCCCGGGGCACCAGGGCCGGCCGGTCCGTGAGATCGAGGTCCACGAGCTTCAGGTCCCGGTGCCGCCGCAGGTAGAGCCAGTAAATCTCCCCCAGGCGCTCCGCCTGGTCGGCATCCAGGATCCCCTCCGCCGCCAATGCCCAGATCAGCGCCAGCGTGTTGCGCGGCCCGAGCAGGACCGGATGCTCCGCCCCGTGCAGCAGGACGAGGTACTGCAGCAGGAACTCGATGTCCACGATGCCGCCGTAGTCGAGCTTGATATCGTAGTTCTCGGCGTCGCTGCGGCAGTTGTCCTTCACCATGCGCTGGCGCATGTCGGTGATTTCGGTTTTGAGGTCCGCCTCGTCGCGCTGGACGCCCAGCACCTCGCGCCGCACCGCCTCGAAGTCCTCGATCAGGTCGGAATCCCCCGCCACCACGCGCGCCCGGACCAGTGCCTGGTGCTCCCAGGTCCAGGCATCGCGGCGCTGGTAGTCGCGGAAGGCCTTCATCGAGGTCACCAGGGGCCCGCTGCGGCCGCTTGGCCGCAGGCGCATGTCGAGCTTGTACAGCGCGCCCGCATAGGTCCGGGTGCTGAGCAGGTGGATCAGGCGCCGCCCGACATGGCTGTAGTAGTATTCCGCCGCGGAACGGGAGGCGTTCTCGTCCGGCCGGAAAAAGACCACGATGTCGAGATCCGAGTGATACCCCATTTCGCCCGCGGCAAACTTGCCGTAGGCGATGATCGCGACCTTTCCCGGGGCGGGCCCGTGCTGCCTTTCCACCCTGGCCCGCGCCTCGCCCAGCACCTGCTCCAGCAGCATTTCCGCCAGCAGCGTCAGGGCATGTCCCACGTCCGCCTCGTCAAGCTCCCCGGACACGTCCGCCGCCGCCACGCGGAGCACCTGGCAGTGGTGGAACTCCCTGAGCGCGTTCATCTCGGCCTCCTCGTCCCCGGCCTCCACATGCAGGCGCCGGTCCAGGTCCGCCTGCATGTGCACGCGGTCGAAGTCCACCGTCTTCTCGATCGGCTGCAGCAGTTCGTCCAGGACCACGGGATACTGCCCGATATGCCGGGAAATCCAGGAGCTGGCGGCACAAAGATTCAGTAGCTGCTGCAGTGCCAGGGGGTTTTCGATCAGCAGGCTGAGATACACCGAGCGCCGGCCGATGGTCCCGATGGCCGTCATGAAGCCGCTCACCGCCCGCGCCGGATCCGAGTGACGCCCCGCCTCCCTGAGGGCGATGGGCATCAACCGGTCCAGCCGGTCCCGTTCCACGGTGGAGAATGCCCGGTAAAGGCTGCCATCCCGGAACCGTTCCAGCAGGTCCGGCACATCGGCATGGTCCGTGAATCCGGCGGCGTCCAGCACCTCAAGGGCGGTCCCGGCATCGAGCTGGCCCTGCCACAGGGCAATCAGGCGGGGCATCAGGGAATCCTCCTCCGGCCCTTCCGGCGATTCCAGCGCCTCGCCGAAGAATTCATGCACCACGTCCCGTTCCGCATCCAGCGCCGCCAGCAGCTCCGTCCAGCCGGCGAACCCCATCCCATGGGCGATGCGGGCCTGCTCCAGGGGCTGGTCCGGCAGCTTCTGGGTCTGGCGGTCCGCCATCATCTGTAGCCGGTGCTCGAGGTTGCGGAGAAACCGGTAGGCCCGCTTCAGGCGGTCCTTCGCGGCGTCGTCCATCTCCCCCAGTTCCACCAGGGCTTCCATGGCCGTGTAGAGTGACTGGGTCTGGAGCCTTAATTCCCGCCCACCCCAGATCAGCTGGTATTTCTGGACCAGGAATTCGATTTCCCGGATGCCGCCGCGGCCAAGCTTGATGTTCTCGATGTTGCCGCCACTCTGCAGCTGGCGGTCGATCAGGACCCGCATCTCGCGGATGGCATCGAAGGCGGAGAAGTCGAGATACTTGCGGTAGACGAAGGGCCGCAGCATTTCCAGCAGCGACCGACCCTTTTCCAGGTCTCCCGCAACCACCCGCGCCTTGATCAGGGCGTAACGCTCCCAGTCCCGTCCGTGCGTCTGGTAATAGTGCTCCATGGCCGGAAACGACAGGACCAGGGGACCGCTGTCACCGTTGGGACGCAGCCTGAGATCCGTCCGGAAGACGAAACCGCCAGCATCGACCCGCCCCAGGGATCCCATGAGCTTGCGCCCCAGCCGGATGAAGAATTCCTGGTTGCTGGTGGAGCGCTCCCCGTCGGTCTCCCCGTTGCTCTCGAACGCGTAGATGAGATCGATGTCGGACGAGAAATTAAGTTCCCGTCCGCCGAGCTTGCCAAGACCCAGCACCACCAGGCGCAATGGTTCTCCGCTCTCGTCGCGCGGACTGCCGAAGCGACGCTCAAGCCATTCGTGGTGCCGCGTGAGGGCGGCATCGATACAGGCGTCCGCCAGGTCCGAGACATCTCCCATGGTGTCCTCCAGGCTACCCGCGCCGGACAGGTCCCGCCACGCGATCCGAACCATCTCCCGCTGCCGGAAACGGCGCAGGGCCGCGTCCAGGGCCTGCTCGGTGTCGGCCTCCCCGAGAGCCTTGTCCAGGCGCCGGCGCATCTCCCCGTCACCGTACCCGGCCGCCAGGTCGCCGGAATCGATCAGTTCGCAGCAGTTTTCCGGGTTCTGGATGCACCAGTTGGCGACGAAGTCGCTGGCGCCCCAGACCTGCGGCAACTCCGCCCGGGCCGCGGTCCTTGCGGCCAGGTCCTCCCCGGCGGCCGCCGTGAAGCGCTCCCAAAGGGTGGAGAAGACGGACCAGAGATCGGGGGGCATCCCCCCCGGTTCGAATGCCTCGGCGATTGGTTTCATGGATGTCGGGTGATCAGGTCAATGGGTTATTGGCGGCGTTATTATCTGATGATCTTGAGCAGTTGTCCGGGGGCCGGCTCGCCCTCCGGAAACATGCCGTTCAGCAGCCTCAGCTGTTCCTCGGCGAATTCCCCCAGCGGGGACCTGCGCGCCAGGCCGGCGAAGGTGTCCCCGGGCTTCGCCCGCACCAGGCGGATCCGGTGTCCGGCGGCAATGCCGCGCTCAGCAGACTCCAGCCGCCGGATGGAACCCGCGGTTTCCAGGACCTGCCGGTCCGGCAGGGCGTTCTTGCCGAGCCCACTCAGTATCAGCACCCGGTCCCCGTGCAGGGCCGCGGCCACCCGCATGGTGACGACGCCCGACCGGTCCTGGCTGTCGGCGATGGCGGTGTAGCCGTGGCTGCCGATAGGGCGGCCCTGGCGCAGGTTGCGGAAGTTCCGGCGCAGGAATCCTTCCGGAGTTGCGGCATCGCCCCGGGGTACGAGTTGCAGGACCATCGCCTGGTCCTGGCCAGGGCCGATGGCGAGCAGGCGCTCGCGGTTGTTGGTTACCTGCCAGCCGACCGGAAAGCGGATGAACAGGTCCAGGGGTCCGTGGTAGAACGCGTTGCCGCGCAGGATGCCCTGGCGTGCGCTGTCACCAAAATCCAGTCCGTCCAGCATCCTGAGGAAAGCATCCGGATCCGTGACCCGGGGGTTGTCGACACGGTAGCGGTCCGCCGCGCGGATCACTTCCTTGAGGCGCTCGTCGTTGCGGGGATGGGTGGCGAACAACCCGTGGTACACCCTGGGCGGCCGCCCCTCCTCCCGGGCCCGGCGCAGTTCAAAGGCCTCCTGGTCCTTCAGGATGCCCACGACTCCCAGCATCTTTTCGGGGTCATAACCCACCTCGGCGAGATACTGCGCACCGAGCCGGTCCGCCTCCAGTTCGTGGGCGCGGCCATAACCGCTGACCAGCGCACGGCCAAACTGGCCCAGTCCCAGATCCACCATCTGTCCCGCATCCCTGTCGCCCGTGGTCGTCGCCACCGCCGCACCAAGCAGGCCGGCGGCGGCGCTCCCGATGGCCTGGGCGCTGTGCTGGCGGACACTGTGGCGTGCGGTCACGTGGCCGATCTCATGGCCAAGCACGCCCGCCAGCTGTTCCTCGTTGTTCATGTAGGCGATGATGCCCCGGGTGATGTACACGTACCCGCCGGGCGTGGCGAAGGCGTTGACCTCCGGGGAATCGAGCACGGTGAAGGTGTAATCGAGTTCGCTGCGATGGCTGTAGGCCGCAAGCTCGCCGCCGATCCGGCGCACCAGGTCCCCGAGTTCCGCATCCCGGTACACGTCGTACCGTTTCAGCACATCCCTGTGGACCTGATCTCCGAGGATGATTTCCTGCTCCTCGCTCATCAGGACGAAATCGAGTCCCCCGGTGACCGGGTTGGTGGCGCAGCCCGACAGCAGCCAGGCGATGAGAACCACCGCCAGTGCCGCCGGCATTCGGTTGTTCAGTGACTCCATGATGGACGGGGCCCGACCTGACGACTCGCTAGATTATCCGAGTACCGGAATTTAATCGATACCATTCAAGCCAACATCAGCGAAATGGGTGGTGAACCATCCGGTCCGGCGCAAGCACCCCCCTGCCGACTCTCCGAAGCGATCCCTCGCAGTGATGAAGCATCGTATACTCCAAGCCGTATGTGGGCAAATATACTCTATTACGTATAATATGCATTATTCGCCATTCCGTATAACACATAATGGAGACCGTGTCCGATGAAACAGCTTGCCCGCACCCCAAAGCAGTTAGGCGCCGCATTACGCCGACGTCGGCGCAATTTGGGACTGCGGCAAGGCGATATCGGCAACATGACCAACCTGCGACAGGCAACGATTTCGGCCCTGGAAAACGGTGAGCCGGGCACCAGGCTACGAACGCTGACCCATGTCCTGGCGGCACTGGACCTTGAACTTGTGGTCCGGGAACGCTCTTCAGGCAGTAAGGAAATGGAGGATCTGTTCTGATGGCTCGCCAGGGGGCCCGTGCGCCCCTGAACGTGTTCCTGAATGCCCGTTTGGCGGGCCGGCTGTCCAGACAGGCCAGCGGCGCAGTCAGCTTCCGGTATGACCCGGGCTGGCTCGACTGGGAGCACGCCCTGCCCATTTCGATTTCCCTGCCGCTCCGGGAGGACCGCTATGCCGGCGCTCCGGTGATTGCCGTCCTTGACAACCTGCTGCCCGACCCTGAGCCGGTGCGCCGGCGCATCGCCGAGCGCATCGGGGTCACGGGCCACGATGCATACAGCCTGCTCGCCGGGCTCGGCCGCGACTGCGCGGGCGCCCTGCAGATCCTGCCGGAAGGGCAGGACCCCGGCCCCACAGGAACCATCGGGGGACGGGCCATGGACGACGGCGAGATCAGGACGATGATCCGGAATCTGGCCAAGGCGCCACTGGGATTGGATAACGATGCCGGATTCCGTATCTCCCTCGCCGGGGCGCAGGAGAAGACGGCCCTGCTCCATTGGCAGGACAAATGGCACATCCCGCACGGAACGACTCCCACTACGCACATCCTGAAACCCCGAATCGGCATGCTGCCGGATGGCATCGATCCGGGTGAGAGCGTGGAGAATGAATACTTGTGCCTCAGGCTCACCGGTGCGCTTGGCCTGCCGAGCGCTACCGCCCGGCTCATCGAATTTGACGGTGAATGCGTCCTGGCGGTGGAGCGCTTCGACCGCCAGTGGACCGGAGACGGGCGTCTTCTGCGGCTGCCACAGGAAGATTGCTGCCAGGCGCTTTCCGTACCCCCTTCCATCAAGTACGAAACGGATGGCGGTCCCGGCATAACCGCAATCCTCGATCTGCTCCAGGGAAGCGATGAGCCGATGAATGACCGGCGCATGTTCCTGAAGGCCCAGATCGTTTTCTGGCTGCTCGGCGCAACCGACGGGCATGCCAAGAATTTCAGCATCTTCCTGCGACCGGGTGGCCGTTTCAGGATGACGCCGCTCTATGATGTCATGTCCCTGCAGCCTGCGGTGGACAAAAGCCGGTTGCGGAAAAACAGGTTCAGACTCGCGCTCGCCGCCGGGGACAACCGCCACTATACCATCGACACGATCTTCCCGAGGCACTTCACCCAGACAGCGTTGAAGGCAGGCATGCCCGCCGGGACGGTCAGGGAGATATGCGACGAGCTGCTGGACAGGACAGAGCCGGCCATTCAGGCGGTGCTCGATTCGCTTCCCCCGCGGTTTCCCTCTGAGCTCGCCGACTCGGTGGTCGGCGGCATGACAAGCCGACTGCGCCGGCTCGGGCACGCCATCGGGTGACTCAGACCCGGCATGCCCCGGTCGGTATTCCGGAATCCCGGACGGCAGCCGTCCGCGAACCTTCCATTGCCCGTGTTCGCCGGGTTTGCCGGACTGCCTTGCGAATCGCAGTAAAATCCCCCTGTGAGAATCAGGCTTCACTCCAGCATTGCGGACATTCCCGAAGACCAGTGGAACGCGCTGGTCCTGAACGGGTATCCGTTCATGCGTCACGAATTTCTCCTCGCCATGGAAGCCCACGGCTGTGTCGGCGCGCACGCCGGCTGGATCCCGCGCCACATCGCCGTCTACGGCGACGGGGACCGCCTCGCCGGCGCGATGCCGCTGTATGAAAAGCACAATTCCTGGGGGGAGTTCGTCTTCGACCACGCCTGGGCGGACGCGTATCACCGCGCGGGACTGAAATACTACCCGAAACTGGTCAACGCGATCCCGTTCACGCCGGCCACCGGCCAGCGCCTGCTCCTGCCGGAGGAACAGACCGCGGCCATCTGCACCAGGCTCCTTGACGGGGCCCGCCAGGTGATGCGGCGGGGGGATTTCAGCGGGATCCATTCGCTGTTCCTGGGCGAGCGGGATTTCGGCCTGCTGTCGACCCCGGAGACATTGCTGAGGATCGATTGCCAGTTCCACTGGCACAACCAGGGCTACCGTTCCTTCGACGAATTTCTCGCCACCCTGAAACCCAAGAAGCGCAAGAACATCCGCCAGGAACGGCGCCGTGTGTCGGATGCCGGCGTGCGCCTGCGCCGGCTGGACGGCCATTCCGCCAGCGAGGGGGACTGGCGGGACTTTACCCGGCTCTACCACGGCATCTATGACCGCAAGTACGGCGCCCCCGCGTTCAACCTGGCATTCTTTCTCGACGTGGCCGCCCGGATGCAGGACCAAGTGGTGCTGGTGCTGGCCGAGCAGGATGGAGACACCGTGGCCGGCGCCCTGATGTTCTGCGACGACCACACTCTTTACGGCCGCCACTGGGGCACCGACCGCTACGTCGACTGCCTGCATTTCGAGGCCTGCTATTACCAGGGCATCGATGTCTGCATCGAGCGGGGCCTTATGCGTTTCGATCCGGGCGCCCAGGGGGAGCACAAGCTGGCCAGGGGCTTCATGCCAACGGAAACCCGCTCGCTGCACTGGATCGCCCAGGATCCGTTCCGCCCCGCCATCGCCAACTTCGTCGACCGGGAGCAGCGCGGGGTCCGGGGATACATGGCCGCGGCCGAGGCCCACTCCCCGTACCAGCTCACCGGGGTAACGTGATGCCCGGTCCGCCCGGGCCCCGGGGCATCACCGCCGGATTCCCCGAACTGCCGCCGCGGCAGGCCATGCTGCGCATGATCTACTGGGGTACTTTCGTGCTGGCCACCGTGCTCGTTTGCCTCACCTCCTGGTACATCCAGAGAATCCCGGCCGAACTGCTGGCCGAGGCCCGTGAACGCCTCTCCCACCATTCCTGGCTCCAGCCCCTGGTGTTCGTGGACGGACGCGATCTTGCCCTGCGCGGCGCGGTGGAACCGGGTGCGGGACTCGACCGGGACATCGGGCGGCTGGGCGCCATCCCGGGGGTCCGGACGGTGTCCAACCAGCTGGAAGTCGTACCCAGGCCGGCCCCCCGGTTCATCCTCAGCTGGCGTGACGGCCGGGTTGGCCTGGAAGGCGGCCTGGCCGGCAATGACCTGGACCAGGTCGTCGCCGGCGTCCGGCAGGTGTTCCCGGAAACCGCGATCCAGGACAGGATCCGCATCGACGACCGCCTCGGACACCCCCTCTGGCTGGACCGGCTGGCGCCCATGCTGCGCTCCCTGGCGACCCTGGAAACCTTCACCCTGTATGCCTGGCGGGACCGGATACTGGTGGACGGCGTAAGCGACACCGCCGCCCGCCTGGAGGACGTGCGCTACCGGGCCCCGGCCGGGCTGGACCCGTCGGTGATCATGTCATTCCGCCTGCGGCCCGCGCCGGCGCCGGGCCAGGCGACCCTGTCGCTCGTGTCCGGCTGGAACGGCACGTCGCTTGCCGTGAGCCTGGACGACGGGGATGCGGCCCAGGCGCTCGAACACGCCATGGAGGGCCTGGAGGCGTTCGGGGACCATGCCGCGGCGGTGGTGAACCTGGATCCGGAACTGAAGACCCCCCCGTGGTTCGGACGGATCGCCGGGGTCATTCCCCTGCTGGGGGAGGTACACGACCTCAGGATGGTTTCCGGCGGCCGGGGACTCTGGCTGTGGGGACGGGTTGATCACGGCAGCGCCCTTGGCAGGACCCTCGCCGCACTGGAGGCCGCCGGGCTGGGGGACGTGGTGGTGCCGCGGCTGGAGGTCGATCCGGCCGGGCGGCCGGCGGAGGTGTCCCTGTTCCGGGACCGCCACCGGGCGGTGCTGAACGGGCGGCTGCCCAACCCGGCCAGCAGGGCGCTGCTGCTGGATACGCTGCGCAAGGGCCTCAATGTCGCTGCCGTCGAGGACTTCATCACCTTGGAGCCGGGCATATCCTACAGTCCCTGGCTGGAGCGCTGGCCGGCCCTGCTGCCGGTACTGCCGGATTCCCCGTTCGGCCTGACGGTTTCCGGTGAGCGTGCCCTGGTATCCGGACATGTGTCTTCAGGGGCCGACCATGAGGCCCTGATCCGCGCCCTTCAGTCCATGCTGCCCGGCAAGACGCTGGTTGACTGGCTGACCGTGACTGCGGAAGATTGAACCCGTGGGATATCTTCTGTCTGAACCTGAATCTACTGGACTAATCTAGGGATTTTTTACTCATTTATCAGCAAGTTAAAAATTATCTTCCTATTTCAGGATATTCCGTAATGTGCAATCGAATTGATTCCATAGCCAGCTAACGCAGTCGTGCGTATTTTGGTGATAACGGTTCGGTTCACGGTTGATGAATGCCATCGAAAAGGCATCGTTGTGGCTTGTGTTGGTGATTATTACGGCTTTATCGGTGATTCATTTTCATCTATCACCCGTCCGCCGGACTTGAATCGGGCATCCGGGTGTTATTTCTGGAACGCCAACATGAAAAGCGACACATCATCCCGCCATGGCCCAGCGTAACCAGTACAGTGGGGAACTCCAGAATCTTGCCAAGTGGAAAAACCCTACGGCTGCCTGAATCCGGCCGCATGGGTTCATACCAACCGGATTGCCCTCGGCATCTTTCCCAATCCAACGTGGCTCCCTATTCTGGTAGAGTTGGTCACTGCCATTGTGCGTTTCCGAGTTGCAACGAATCTTTCGCAACAGCTCAAACGTTCATGTTCGCGGCCGTGAACACCCCGCCCGATGTAACTGACTGAGG
>VYFG01000055.1 GCA_009842505.1 Gammaproteobacteria bacterium
GAATGGATTCACGCCGGAATGCCGCCGAAAATCGGGGTTTTCTGCCTGACACTACCTCGGCGATATCCCGGACATCGACCCCGTGCTCCAGAAGGCTCCGGGACACCGGTGCGAGCGCGGACCAGGCCCTGCCGAGGGCTTCGGGGGTTTCCGCAAGGTCGATGCTGTCGTCCAGGTTCAGGGCATCGCCGTCACCGCCTTTCAGCAGGTCCCTTGCGGAAATGGCCCCGGTGACCACCCCGCCGTCATCATGGACGGCCAGGTGGCGGAACCCCTGCCGGGACATCCGCCCCGCGGCGCGATAGACGAATTCGGCTCCGTGGATGCTTTCCAGGGGCCGCGTGGCCAGGCTCTCCAGGGGCAGTTCGAGCGCCCCTTCCCGCTGCCGGTCGATGGCACGGAGGATATCCCGCTCCGTGACGATTCCGGACGCCTCCGGGCGCACCGCTCCGCTGCGCCCGTCGCAGAGGAATACCGAACTCACCCCCCGAGCCATCATGCGGGACAGGGCCTCGCCCGCGGTCCGGTCCGCCGACATCACCTCGGGGGCCTCCGTCATCAGGTCCACCACGCGCAGCCGGTATTGCCCGGCATCCAGTGCGGGCGGCAGGGAATCCTCGTCGGGATCGTCTTCGCCGGCGGCCTCGCTGGCCCGCTCCCAGGGCGGCGGCGCCCCTTCCGGCAGGACATTGCTGGACTCCTGGCAGACCCGCAGGGCCTCCCCCACGGTACGGATGCCTCCCTGGCGCAACGCCGGCAGTAGGGCAACGAAGATTTCCGCGGCCGCAAGCGCATCGCCAATGGCGCTGTGCCGGCCGGTAACGGTGATCCCCAGGCGGGCCGCCACGGTGTCCAGGGCATAGTCGGGCAGGGCCGGCATGACCCGGCGCGCCAGGAGCGCGATATCAAGGAAGCCGGGAGCCTCCCAGGGAATTTCCGCCAATGCGTGCTCCCGGCGCAGGATGGCAATATCGAATCCGACGGAAAACCCCACCACGAGAGATGGACCCAGCCAGTCGTCCAGGGGTCCGGCAACCCCGCCGAAGTCGGGCGCCCCGGCCAGGTCGTCCCTGGAAATGCCGTGAACCGCAAACGACGCCGGGGGAATGTCCACCTCCGGGTTGACCATGCTGTCAAACCGGTCTTCCGGGTCGACCTGTCCGCCCCGGATCCGGACGCCGCCAAGCTGGATCAGCCGATCCCTGAATATGTCGAGCCCGGTGGTTTCACAGTCCAGGGAAACCAGTCCCGCGGCCACCAGCGGCCGGGTGGCGCTGTCGGGCCCGCCCTTCCGGGCGGACGTCAGGTTGCGATCCGGGGACATGGCGATACCGGTTATCTCCTTCGCTGGTGCTATCGGGCAATCAATGTTATGCGTAAATTTCTCCCGCGCAAGGGCGGAAACCCAGCGGCGGAAACCCAGCGGGCGCGGCAGGCAATGTAACAGGAACCGCGCCCGTCCAGGCATCGAGCTGCGATGGATCCGGCAGCCTACTCCGAGTCGGGGTCATTGTTTTTCCCGAGATCCAGGGCCAGCGCATAGACCCGGTTGCGCCCGGCGCCGGACCAGGCCGCGGCGATGCGGCTGGCGGTTTTCACCGGCAGTTCGTCCAGCAGCAACTGCAGCAGTTTCCGCAGCATCGCTTCATCCGCGTCCTGCGCTGGAGCACCTTCCACCATGACGACAAACTCCCCGTACTGGTGCTCGGTGCCGGCACGCAACTGCTCCAGCACATCGACCGCGTCTCCCCGGTAGAAGGTTTCGAACCTCTTGCTGATCTCCCGCCCGATCACCACCGCCCTGTCGGGACCAAGCACGGAGGACATGTCCTCCAGGGTTTCCAGGATCCGGTGGCTGGATTCATACAGCACCACGGTGCGCTCCTCCACGGCCACCCGGTCCAGCAGCGCCTGCCTGGCACCCTTCCTGGCGGGCACGAAACCCTCGAACACGAAGCGGTCCACCGGCAGCCCGGATGCCGACAGCGCCGCCACCAGCGCACAGGGTCCCGGCACCGGGGATACCGTGAATCCCTGCTCCCGCGCCGCGCTGACCAGGGTATACCCCGGATCGGAAATCAGCGGCGTCCCGGCGTCGCTCACCAGGGCGATGTTTTCCCCCGCGGACAGTCGCCGGAGAACCTCCGGCACCTGCTGGCGTTCGTTGTGATCGTGAAAGGAACTGAGCGGCGTGCCGAGATTGAAGTGCCGCATCAGCACCCCGGTCCTGCGCGTATCCTCGGCCAGCACCAGGTCCGCCTGTTGCAGCGTTTCCCGCGCCCGTGAAGACAGATCGCCGAGATTGCCGATGGGCGTGGCGACGACATGGAGCACGCCGGTTTTGCTGTTCATGGTTGGGTCCCGTATACTTTTGTCCACACTCTACCACTCAATTGTTCCTTGGATTCGCCGCAATGAGACGTGCCGCCCGGAAACCGGAACGCGGCAGGCAGATCGTGTGTCCACCGGCAGCCCTTGCCGCCGTACTGGCCATGCTGGCAGGCTGCGCCGTCGCCCCCGAACCGGCGCCGGAGCCCGTGGTGGTGGAAGAGGAAGAGCCCGTTGTCACGGTCACCGTTCCCGAGCCGGACCCGGTGCTGGTCCAGGGACTGGAACCGGAGGTGATCATCAGCATGCAGGAGCTCGAAAGCGAGGGACCCTGGGATCTTGCGCTGCGGGCGGACATTGCGCCCCCGGAAGTGGCCACCGAGCTCCGCCTCGCGGCCATCGACGAATTCCTGGAACTGCGGGAGTTCACCCATGCCGAAACCCAGGCGAACTACCTGCTGGACGTGCCCCTGAGCCGGGACCAGGGCAACCGTTTCAGCCTGCAGCGGGCCCGGATCGCCCTGGGCTTCGGCCAGCTCCAGACCACCATCCGGTTTCTCCAGCCGCTGCGCAATGACCCCTTCTGGTCGCCGGGCGACAGGGCGCTGGCGCTGAAGACCCTGGCGGATGCCGAGATCGGCCTGGAACGGCGCGTGGACGGCCTGATCAACCTTTTCCTGCGCGACCGGCTGCTGGCGGGGGACGAACAGATCGACAGCCAGCGGCGCATCCTCGATCTTGTGAGGCAGACCAGCACGCTGGAACAGGCCCTGCTCAAGCAGAGCGCCAACAACAGCGGCCTGCCCGCGAACCTGGTGGACGGCTGGGCTGATCTCGGGATCCTGCGGGACCTGCCCGACGCCGAGCGCGACCGGGCACTCATATTCTGGCGCAACAGCTACGCCGGCCATCCGGCCCGGGACGAACTGCTCGGCGGAACATCGCTGCCGCACCTCGACGAATTCAGCCACATTGCCCTGCTGCTGCCGTTCACCTCGCCCTTCGGCAGCGCGGCCCAGGCCTTTCACGACGGGTTCATGGACGCCTACAACCAGGACTCCGGCCAGTCCAGGCCACAGGTGAGCCTGCACGACATCGGGGAGGACCCTTCCCTGGCGGCGTTCTACTACCAGTCCGCCATGACCGGGGGAGCGGACTTCGTGGTGGGGCCGCTGGGAAGGGAGGCGACCGCCGCACTGCTTGAGGACGCCCCGCCCGCCATGCCGACCCTGGTCCTGGCGGACATCGCCCCGGAGTCCCAGGCCGACAGCCTGTACGGCATCAGCCTGTCGCCGGAACCGGAAACGGAACAGGTTGCCGCGCGCGCCTTCGCCGACGGACACCGCCAGGCCGCGATCTTCCACAGTGATTCGAACTTGGGCAGGCGGGCGGCCGGGGCCTTCGCCGAAGCCTGGCTCTCCCTGGGAGGCACCCTGGTGGCGAACCGGACCTTCCCCGATTCCATCGAGGAGTATTCGCGCGCGATCCAGCTATTGCTGGAAGTGAACCAAAGCGTGGTGCGGCGCAAGGTGCTGAGCGCCCAGGTCGGGCTCAACCTGGAATTCAGCCCCCGGCGCCGGGACGACATGGACCTGCTTTTCCTCGCCGGCAACGCGTACCAGGCAAGGCTGCTGGTGCCCCAGCTCCGGTTCTTCCAGGCCCATGATCTGCCCGTCTATGCCACTTCACGTGTATTCAGCGGCAAGCTGGAACCCGCGGTGGACGCTGACCTCGACGGGGTGATCTTCGGCGACATGCCCTGGGTGGTGGATATCCGGTACGAGCTTCCCGTGCCGGACACCGGCACCGAGGACCCGCTCCCCGGCATGGCGCCGGACGCCGGCCCGGTCCCGGCGGATCCGGATGCCGAGTCCTGGGACGAGGCGACGGCAACGGGCCTGGACCCGGCGGCGGAAGCCCGGGAGTCCGCTCCGGAGACCGCGCAGGTGGAGGAGCAGTCTGCCGCCGACCTCGAACCGGAACCGGCACCCGAACCGCAGCCGGTTGCCAAATCGCCCTATGGCTTCACCCCGCTGGACCGCCTGTATGCCCTGGGCCTTGAGACCTATCACCTGATTCCCCGCCTGTCCGCCCTGCGGAGCGAGGACTGGCAGAGATACAACGGGCAGGCGTTTCGCGCCAGCGTGCGCCCGGACGGCAACGTGGTCCGTCATCTCGAATGGGCCACCTTTGAAAACGGCAATGTCGTCCTGATCGGCCCGCCCGTTCCGATCATCGACGCACCGGCTCCCCTTGCCGAGCCGCCCGCAGGCCCCGGCATCACCGGCGAGGGCCCGGAGCCGGACATCGCCGCGCCGCCTGCGCTCACCCCGCAACCGGCGTTCAAGGAATGAATGCAGGGGTATTCCCGCAGGCCGGGCCCCGGTACGGAGATGTGCATCCTGCGAACCATCCAGGTAAGGACGGCGGTATGCGATACCCGGCCAAAAGGCAGCCAGAAAGGGGAAAGGCCAAGGTATAATTGCCCGCACCCCTGTGGTTCATCAACCCATACCAGTATCGGAGAGAATCGGAATGTATAGCCTTGTCGGACAGTGCGCCCGAATCAGGACCGCCTTCCTCGGCATCCTGCTTTTGTTCACTGCGGAACTGATGACCGCCTGCGTGCCCGTCATGGTGGGCGCGGCCCTGGTGACGGGCGTCAACGTCGTTACCGACCGGCGCTCCCTGGCCCGGAATTTCAACGACAACACCCTGGAACTGGCGCTTCGATTCGAGGTAAGGAACGACGAGGAGCTGAAAGACAACAATGTCAGCGTGACGGCGATCAACGGAATCGTCCTGTTGACCGGCGAGGTCGCCACCGACGCCCTGCGCCGCAAGGCCGGCGACATCGCCAGGAATCACAAGAAAACCCTGACCGTGGTGAATGAGCTCCAGCTCGCGGGCACCACCAGCCTCACCAGCCGCGCCAACGACACCTTCATCACCAGCAAGGTCAAGACCAACATCCTGGCCTCGGAAGACGTCCCTGTAAATGCCGTCAAGGTCGTGACCGAAGGCGGCAAGGTGTATCTTCTCGGCCTCGTTACCCGCGACGAAGCCGACGCCGCCGTCGAAGCAGCCCAGAAGGCCGGCGGGGCGACCCACATCATCAAGGTCTTCGAATACATCAAGGGCTGACAGTCCCTTGCAGGCGTGCATGGCCCCTGGCCGGGCATCCGCCGCCGACAGGGCCGGCGGTTTCCATATCGGCGGGTCCACTGACTCCGGATGGCGACGGCTGACCCGGAGCCATCGGTAAATTCGGCGACGAGAGATCCTGTTCCCGTTGACTGTCCGCGTCCGCGGCTCAGTTCCGTACCGCCGCGGGAACCGAAACCTGCCGGGTCTGCCTCAGCGTACTCCCGCTTTCCATCGTGTCGGGAATCTCCTCCTCCACCAGGCCAGCAATACCGCCAGAAAGACGACAACCAGGGAGCTGCCGAATATATTGACGAGGGACAGCTTCAATTCCAGGCTGTCCACGGATTGCCGCATCTGCATGCGGATATTCCGCAGGTTGCGCCGCATCTCCACGAGCTTTTGCTGCAATAGTATGGCCTGATCACGCAGCGGATTAGGCAGTTCGGATAGGTCGCCGATACCGGCTGCATCGCGGATCTCATCCAGCTTTTGCTCAAGTTGCTCAATATGCCCGGCAGTCAATTGCTCTTCGGAAAGTATCCCCTGCTCGACTTCGCGGAACATGCTGGCTATGCGGGTAAATCGGCGGACCTTTCCCGACCGTATTCTCAGATCCGACAGCATGGCGTTGCTGCCATGGGTAATCATGTTCACGAGCAGTTGAATGTTGTCATTCAATGGCCGCGTCAGCACGGTTTCGCCGATGTCCGTCGAATGCAGCGCGAACGGATCGAACAACCAGTCCAGATCCGCAATGACGAAAACACTGGCACTCGCGGGGGAAGTCGGGACATGGGGTTCCTGGGCAGGCGCTTTCACATCGGCATACGCGCTGTCCAAGGGTCCCCGAATCAATGCCGCGACCAGCCTGCTGCCGGCCGCGGGTTCGAAATCCGCCGCAAGTTCCAGATGCGTATGATTGTTGTAGGTGTCACGTGGATGGGTCCCGGCCATTTCCGTGGTGGTCAGCAGCGGCTCGACGTTGGCGGATGAGGTTATCACCAGGGATCCTGCCTCCACGATCAGGATATCGTTCAGGGCAGCCACGACAGGGTGATTCCGCAACAGTGTGTCCCCAGTGAATCCGAGCCAGTAGGGATAGTGCATCTGCGCACCGGATGCAGCGGTCTGCACGGGAGATGCCAGATTCCGGTCACCGACAATACTGTCCCCGTCGTAACGGAGGCCCCAGGCAAGGACCAGGTCGGAAAGGTCGTCGATTTCTTCCGATGGCTGGAAGCGGATTTCGTTGCTGGGACGGTCGAATCGCACCATGGGGTCCATTGCCGCGATCAGCGTTCCCCCCGACATGACGAACTGGTCGATGGCCCATAGCATCCTACGCTTGAGGATGGTTCCCTGGAGCACAAGCAGGACATCCAGATCAACGGGCAGGGATTCCGAAAAAAACGGAATGACACTGACATCGTGCAGGCGTTTCAACTCCTGTATGAATGAAAGTCCGGGGCGCGGCGCATCCAGTGTATTCGGGGGTGTCAGCGGACTGATGATTCCAATGGAAACGGTTTTCCCGGATACGAAGCGAAGCAGCGTCGCGAGCAGGTCGTATTCCAGCAGCCCCGCCCGCTCGGCATCCAGGTACGGGATCGTGTACTGCTTGCCCGCATGAGAAATCCGCAGACCCAGAAAGAAATAGTCGCCGGATGTCATGGGTATCACCCGGATCCCGTCTTCCAGCGCTTTCAGCTCGGCATCCGTGTCGGGAGCAGGGTCGATCCGGGATATTTCCACCCGGCCGCCCGCAGCCCTTTCCACACGCCGAAGAAATTTCAATGCCTTGTCTGCATGGTTCCTGATCGGTTGCGGTACGGATTCTTCCGACTTGCTCCAGTAGAATTCGATCCCGACCACCCCGTCCAGCCCCTGCAGCGCGGCCAGCGTGGAGTCGCTCAGGGTAAAGTCATTCTGCTCGGTCAGGTCCGCCTCCAGGGGCACCTGCGAGGATGCAAGCTGGATCAGTGCAGCCGCCGCGAAAACGGCTATCAATCTGCCGGCTAGCCGAAGCTTGCTGCGGGGACCGGTTCTGCCATCGCGTCGCTTGTCTATGACCATGCTGCAGCAAACCAGCAGGGAAACTATTGCGATGACAAACCATGACACGTCCCGCCACTCCAGGAACCCGGAGGTCAGGGATCTGTAATGCGGGCCGGGAAAGGCGGCATGCAGTCCGAGTGTCCAGTCGAAGGGAATCACATCGGCAACAAGGGAGGTAAGCTCATCCGATCCCCCCAGCATCAGAACGAAAATGACCACGACACCGGCGATGTACGACGATATTCCATCACCCAGCATGGCGGTGACTGCCAGCGCTATCGAATAAAAATAGGCCAGCAATAGAAATGCGGCGACGTATCCTGCCGCGACCATCCCCCAGTCCGGATTTCCCAGATAGGCGAGCGTGGCAGGGAACGGCATGGTGAACAGCAAGGCGACCAGTATCAGCGTGGTGCCCGAAAGAAACTTGGCGAAAACAACTTCCGCGAGGGAAAGCGGCAGCGTGAGCGAAAGCTCCACCGATCGGTCGGCATATTCATCCGGCCATGCCCGCATGGCCAGCGCAGGAATCAGAATCAGGCCGCACCAGGGCAGGAACAGCGACCACAGGGCAAGGGAGACTTCATCTGTGGAAAAAAACTCCCCGATCTGAAAGACACACAGCCCGATGGCGACGAGAAATCCGCAGAGGAATACTACGTTGACCGGCGAATGAAACAGAACGCGCAGTTCATGCCGATAACACGCCAGAATCCGCCGAGCAGAAACCGACATTGGACAAACTATGATGAGGCTGTCAGCTGCCTGTACATGGGAAACAGCCGGCCATCGTCATCGGTGAGTGTTGACAGGAAACTGTCCGCAACAATCCGGCCACGACGGATAATGATTGCGCGCCGGCACACGGATTCCGCCTCTTCCAGGATATGTGTGGACATCAGTATAACCTTGCTTTCGGCAATGAGGGCCAGCAGATCCCGGATTTCTTTCTTCTGCTCCGGATCCAGCCCGTCAGTGGGCTCGTCCAGCAACAGGATGTCCGGATCGTGTACCAGAGCCTGTGCCAGCCAGACACGTTGCTGCCAACCCTTTGACAGCCGGCTCAAGGGCGTTTTCAGATGAATGCGCAACCCCAGTACATCCATGATCCAGTGGTCTGATGGGCCGGCCCCGGTGCCGGAGACTCCGCGGACATCAGCGGCATAACGCAGGAACTCGGCGCAGGTCAGGTGGCCATATCCCCCAACCGACTCGGGCAGGTATCCGATTCTCTGGCGTACCCGGATCGGATTCTTCAAGATATCCATGCCATGCACGAAAACGCTGCCCCGGGTGGGCCGGAGAAAGCCGGTAAGCATGCGCAAGGTCGTCGACTTGCCCGCTCCATTCGGTCCCAGCAACGCCACCATCTCCCCGGGATGGATCCTGAAATTGATTCCGCCGACCGCACTGGTTTTCCCGTACATCATGGTCAGGTCGCGGGCTTCCAGGATCGGCTGCCCGGACGGGTTCCGGTTCGCCGTGGTTGCTTGAAGGTTCATGCGGCGTATCAGTGGACGATGAATCCCGCAATGATAAACAACAGGACACTCAGCCCGGTCACGCCGTAGCCAAGACGGACGATGAAGGTGATGCCGCCCCTGCCGAGAAAGCGGGAAACCCTGGACCAGCTTCCGGCGGTAACCAACAGGGCTCCGATGACAGCCAGCAGGACAACCACCGGCTTCGAAGACACGACCTGAAGAAAATCGAGCAACCTCTGGTCAGTTCTGATTGCGGCGTGAAAATGCCTCGACGAAATCGCTTTGCGTGTTCCGTTCCGTCTTGAAAGTCTTCATTGCCTCTTCGTGCAGGATTTCCAGGGCCGTGCTTTTGTAGCGATATGCCTCCTCGGTCGCCAGCATGTGAAAATCCCGCGGCCTGGGCAATTCGATATCGATGATCTGGCGTACCCGGGTTGGGCGGTTTGAAAGAATGATCAGCTTGTCGGCAAGCATGATCGCTTCTTCGATTTCGGAGGTTACGAACAGGTTGGTCCGCCTGTGTTCCTCGAACAATCGCAGGAAAAACTCCTGCATCAATTCCCGGGTCATGGCATCCAGGCCCCGAAACGGCTCATCCATGATCAGGACCTCGGGGTCGTTTACGATCGCTCTCGCCAACTCGGCCCGACGCTGCATGCCGCCGGACAACTGCAATGGATACTTGTCGCGGAAGTCCCGCAGGCCCACCTTGTCGAGCAGGCGGATCGCTTCTTCGTGCAACTCCTGTTTGTCCATGTCTCCGCGGATTTTGGGGCCGAAGATGATGTTTTCGTAAGTGGTCTGCCAGGGCATCAACGCGGTCTCCTGGAAAACCACGATCCGATCATGGGAAGGGCCGGTAATCCTGTTGCCGTTCAGGAGAATCGCGCCCTTTTCCGGCATCTCGAACCCGGCGACCAGGTTGACCAGGGTGGATTTGCCGCAGCCGGAGGGGCCGACCACCGCGGTGAGCTTGCCCGGCTCCACATCCATGCTGAGGTCCAGCACTACATCCTGCCAATCCCATTCCTCTCCATATCCCTTGCTGACGTTCTTGAATTCGATATGACCCCTGCCGGCAGCATGGTCTGCGGACTGTGGATTCTCCGGTTCCGGGTTCTGGTCCATGAGGTTGCTCACGTTTCTCTGTGGGGGAGGGGTTAGAACAGGCGTTGCCAAGGCATGCTGCGATCACCCAGCCACCGGATTCCGCTGCTGCACAGGTAACCCGCAATCCCAATGCTGATCATGCCAACGACAATCTGCTCCAGGGAACCGCCCATGTAGGAGTTCCAGATGAAGAACCCGAGGCCGCCACCGCCCTGGGTACCCCCGCCCGAAATCATTTCAGCGGCCAGCACCACTTCCCACGTGATTCCCATGCCGACGGCCGCCCCGGTGAAGATCGAAGGCAGGGTGGCGGGAAGGACAATCCGCCAGAACATGTCCCAGCGGGTGGCGCCCATTGACTGGGCTGCCCGCAGCAGCCGTATATCGATACTGCGTGCCCCCCCAAGGACGTTGATCACGATGGTGAAGAATGCGCCGAGGAATGTCACGAAGGCGATGGACATCTCGTTGGTGGGCCAGAAAATCAGCGAGCCGGGAACCCAGGCCAGCGGAGGAATCGGCCGCAGCACCTCGAACGGCGGGAAAAATATCTCCCGCATGTACCGGTTGACCGCCAGCAGCAGTCCGAACGGGATGCCGATGATCATGGCGGCGAGAAACCCTTCAAGCACCCGCCTGAAACTCAGGTACCAGCTTTCCCAGTAGCCGTATTGCGGTATGACCTCCCCCCATGCCACCACGACCGCGGAAGGGGGAGGTATCAGGCCGAGGAAAGGCAACTGGTAGTCGAACCACTCATCCCAGCGCGATCCGATCTCCCACAGCACCAGGGTGACAATCCCCGCAATGAGACCCCGCCAGAACTTGGTGCTCTGCCGAATCTTCTCCCACCGCGTTCGTCTGGTCCGCTGTCCCGCGTTGGTGGCACTATGTACAGCTGTGGTCATCTCTGTGCTGTCCTATGTTCATGTGTCTCCATAGAATGGATCAGGCCATCTCCCGTTCGCCCGCCTCGAAAGCCTTCAGGGCTTCTTCATGCACCGCCTCGTTGGTCTCATCGACCAGTTGTCTGAATGCATCGGACGACAACACGCGATAGTCCCTCGGGCGGGGTATGGTGACATTCAGGATCTTCTTCGTTTTGCACGGGCGGGTGGTCATGACCACCACGCGGTCCCCGAGAAAAATTGCTTCCTCAAGATCGTGCGTGATGAAAAACAAGGTGACCCGGGTCCGGTCATACATCTCCAGCAGGGCTTCGTGCATGATGGACTTGGTCAGTTCATCCATCGCCCGGTACGGCTCGTCCAGCAGCAATACCTTGGGGTCGTTGATCAATGCACGGACGATCTCGGCGCGGCGGGCCATGCCGGATGACACTTCCCCCGGAAATTTCTCCAGAAAATCCCCCAGTCCCGCCTCCGCCAGCATATGGCGGGCCTTCTGCCGTGACTCGGCCTTTCCCAGCTTGCCCTGCACGTAAGGGCCGTAGGCAACATTGTCGGTGAGTGTCTTCCAGGGAAACAGCGCGCCGTTCTGGAACACCACAACCCTGTCGGCACCCTGATCGGCCTTGGGCTTGGATGGCCCGCACAACAACTCCCCGTCCAGGTATATCTCTCCCATCGTAACGGAATGGAACCCCGCGATGGCATTCAGCAGGGTGGTCTTGCCGCAGCCGCTCGGGCCGACGACCATACAGACCTCTCCCGGCTGGATTTCCAGGGTGCAGTCGTCCACCGCCATCACGTTGACACCTTCCGGATCATAGATCTTGGTGACATTGCGGATGCTGATCGCGCCTTTTGTCTGTACTGGATTTTGTTCAGGATTCATGGCGGCACGATTCATTACCGGTTCTCCAGCGCCAGCGCGCGGGTGCGCCACTGCATCATCCTGCTGCCAACGACCCTGACGATGACGGATGTCCCCCAGCCGACGAAGCCCAGGGTGACCATGCCGATCACCATCGGAATGGTCACATTGTTCATATAGGCATCGATGATCAGGTAGCCAAGACCGTAGTCACCGGAAACCATTTCCGCCGCCACCAGGGAAAACCAGGCAACCCCTACACTGATCTGCAGACCGGTAAAGATGAACGGGAGCGCCCCGGGTATCACGACATGCAGGAATACATGATGGGGCTTGGACCCGAGGCAGCCTGCCGCGCGGAAATAGGATTCGTCTATGGAATCCACGCCCAGCAGCGTATTCAGCGTCGTGACATACAGCGAAGCAAGGGTGGCGAGAAAGATAACGGGTCCTTCAAAGCCCCGGAACATCAGGATGGCCAGGGGCACCCATGCGAGAATCGGTATGGGTCTCAGGGTTTCCAGGATGGGAAAGGTGTATTCCCGGAAGCGCTTCGACCAGCCCATCAGCAGGCCGAGCGGCACGCCCAGTCCCGTTGCAATGCAGAAGGCGAAGAAGATCCGGCGGCAGCTTACATACACATGCTGGTAAAACTCCTCGGTGAATATGGAAATGCCGAGAAACGGTTCCGGGGACAGCAGCTCCTTCAGCACCATGACCGGACCCGGCATCTTTTCAAACCGGGGCGCCTTGAGCACTTCGCACAACAGCCACCAGACAACGAGCCAGAGCACTATGCCCAATACGGCAAAATAGGGGGTGGTGGTTCTGAGATTGCGCCGCAGACGAACGACGAAAACCTGGAAACCGGTCGGATTCCGTTGGTGATCCGCAGCTACTGTTTCAGTCTCAGCCATTACAGTTCATCCGGTGACGGTTGCTTTCGACGTGTCGGCCCAAATTACCGATGGCCTGCTGGGTTGTGGGTCCACATACCAGCCGACCACCTGGTGAAGCAACGGTCGAACCGACAGTCAGGCGGGCAGGGGACGTAGTCCCGCCGCCCGCCCGATATGCCGGCGTTATGATCGTCAGTTTGCCGTGATGACTCCCAGCGGGCTGCTCAGTCCCCGGGCCTCGAGTACTTCGCGGGCCATGGCATCGGTCACGCCGCCATCGCGGATGCTGGGCTCAGCCGCAGGTTTTTTCGGCAGGCTGTACAGAAAGGCGGTTGCGTCATCAAGCAGGGACTGGACCCGGTCATTGACGATGAAATCCAGTTGCACCTTCACTTCTCCGCCACCCTGGTTGGCCGGCCATCCGCCGAACATGGCGTGCTTCAGCACCTCCCGGTCGATCTTCTCGGTCTGGGATTCCGCCAGGGCCGCCACTTCATCCGCGTTCGCGGGGTCGGCCATGAAGAGCTGGGCATCGAGTTCGGCCTCAAGCCAGCCCCTGTGTACGTCCGGCCGCTGCGAGATCAGGTCGTTCAGCATCACCATGAATGCACCGTCCAGGGCATCGAAGTCCTCGCCGCTCGCGGCCCGGCGGGCGATCCCCGACATCACGATCTTTGACGCGGTGGGTTCCCAGATCGCGGCAGCATCAAGCTTCCCGGCACGAAAGTTCGTGGTGATGACCTCGATGTTCTGGTTCAGGTACCGTGCCGGTTCGATGCCGGCCTTCTGAAACGCCAGCCGTGCGAAACGGTCGGTGCAGGCGCCATGGGGCGCTGACGTGATTTTTCCGTCCATCCACTTGACCGCATCGGCGCCGCTTTCGAATTCAGGGGCATCGTTCCGAATCAGGAAGATGTTGCATTGCTGCTTGGATGTGCCCAGGGCCGCCACGATGCGGATATCGGTGCCGCCGCGTTCCTGTATGTTCCGGAAAGTGGAGGCAATGGCCGGCATGTCGCCCATATAGCCAATGTGCTGCTTTTCGCCGGTCATGGCGTTGACGATCACGGAACCCTGGAGTCCGATCTGGAATTCCGCGGTGGAGCCTTCCGGCAAATGCTTCTTCCACATCTGCTTGCCGTTGTTTACGACGCCGGACCAGGACTCCGTGTAGTATGGCTGATAGCCAATGACAAGGCTGACTGCTTCCCCGGGGGAACCGAAGTCGACATCTGCGTTGGCCGTTTGCGCAAACCCGAAAGCGATTGCGGTCGCAGCACAAACAGTTGTGGCGACACGGTGGAATTTTGATTTCAACATGCTTTTCTCCTCTCAGCTGGTGTGATTTATGGACATTTTGGTCACCCGGACAACCCTGACCCATGACACTTGGAACGGAACCGGTGACCTTGCAATCTCAAACTATCCTGAGCGATTTGTAAAATCATTCAAGGTAATTAAGCGATTACCCCTGCCTATCATGCGATTGTGGAACTTCGCGCCATTCCT
>VYFG01000124.1 GCA_009842505.1 Gammaproteobacteria bacterium
TATTTTTGTAATTCAGTAGTTTATACTAATTTATCCTATTTCCACCCGTTCCATGAGCATTAGGTTCAGCCCTGAATAGCGAATGACGTAAAGGGTCCATGCCGCACCAGCAAGTATGCATGGTCGTCATTCCGAGCTGGGTCGTGGCCCTTGGCGTCTACCCCGACCCCGGTGTTGCCATAAGCATGACATCCTGATTCCTTACAATCCCATTGGTATACAAGGTTTTCAGCATTCCTTGAGATTGAAGTTCCGGTTTAATTTGGGCTAACGCTCCACCCTTGCCCGAAATTCCTTCAATGCGTGATGCCGCAAAGGGCGGGAATCACGGTCCGTCCGTTCCATGACCCGCCACACCGACCGTTCACGAAAAGCGGCCGGAACGGCCGGTACTGTTGTGGTGTTGCTCGTGATCAGCGTCCTGATCGCCGCACCATTGGCTCGGGCGGACACGAATTCCTTCTTCACCAGATATTCCTCGTTACGGATCGTCGACCGTGACGACGATCTCCAGGAACTGGTTTCGGACGGTTGGGAAGATAACTGGCATCCCGGCTGGTCAGTGCCAGGTACCGGGAACTGGCGTCTGGCTGTCGAGACGGCCATCCCATGGCGACCCGACACGGATGTTGTCGTACTCCTGCGACTGGAGATCAGCAACGCCTGCACGGGATGGTATCAGTTCGTCGTCGTGCCCGAGATGGGATTTCCGTGGGCTACAGAAGCATCTGAAACCTGTACCCTGGGGACTCTTGCCATGCGTGTCTCGCACGACGGAATCGAGATTGACACAATAGCAGTGAGCCGTCCGGATCTCTCGCATATCACCTTTCGGTTCGACGGTGAGGGAACGGAGGAGATCGAGGTTGCCCGCGATGATTCCGGGGCGGAGATTGCAGGGGTTGGTTCCGATGTCACCAGGTGGATCGGCACCCACCCAGCAGAAATTCTGGACGAATCCTCGGAACGGCGTCGCTTTGGTTCGATCATGCCCCCTAAAGATCTGTATGAACTGGTTCGTAACACGTATGTCGCCGTCCCCGGTGACACCCGGGCGGTGGACGGTATTCTGGTTGCCTGGGGCTGCAGGCCCCACAATTGCCCCTATGAACAGGGAGGCATCGCGCTCGAGGTGGCAACGGGGCGGCCTTACGCCGTTACCTGTTCCGAAGAACACGGTGTCAGGGCCTTCGGCGGCAAGCCCTCGGAAATTCCCGAACCGCTCCGAGCGATCGGTGCCCGGAAATGTAGTTTCTGGAGGGACACGAATTGAGAATTCGACGAATCGTCCCGGCAGTCAGCAAACGTTCCAAACTCCATAATTGACGCGCTCGGGATCGACCAGCGCCGAAGCGATTTCCCGCACGAGCGCAGCGTCTTTCTTTCGGACCTGGACCTCGACACGCACAAAGCCCTGCCACCAACGGCGCTTTCGCCACTGAGTGACAGGAAACGGATCGGGGTAGATCATGGGTTCCTCCATTTCCGGAAAATTAACCGGAATTGGAAGGGCGCAGCAACGGAGTCCTGGGTCATCTCGGATCGTCCACGGCCCGATATGCTCACCTGGACATTAAGGCCTTCCCAAAGGCTGTACAAACAAATTGTACCAATCCGTGTCAGGAAGCCGCGGCGCCACGCCAAGCGACACTTCCGCCGTATCCTCGGCAAGGTTTTGCGACACTTCGAGGTCATATTTCCGTCAGCCATCGAAATTCGATGGATCAACCCAATCATGAACCAAATCGAAAGAGAACCGATGAACACGAAACTGAAAATGAAGTCACTGTCCGCCATCGCCATTGCCGCCGCACTCGGCGGAGCGGTGCTCGCAGGCGCAAGCTATGCCGGCCACCGCGACGGTGGCCACGGCAAGGGTTTTCCCGGCAAGGGACCGCTCGCGGTCTCGGCGATGGAGATGTACGACGCCATCGACACCGATGCCGACGGCAAGCTTACCCAGACCGAAATCGACAAGTTCCGCAACGACCGCCATGCCGACCATGACGCCAACAGCGACGGCAACCTGAGCATCGAGGAATTCGCCGGTCTCTGGCACGAGACGACGCGCCCGCTCACCGTGCGCGCCTTCCAGATGCTCGATACCGACGGCGACGCGGTGGTTACCCGCGCTGAGTACGACCGCCCGCTTTCCGGCATCGTCGAACGCCTCGACCGCGACCGCGACGGCGGCCTGTCGATGCGGGACCGCCGGTATGACGGCGATGATGACGGAAGGCGATGGGACGACGACTAGGACGTTTCCGCCTACTCGGGCGCCGTCCGGCGGGGAGCGATTTACCCTTGGACGGCGCGCGGAGAACCGGATTCGATCCCGAACATCCGTAACCCACGACCATACACCGCATCTGCAAGGATAATTACCCCGCTCCATCCAGAAGAAATGCCGATATTCCATGAGAAATACCACCTCGCAGCACGTCTGATTCACTGGATCATGGCGGCGGGCTTCGCCTTCATGTGGGGGTGCGGCTACATCATGACGACCCTCGTCGAGGATGACTCTCCGCTGGAGGAGTTCCTGTTCGACCTGCACATCTCGGTCGGGGTGACGCTGCTTGCCCTGCTCGTCCTGCGCATTGCCGTCCGCCTGGTTATCACGCCGCCGGCGCTGCCCGCATCGATCCGGGGAATGGAACGCACCGCCGCGCATCTCGGACACGCCGCGCTCTATGCGCTTCCCGCGCTGGTGATCGCAGCCGGTTGGGCGGAGACGAATTTCGGCGGCCATGCCGTGCAGTGGTTCGGCGTAGACATGCCCAGGGTCTTCCCCGAAACGGGAGAGGATCTTCAGGACCTGTCCGAGGACATGCACATGTGGCTCGCCTACACCATGCTGGCGGCCGCCGTCGGCCATGTTGCGGCAGCCTTCAAGCATCGCTGGGTCGACGGGCACGATGTCATCCGGCGCATGGCCATCGGCGGCGGGTCGTAGGTCCGTGGTCCGGGCCCCAGCGACACGGAATGCCTGCGACGCGTTCGGAACCGCCCCGAACGGGGACGGAAAACTGTTGCCTCACTGTCCTGGAAGAACACTTTGCGACACCATGGCATCACCAATTTTCAAACAACTCGGCATACTATTTCGCCGAGAGGCCAGTTCAGGCGCCACAACGAACAGGCAATCATCGACCTTGGGTGACATGCTGGCAGACACCGGTTCTATGGAGAACGGGAGGGGACGTACATCGTGAACACCAGATCGAGAGCCGTAGCGGCGGGCGTACTGCTTGCGCTCGGACTGCTTGTCATCGGTCAGTCGTCTGCTGCCGAGGTTTCGTCGCACAGTCCGAGTGCAACCGACGCGCGGTTTCAGCCCTCCGGGGAGGGTTTGCCGTTCGATCCCGGCCGCTATCGGGATTTCGACGACTACGTGCTGCAAACACGCGAACGGCTCCAACGCCACAAGGTGTACATGGACCCACACCGCACGGGCATGGAATTTGCCGCAGCGAAACCCTTCGAGCGGACGCCCGCCGCTGGTTGTCCGCCGTCGGCTCGCAATCGCTGGAGTCGGGGCGTTCTCCTGTTGCACGGTTTATCCGACATGCCCCTGGCCATGCAGGATCTGGCAAATGCGTTCGCTGCACGCTGCTTTGTTGTCCGGACGATACTGCTACCGGGACACGGCACGCGGGCAGGAGACCTGCTCGATGTGACGCATGGGGACTGGCTGGCCGCAACGCGGTTCGGGCTGGAGACGCTGAAAGGAGATGTCGACGAGGTCTTCGTCGGCGGCTTCTCCCTGGGCGGGCTGCTCGCCATGCACGCGGTGCTTGAAGATGCCACGGTAAGTGGCGCCTTCTTGTTTTCACCCGCTCTTGCGCTTGAGAGCGCCTGGTTGATTCGCCAGTCTCTCTGGCTGCGCCATGTCCTCGATTGGCTGGACCGGGACGAACCCGATGACTATGCGCGCTATGAGGCGATGCCGGTGAACGCTATGGCGGAGACATTCCTGCTAGTCCGGAAGTTCACGCAGCTATTGGAACAGCGCCGCGTCCATATACCCGTATTCATGTCGATGAGCGCAGACGACTCCGTCATTGATGTGGCCGTCAACCGTGACTACTTCGAAGATCGTTTCTCCCATCCGGGAAGCCGGCTGGTGGTTTACCGCCGCGACCCGCGCGAAGGTACTGATCCGAACGACGCACGGATCAGCTACCGCAACAGCTTCTTGCCCGGGCAACGCATCGCCGGCTTCTCCCATCTGTCAGTCCACATCGCGCCTGCTAATGCGCACTATGGCACACACGGCGACTATCGAAACTGCGGTCAGGCGTCCGGCGAGCGCGCCGAGGTGGTGGAGCGCTGTCTCGACGACGCGCATCCCTGGCGTGGAGAGATGTTCGGCGACAACCGGGCGGGGATCCCGGATGGAACACCTGTGGCCCGATTGACCTACAACCCGCATTTCGACGAACTGCTTGAGCAGGTAGACGAATTCCTCACGGCGAATTCATTCTGAACCGTGCATCCTGCCAAGGTCCGCGCTGCCGAACCCCAAGCCTCACAACACCCCACGATTGAATCCGGTAGTTCTTGAGGTTATCCCCGGACATGCTCGATGAACCAAACGGAATTCATCGCGAAGCCGTATTGGCCCAACTGATCGAGAAGATTGTTGTTGGGCCGTTTGCATTGACCCCTTCACCAGCCTGTCGGCGATGGAACAGGTGCGCTATGGAACATTCGCGACGGTGCTGTCCAGTAACCTCGAGAACATTACGACACAACTACGTTCACTTACTTGGTTGCTATCCGCCTTCGCTTTCGAACTGCTTGCGAAAATCATATTAATTATTATATTTCAATATGTTAAAATGTATTTTCCTGTTTCGCCCGTGTCATGACTGCCGTCGCCGACTCTCCTCTGTTCTTCCATGACCCCCTGGCGCCGGACATGCGGGAACTTACGCTGTCGGGCGACGAGGCGGTTCATGCGGGCCAGTCGAGAAGACTCGGCCCGGGCGACGGGATCGCCCTGACCAACGGACGCGGCCTGCTGGGGATAGGGACTGTGGAGGAAGTGACCCGGCAACCGCCATCCATGCGGGTATCCATGGAACACTGCAGCCTTGTCCGTGCGCCGGCAACCGAGGTGGTTCTTGCCACCGCTCTGCCGAAGGGTGATCGGCTCAACACACTGCTGGACATGGCGACCCAGCTGGGAATGCAGGTATTCCAGCCGCTGGACTGCGTACGCAGCGTGGTGCGCCATCAGCAGAAAATGACCGACCGCTTTCGACGTGTCGTCATGAGCGCGGCGAAACAGTGCCGCCAGACCAGATTCCCCCGTATCGAGGAGCCGAGGTCCGTGCAGCAGCTCCTGGCGGGGAACGGTCACGATGCCGCCGTGATCTACGGCGAACCGTCAGGCGATTCGCTTTGTCTGGCCGCTCAGGGCATAATCCGCAAGCCCCCGAGAGTGGTGATCGTCGTCGGCCCCGAGGGCGGGTTCGATGATGGGGAGTTGGAGCTGCTTCGGAACTGCTCCGCCATGGCGGTGAACTGCGGTTCACTGATACTGCGCACTGAAACCGCCGCGCTGGCACTGCTCACCACTGCCGATCAGTGGCTGTCCACCCTGCCGGAGACTGCCTGATCCCTTGACAACGGCAACCTGTATACAAATGCCTTCCCAGAACCTAGTATGGATCGATCTTGAGATGACCGGACTGTCTCCGGAGACCGACGTCATCATCGAGATTGCCAGCATCGTCACGGATTCGCAACTCAACATCCTTGACGAGGGACCGGTCATCGCGGTGAGCCAGCCACTGACCCGTCTGGCACAGATGAACGAGTGGAACACCCGTACACACACCGAAAGCGGCCTGGTCAACCGGGTCAAGGAATCCACCATCAGTACCGCCGAGGCCGAAAGCCAGACCCTGGAATTCATCCGCGGCCTCGTCCCGGGGAACCATTCACCCCTGTGCGGAAACTCGATCTGCCAGGACAGACGGTTCCTGGCCCGCCATATGCCCAGGCTGGAAGCCTATCTGCATTACCGTAACCTGGACGTCAGCAGCATCAAGGAACTGGTGAGCCGGTGGCGGCCAGAACTGCTCAACGGGTTCAGCAAGCGCAATACCCATCGCGCCATGGAAGACATCCGTGAATCCATCGAGGAATTGAAGTACTACCGCAGAACCTTTCTGCGCGCGCCATTGCCTGCCACCGGCTGATCCCCGGTCAGGAGCCCTCGTGGCGACGGCTCCCGCCCTGATCAACTACCAACGAAGTACCGTCAGCAGGAATCCGGAGTGTCTCTTGCATTGAACCGGCATACGGACGACGGTTCAATCGTTCCCTGTCATCGAAAACCGAGGGCCCGGGCTATTTTCTGCAGCACGCCCTGAGGCGGTGGCGGATCCTGGGTCGCGGGCGTCTCGTGGGCGGTTGCCGGGGCATCGGCCGTCTCCCGGGATTCCTCCGCGGACGTGCCGGAATCGGGCTCGCCGCGGTCGAACCGGATCCCCAGCTCACCGAGCTTGCCCGCTGTCGGCACCCCGCCGGAATCCCAGCCCCGGAGTTCGTAGTACTCGGGAATCAACACCCCGAGTTCCACCACATTGCCGTTGCCGAAGCCTCCGGGTACCGGGTCCTTCAGCATCCGCGGCGGCAGCGTATCGTCCGCGGACGTCAGACCTGCGGAGAGGTTGAACAACCGCTCTAGGTTCCAGATGCGCTCCCCGGTACTGCGCAGCCTCTCTTCATCCCAGTCCCCTGGACAGATCGCACTGATCATCCGGGAAAAGTGCTCGTATCCCCACACCCCGGTGGTGAACAGGCAAAGCCCCGTGGAGTCCACCATGGCAACGAAATCCTGGGAAGTGCGCGCGGCCTCCGCCTTGCCGCCGGTTCCCGGGTCCGCCATGTCCTGCTCGAAGGTGTCATGCCTGAGATGACAGGCGCCTCGATTGCTGGTGGCGTAGCCAAGCCCCATACCCTGCATGGCGCGCCCGTCGTATCCCGCGAATTCCTGGCCCTTGGCAACCATGGCGAGTTCCGGATGGCCGTACTTTTCGCAAAGGAGCCTGGAACCCAGACCCAGTTCACGGCCGAAACCTTCCTGCTTGCCGGTCTTTTCGGACATTACCACCAGGGCCTCGGCACTGCCGAAGCTGAGGTCAATGCCGTCCGTCTGTTCCCTGGTGATGGCGCCGATCTCGTAAAGCTCCATGGCCGCCGCCAGTGTGACCCCGAATGAGATCGGGTCCATCCCGTGCTCGTTCATCATGAACCCGGCGAACGTCAGTGCATCGAGGTCGTCCACCCTAACCACGGGGCCAAAGGCGAAGGTGGTCTCGTATTCCAGGCCGCCGGACGTGCCCCAGTATTCCGGTCGGTCGCGGACGCTGAAGTGTTCGGGATCGATGCGGGCAAGCCGGCCGCAACCAATGGTGCACCCGAAGCAGGCGGCATTCCGGACGAGGTTGCGATGGCCGTTCCGGTTTTTCACCGTCACCGCCTCATGATTGATCCTGGAAGCACCATCGAAAGATACCTTGCGGAAGTTCTCTGTCGGCAGTCCCCCGAATTCCTGCATGCTGTCCAGCATCGCGTGGGTGCCGTAGCGCATCAGTCCCCGGCGGGCACTACTGCGGTTCATCTCCTCGTTGACGGTGCGGACCACTTCCATGAAGGCCTTCGCGTTATCCTCCTGAACGCCCACCGTGCCGCGTGCCGCGATTGCCTTGAGGTTCTTGCTGCCCATGACTGCCCCGACACCGGACCTTCCTGCAGCCCGGTGAAGATCGTTCACCACGCATGCGAAACGCACGCCCTGTTCGCCGGAGACGCCAATGGCAGCAACTTTGGTCAGGGGATCCTGCGTTTTCTTGTGTATCCACTCATCGGCCTGCCAGACCGATTTTCCCCAGATCTCATCCGCCGGCAGTACCCGGACATCATCATCCCGGATGTCCAGGTAAACCGGTGCCGGCGAGCGGCCGGTGATGATCAGCAGGTCGTAGCCCGCATACTTGAGTTCGGCACCGAACTTGCCCCCGGAATTGGATGCCGCGATCGCGCCGGTCAAGGGGCCCTTGGTCACCACGGTATAGCGTCCGCTGGTGGAGGCCATGGTTCCGGTCAGGGGGCCGGTGGCGAAAATCAGGACGTTGTCCGGTCCCATGGGATCCGCCGCCGGGTCCATTTCCTCCCACAGATAACGCGTGGCAAGACCCCGGCTGCCCAGATACTGTTCGGCCCATTCCATGTTCAGTGGTTCGATGGATGTGGTCCCGGCGCTGAGATCGACACGCAGAATGTTCTTTTGCCAACTCATGGGTTCTCTCCTTTAGCGGTATATATAGATGATCTATTGTGGTTTTTCCGGCGGACCTGCCCAGTGCCGGCATCCGGTCCGGGCCGCCGCCCGGACGGCGTCAGTCCGGCGGATCTCCGCCCACGGGATAATGCGGGATTTTGCCCGGATTTTCCAGATGGGGATTTCACTGTAAGCGCGCGGAAGGAACCGCCCGGCCCCCGGCTACATCAGCGGAAAGAATACACCTCCGCTGCGCACACCGTACACTTCACTGCCGGGCAACTCCCGCTCGGCCATTTCCGCCAGGTGATAGTAGGCGGAACGCTTCAGGCGGGCCTTCAGGCCGTCCCGGATCAGGACCACGGGGTCCGGCTCGCCGGTCTTCGGGTCGATTCTCGGATCCAGGGGATGGTCGCGGTCCAGGGGAATGGTCTCATCCATGTTCGTGCGAAACCAGATGCGGCGGCCGTCATGCCCGCCTTCCACGGACACCTCCACAACCTGGAAAGGCGTATCCTCCACACGGATCCGGTAGCCAACCGTCGGGGTGATCAGAAAGAAGTCGCCGTCCCGGCGCGCCAGCACGGTGGAGAACAGCTTGACCAGTTCATGGCGCCCGATGACGCCGCCCTCGTGAATCCAGCTGCCGTCGGCCCGGATCTCCAGGTCGAAATCAACCATCCTTTCCGGATGCCAGGTCTGCACCGGGGGACGGCGAAAGGGCCTGACCTCGTCGAACAGCCGGTCTAGTGTCCCACGGTCAATGCAGTCGGACATGCAGCGCTCGCTACAGACCGGCTTAGTGGGTGCCGTGATGGCTCAGGGCGCTGCCCAGCAGACGGGCAGTGATGTCCACTGCGGAGATCACCTCGTCGTAGTGCATCCGTGTCGGGCCGATCACGCCCAGCACTCCGACCCGCTGGTGGTCCACCTCGTAGGGTGCGGCGATCACGCTGCAATCCTCCAGGATCTTGTACCCGGACTCTTCCCCGATGAATATGTGGACACCGGACGTATCCATGCTCTTTTGCAGGAGATCGTAGAGCACCTGCTTGGTCTTGAACGTGTCGAAAAGCCTCTTGATCTTTTCCAGTTCGGCAAAATCCGGCACCGTCAGGAGATTGTTCTCCCCGCTCACTAGCACCGACTCCTGGTCGGTATCGGCATCCGCGCCGAACAGCTGGCCGGCCATCCGGATCGCGGTACGCATTTCACGGTGCATGCTCCGGTGATCGTTCCGCATGTGCACGGCCAGGTCCAGGCGGACATCATCCAGGATCCAGTTGGCATAGGTGTCGTTGAAAAAGTTGGCGGCTTCCACCAGTTCGCTGTCGGAGTACTCACGCCTGGTCGAGATCACCTGATTCTGGACCTGGCCGTCTGCCGTGATCAGGATCGCCAGCACCCGCTGCTGGGAGAGGTTCAGGAACTCGATCTGGCGGAACTTGCTGCCGGATTTGCTGGGGGTCGAGACCACCCCGGCAAACGAAGTGATCTGTGACAGCATTTCCGTGGCGCTGGTGAGTATGCCCCGGAAGTCGGAAACCCCCTGAAGGGCAGTCCGGAAATCGGCACGAAGGTCGGCCAGGGAATCGTGGTTGATCTGGCCGGAGCGCATCATGCAGTTGATGAACAACCGGTAGCCCTTGCGCGTCGGCACCCTGCCCGAGGAGGTGTGCGGTGCCTGTATCAGCCCCAGATCCTCCAGATCGGACATCACGTTGCGGATGGTGGCCGGGCTGAGCGACAGGGCGGTTTCCCGGGACAGGGTCCGCGAACCCACCGGCACCCCGTCGCTGATATACCGCCCGATGAGCCCGAGGAGTACCTGTTCAGCACGGGGGCTCAATTCGATTCGCTCTTGCAGCTTTTCAGTACCGGATGCGGGCATCGTTGAAATTCTTCCGGGTACCATATGATGTCGTACCTGAAAGAGAAATAGCAACCCGGCTCCGGGGTGTCAAGATTGTTTTTTGTCCGGTTGCGCATATACTGTGGTCCGTTCCAGGGATCAGTTTCACGGAATCTGCATAATTTTCTACTATAAGAATAAAAAATAACTATCTGTATTTATTTTGAAAATATCCAAAATCGGATTGTTCGGAAAGTTTCGCGACTCCAGCGTGGCCCCGGTCATGGATCGGGTGCGGGCACTCCTGGAGGCGCGCGGCGTACGGGTGCTGCTGGGCAGCACCACTTCCGCGGAGATTGACGGAGAACGGATAGACGAACAGCACCACCCCCTGGACCAGTTGATCGACGTCGCCATGGTGGTAGGGGGGGACGGCACCATGCTGAACGCCGCCAGGATCCTCTGTACCCACGGTGTACCCATGGTCGGCGTGAATCTCGGCAGGCTCGGCTTTCTCACCGACATCCCCCAGGGCGACCTGGAAACCAACCTGGATGCCCTGCTGGACGGCCGCTTCAGCGTGGAAAACCGGACGCTGCTGAAGACAACGGTGCTCAAGGATGATGTATCCATCTACGAAGGCGTCAGCCTGAATGATGCCGTGATCGCCAAGGGCAATACCGGCCGGCTGATCGAATTCGAAACCAGGATCGACGGTCGTTTCGTGAGCCATACCCGCAGCGACGGCATCATCATCGCCACACCGACGGGCTCTACCGCCTATTCCCTGTCCTCCGGCGGGCCCATTGTATATCCAACGCTCTCGGTCCTGAGCATCGCCCCGATCTGTCCGCACACCCTGAGCAACCGCCCCATTATCATCTCGGACGACGCCGTGGTGGACATCTGTGCCTTCAGAACCCCGGAAACCCGCGCCATCCTGTCACTGGACGGTCTGATCGTGCATCAGCTTTCCGGGGAAGAGACCCTTCGCCTGACCAGGGCGGACAGGAAGTTGTCCATGATCCGGATCGACCCGCACGACCATTTCGAAGTACTGAGAACCAAGCTCGGCTGGGGCTGATGTTCGACTGGTTGTCCATCCGCCACTTCGCCATCGCATCGGAAGTGGAGTTGGAGTTCGGTGCGGGATTCACCGCCATCACCGGCGAAACGGGTTCCGGCAAGTCGCTGCTCGTGGATGCGCTGGGCATCCTGCTGGGTGGACGGGGGGAACAGGGACTGATCCAGCAAGGCAAGGAGGAAGCCGAGATACGGGGCGGATTCAGCCTTCCGGACGGCAGCCCGGTTCTCGCCTGGCTCCGGGAAAGGGATCTGCAGGGCGGGGATGAACTGGTTCTGCGGCGAATCCTCCGGCGTGACCGCCCCGGGCGGAGTTTCATCAACGGCAACCCGGTCAACGTGTCCCAGTTGCGGGACCTGGGGGATCGGCTGGTGGAAATCCACGGCCAGCAGGAACACCATTCACTGCTCCAGAGAAGCGTGCAGCAGGCACTGCTGGATGAGGCTGCGGGCAATTCCGGGCTGCTGGACGAACTCGCCACCGCCTGGGACGGCCTGCGGGATATCGGGAAGCGGCTTGCGGAAATCAGTCGGGAACAGGAAAGCGTACTGGAACGCATCGAACTGCTCCAGTTCCAGCTGTCCGAACTCGATCGGCTGGATCCGGGGGACGACGAATGGGAGTCGTTGTCGCAGAAACAAAGAAGACTCGGCCACGCGGCCGAACTCCTGGATGCGATGCATGCAGCCGTGGCACAGCTGCACGATGATGACCTGTCGGTTCACGGGCAACTGAGCCGGATTGCCGGACGCCTGCGCCAACTCGAACAGTACGATCCGGCCACCGGCGAAATCGCCGCGCTGCTGGAGGAGGCCGAAATCAACGTCGGCGAATCCGTCACCCGGCTCAGGGAGTCTCTCGACCAGATTGACCCGGGGGTGGATGAACTGCAACAGGTGGAGGAGCGGATGTCCGCCTGGCATGCAATGGCGCGGAAGTACCGGGTGCTCCCCGGCGAACTGCCGGGCATGAGAGCCGGCCTTGGCGATTCGCTGGAACAGCTGAAAAACCCGCAGGCGGAGCGGGAAAGGCTCGAGAGGCAGCAAGAGGAGGCAGGGCAGGTGTGCGAGCGGCTGGCGGATGCGGTCAGCGGGAACCGCCGCAAGGCCGCCTCGGCCCTGGCCCGGAAAATCACGGCCGCGATGCGGGAACTCGGCATGCCCGGCGGCCGTCTGGAAATTGTCCTTGAGCCCGTGAAGCCGGAACCACTGTCCCGCTCGGGCCGGGAAACCGTGACCTTCCTCGTGTCCGCGAATGCGGGGCAGGAACTGCAACCCCTGTCCAGGGTCGCCTCCGGCGGGGAAATCTCCCGCATTTCCCTGGCCATCCAGGTGATCCTGGCGGATGCCGCCGATGTGCCTACGATGATATTCGACGAGGTGGACGTCGGCATCGGCGGAACCGTGGCCAATGTCGTGGGCGAGCGCCTGCGCCAACTCGGAAAATCCTGTCAGGTGATCAGTGTCACCCATCTCCCCCAGGTCGCTTCGCGGGCCAATCGTCATATTTCAGTCACCAAGAGGGAGCGAAAAAATATCGTGGACGTGGAACTCAGCCTGCTGGAGCGGCCCGAAAGAATCGTGGAAATTGCCCGCATGTCCGGGACCGACACACCAAGCCAGGCCTCCCGGGACCATGCCAGGCAGATGCTGGATTCGGGCGACCCGGAACGCCCGGGCTGACTGCCCATTGCTTCGCTGCTGGGGTATCATTCGCCCGATGAACGAAACCGCACAAATCATCCGGGATCCCGCGCTGGCGCCCGCCGCCGTCGGCGCCATACGGCAAGCCAGGCTGGACGATGTCACGGACATCCATCGCCTGCTCACCCACTACGCTTCGCTGGAAAGACTGCTGCCCCGCGCCGAGCCGGACATCTACCAGTCGTTGCGGGAGTTTGTCGTGGCCGAGCGCGATAGCCGCGTGGTCGGCTGCGCCTCACTGCAGATATTCACCCGCGATCTCGGCGAGGTGCGCAGCCTGGCAGTGGACCCCGACGCCACCGGAATGCGGATCGGTTCGCGCCTCGTGCGGGCGCTTGAAGAAGACGCGCGCCGGCTGGGACTTTCCCGGCTGATGGCGCTGACCTACGAAGTCAGCTTTTTCAACAGAATGGGTTATGAAGTGGTGGAAATGAAAGTCCTTCCCGAAAAGGTCTGGGGCGCATGCATCAACTGCCCGAAATTCCGCAATTGTGATGAAATAGCGGTTCTGAAATACCTGTCTGCCACGGAATGAAACCGCCCGCCCTCGAAATGCCGAAACGTGTCATCCGAACCATTGTCCCCCTGGCCCTGGTCATGGTGCTGGGAGCAGCGGTTTCCGCATGCGTCTACCGGATCGACGTCCAGCAGGGAAACGAGATCACCGCAGACATGATATCCAAACTGAATCCTGGCATGACCCGCCGTCAGGTCGTCAAGATCCTGGGATATCCCCTGGTCAGCGATCCGTTCAACCGTAACCGGTGGGATTACTTCTATTCCTACAAGTCCGGCAAGACCCGGGAAATGACCCGCCGGTCCGCCAAGCTCCTGTTTGAAGGGGACTACCTGACCTCGGTGGAAAGCGATATCGCCCCGGAAACCGAATAGGCCGGAAACACAATGATGCCGGGCCGGTCCGCGCGCGACCCGGCCCCGCCGGTAATTTCTCCTAGCCGTCCGCGCTTTGCAGTCCGGCTTCGGCCAGAAGCTTCTCGGGGGCAACGTATCCGCCCAGCACCCGCCCGTCGTCCAGCATGATGAACGGTGTGCCCTGCACCCCCAGCCGGAAGCCGAGCTGATAGTGCTCGTCAACGGGATTCTCGCAGACCTTCCGTTCGATCTCCTCCCCGGCCTTGGCCCTGGTCATGGCGTCTCCCTGGTCCGCCGCGCACCAGACCGCCACCGCCTCGCGGTAGCTGTCTGAATCGAGACCGGCCCGGGGCCACATCATGTAACGGACTTTGAGTCCACCTTCCTTCAGTGCCGGGACATCACGATGAAATTTCTGGCACCAGCCGCAATCCGTGTCAGTGAACACCGTGATATAGCGCTTGCCCTCCGGATCACCCATGATGATCATCCGGCTCTCGGGTATCCCGTCCAGTTCCTGGATCGCAAGCTGCTGCTCCCTGTTCTGTCGCTCCCGGGTCCAGCTGACACGCCGGTCAGTGTCATACACCTCGCCGATCAGCACGAATCCGGCATGGCTGTAGACATACAAGTGCTCGTTGCCGATGCGCACATGGTAGACCCCCTGCATGTCGGTCGGCTCCACCGAAGTGATGGTCGCCCCATCGGGAATGATTTTCAGCAGGTTCTCGCGAACCGCATCCATTTCAACAGTCACCCGGTCCTGGGCGTTCACAACCGGTGGGGCGATCGCCAGGGCGGCGGCAAGCATCACCACTCTGGTCAGTGCCCGGTCAGGGCGGAAATTTCGTGTCATTGCACTCTCCTTCGAATGTGGTCTGTCGGAAGCTTGGATGCCCCGCAATCCTGAAAGTTCATGAATCAGGGAGGGTGATCGGCCTGCCGAGTAACCCGGCATTATCCATGAACGGGACGGATAACCCAAGACCTGCCGCACCGACCCGTGGGGTCCGGCGGTCCCGGACACCCGCATGCCACCCGGTGTCATGCCCCAAGCAGCAGCTCGCCAAGACCGGCAATCCGGTCCCTGTTACCGGCCAGCAGTCCCCTGCCCAACCGCACACCCTCCCGGATGGAAAGCCCCGGGCCATCCGCCACCAGTTTGACGATGGCCAAGCGTGAGAGCCGGTTTTCCGATGCGAGAAACCCGGCGATCCCCGCGCCCTCCATGTCATACAGCCAGGGACGGGCAAACGCGGTTTCCGGCGTATCCACGGTCCGCAGGCAGCCTCCGGTCGCGATCACCGGACCGGACCTGTCCCCGCCGGCGGGCGGTTGCATCGTGAGTGTCCAGCTTTGCGCCCGGTAATGCACCCGGTGTATCCACACCAGCATGCCAGGCGCGTATGCTGCCTGCCCGACACCGCGCGGGTCGACCGCACTGCCTCCGTATCCCGCAACGCCGAAATTCAGCCAGGTATCCTCTGGTGTGGCGGGTCCGGCAGCAAAAAGGCGTCCGAGCGTTGCCCGGCATTGGTCCACGCCCTGCCCCGTGAGGACAAGGCGGACCCCGTCTCCGGAGTACAGATTGGAATCATGCCTGCACCTGTCGAGGCCGAAATGTTCCACGAAGGGCATGCCCTCGGCAAGATGGGCGCAAAGGACGGTCAGCATCCCGGTCAGCAGGCCGGCTGGCCGGCACTCCACCGGTTCGAGATCCGGCGATAGTGTCCGGCGCCCTCGACATTGCCGCGGCGTTCCATGCCCTGGACCAGGATTTCGCATTTGCGCCGCAGGGTGTCGATGCAGGCCCCGCGGTCCCCCGCATCCAGCGTGTCCCGCAGCAGCAGCTTGTCCAGGGAATGGACCCTGAACCGATCCATACCCCAGTGCCGCCTGGACAGCTGGTCATGGTGACCGCCGTACTTGATGACACAGGGTTCCTTCACCAGCCCGGCACGGTAACGCTGAAAGACGCGTAGCCACAGGTCATAGTCCTCGCAGGCAGGCAGATCCGGATCGAACAACCCCGCATCCGCCAGCACTGAGCCGTGCAGCAGCACGGATGACGGGGACACGCAGCAAAGCGGCAGACACTGGCGGAATATCCTGCCTTCCGGCTTTGCATGTCTTCGACCTGGGTTCACCCTGCGGCCGTTCCTGATCCAGATCTCGTCGGTGTGGCAGACCCTGACTTCCGGATGTCCGGCAAGGAGCTTTGCCTGTAATTCGAGCTTGCGGGGGAGCCATTCGTCGTCAGAATCCAGCAAGGCGATCCATTCTCCCGTGGCAGCGTTGATGCCCCGGTTGCGCGCCGCGCTGACACCCGCATTGGCCTGGGGCAGGATCGTTACCGACGGAAATGTCCGCGCCAGGAGTGGCGCCGTTCCGTCATCGGACCCGTCGTCCACCACGATGATTTCCCGGGGCGCCAGGGTCTGGCCGAATACCGAACGGATGGCCCTTGAGACCAGGGCGGCCCGGTTGTGGGTGGGTATGACGACGCTGACATCCACAGGGCAACCGACGGTGTCACCGCCCCCAGGCCGGCAACGGCCGCCTACATCAGGTGGCTGACCGCATCGCGCTCTTCCAGCAGTTCCCTCTCGGTGAGCGTCATGCGCTCCCTGCTGAAGTCATTGATTTCGAGATCCCGGCAGACATGATAGTCCCCCCCGCTGCAGGTTATCGGGAAGGAATACATGATCCCCTCCGCGATACCGTAGCTTCCGTCCGAGGGAATCGCCATGCTGACCCAGTCACCTTCCCGCGTGCCCATCGCCCAGTCGCGCATGTGATCGATGGCGGCGGACGCCGCGGACGCGGCGCTGGACGCGCCACGGGCCTTGATGATGGCGGTACCGCGGTTCTGCACCTCCGGGATGAAGTTTTCCCTGAGCCATTCCCCGGACACATCGACCGGCAATCCATCCACCCTCACGTGGAAAACATCGGGATATTGTGTGGCGGAATGGTTCCCCCAGATGGTCATCCGCCTGACCGCATCATGGTGGACACCCACCTTGTCCGCCAACTGGGCCTTGGCCCGGTTGTGGTCCAGCCGGGTCATCGCGGTGAATCGGCGCGGGTCGAGATCCGGGGCATTGGCTGCGGCAATGAGCGCATTGGTGTTCGCCGGATTGCCCACCACCAGGACACGGACGTTCCGTGATGCATTGTCATTGAGGGCCTTTCCCTGGACCGAGAAGATCTTGCCGTTGTCCTTGAGCAGGTCGCTGCGCTGCATGTCCGCCGTCCTCGGCTTGGAACCCACGAGCAACGCATAGTCCGCGTCCCCGAAGGCCACGTTGGGATCATCGGAGGTTTCTATCCCGGACAGCAACGGAAAAGCGCAGTCCATCAGTTCCATCACCACCCCCATGACCGCACCCATCGCAGGGGGGATTTCCAGCAACTGCAGGATGACAGGCTGATCCCTTCCCAGCATGTCGCCGGCGGCGATTCTGAACAACAGTGCATAGGAAATGTTACCGGCGGCTCCGGTCACCGCAACTCGGACGGGTGGTTTCATGGTATTTCTCGAAGGTGTTTGGGTACCGTGGAAGAGCGGGGATTATAGTCAATGCCGGCATTGCTGTCCCTCGCCCGTAAGTTCCACCTGCAGCGTCCGCCCCGGGATATCCGCCGTTTCGCGAACGGGACCCGCAGGACGGGGCCACATCCCGGCGTCCGGTCAATGGGAAAAGGCAGAGCGGCAATCCGGATTCCGCGCGGGTGCGCTCCGGATCCATTGCTGGATAGTGTATTATTATAGTAATATCAATTTATTATAGATGAATTCTAATAAATTGAATACAATACGAAATTGAATGGCAAGATTGTCTTCCACCGGCACCGGAATCCGCGGATTGTTGCAAAACGGTCATGCGGCTTCCAGTTGACTGGGCCTTGGATGGTCCGTAGTATCCAATCGGATATGCTCCTTTCTCTCCCCAAGTCCTTCCTGTTTTGCGCCCTGCTGCTGCTGCTGCCCGGCTGCGCCGGCGGATCGTGGCAGGCGACGCCCAGCAGTCCGGTGACGGTGTCCGCCGTGGCCCTGCCCGAACTGTCCGAGCCCGCGTCAACGGATGGTAATCTGCTGGCGGCCAGCACCGCCAATGTCCCGGGTAGCGACCGGGAGATCGTCCCTTCCCGCTTCCTGCCTGAACTCGATTTCCCGGAAATCGAACCGGGAATCCTGTCCGATCCGGCCCGGGAATCCGAGCCGGCAGAACCGGAGGCATTTCCGGAGTCAACGGATAACCTCTGGGATCGGCTGAACAGGGGATTCCGTCTGGGCAACCTGGAAGAGTTGCCGGGCCGGGTGGAGAAATTCGAACGCAGCTATGGCAGCAACCCGATGTATTTCGAGCGACTGGGTGATCGCGCCTATTGGTTTCTCCATTACATCCTCGAGGAAGTCGAAAGCCGCGGCATGCCGACCGAGATCGCCATCTTGCCGGCCATTGAAAGCGCCTTTCGGCCCGATGCAACCTCCCGTGCAAGGGCGGCGGGAATGTGGCAATTCATCGGTGCCACCGGCCGCAGGTATGGTCTTCGGCAGGACTGGTGGATGGACGCACGGCGCGATCTGGTCCAATCTACCCGCGCCGCCCTGGACTACCTGGAATACCTGTCCCAGGAATTTGACGGCGACTGGGAACTGGCGCTGGCGGCCTACAATGCCGGCGAGGGTGCCGTTCGACGCCAGATCCGCCGGAATCGGAATCGCAATCTCCCCACGACCTATGCACACCTCAAGCTGAAACGGGAGACCAGGGAATATGTGCCCCGCCTGATGGCGGTGCGGAACATCCTGCGCGATCCGGGGAAATACGGCATTGCCCTGAAACCCTTGGAAAACCGGCCGACCTTGCGGGTGATCGACCTGGAAATCCAGACCGACATTTCCGTTGCCGCCTCTTTCCTCTCGCTGACGCTCAAACAACTCCACTTCCTGAATCTTGGCTACAAGCGGCGGGTGACACCGCCCAATGGCCCGCACCATCTGGCAGTACCGGCGGACGAGGCCCAGGTCCTGCTGGAGGGACTTGCCGGACTGACGCCCACACAACGCATGCAATGGGCGCATCACAAGGTCAAGTCCGGTGAGTATCTTGGCAAGATCGCGCGCCTGCATGGTGTTTCCATCCGGTCAATCCAGCAGGCGAACCGGCTCAAATCCGACCTGATTCATCCCGGCCAGGAACTGCGTATCCCGCTGAGCGCGGGAGCGAATCAGTATGCCGGACCCACATGGGGCTCCGGCAGTGGTGAAACCGTCACCCATCTCGTTGTGCCGGGGGACTCTCTTTGGAAGATATCCCGCATCTACGGTGCCAGCCTTGATGATCTGCTGCAGTGGAACCAGATGACACGCAGCACCATCCTGCACCCGGGGCAGAGCATCATCGTCAGCCCGTAGCGCCGGAGGTTCCGCCGTCATTCGGGACCTTGCCGCACACGAACAGTCTGCCGTCAGTTTCCGGAACAGCCCGTCCCGGCGGAACACGGGTACGGGTCAGAGGGCTTTCTCCATCACGATCGCGTCATTTTCCGGGCCCGCACCCGGTCGGCCGGAATAGTAGCCCCGCCTGCGACCCACCTCGGCAAACCCCGAGGCCCGGTACAGGGATACCGCTGGAAGATTGGAACAACACACTTCCAGCCAGATCCTGTCCAGCTTCCGTGCCATGCCCAACCTGCAGAGAAGTTCCAGGAAGATTTTTCCGTATCCCATTGATCGGAAAGAGGGAAGAACCACCAGGTTGAGGATTTCCATGACCCCGGGCAACTGCCTCACGATGCAATAGCCGGCCACACCTTCCGGGGACTGGAGGGTAAAGCCCAAGTGACCGCAGTGCAGGCTCTGGCGCACTTGGGCCAGGGTCCACGAATCCTGATCCGGCGATTCCTCCTCCATGAACCGCCCGACAGACTCATGAGTCAGCTCGGCCAGGGAATACGCCGCCTCAATCGCCAAGGGACGCCATCCCGGATGCCACCATCCTTCGCCACAGTCTCTCCTTGCCGTTCGGGTCCGCCATCAAGGACCCCAGGTCGTCCCCCGTCAGCAGGGCAACCGGCCCTGCGCCGGCAGCACGATCCGATGGCCCGCCCGGCTCCACTCCGCTCATATGGGCTCGCACCCACTCACTGCAATCGCGCCCGAGCGCGACTACCTGTCTGGGTGACTTCCCGGGACGGGTCTCAAGCATATGCCGGGCGGATCTCGACGTGTTCGTGTCCGCCCGGCCATCCCCGGGGTGAAACAAGGATACGTCCCCAAGCGCGAGTCCCATGGCCGCAAGAATCTCCTCGAGGAGCCGTTTTGCGGATGGATTCGATTCCAGGAATTGCGCACTGTCCGAGCAGAAGACCCAGATATCACGGACAGGGTCCGACTCGCCGCCGGCAAGATGCCAGCGACCTGTTCCGGCGGTGCCTGCCTGCTCCCGGTCTGCTCCGGAACGGGCGTTGGACGGTGTATCCGGACGGGGAGCGGCGGGGAAATCCGTTTGATCCGTGCGCCGGCGCCAGACCTGGATGCCGATCAGTCCGAGGATTTCGGCCTGCCTGGGCGACAACGCGCCCATTCCCCGGGACTTCGGCATCTCAGGCGGTCATGCTGGGGTCACTGACCGGATTCGGTGTCGTCGGGTGAATCCGTCCCTCCGTCTCCGCCCTCGTCATCGTCGGGCAGGAAGGCCGGGCTTTCCTGGTGGCCCTTCCGCCACCGCATGAGCCATCCCCACGGGCCCGAAAGGACGTATCCGAGGGCCATGACGAACAATACGGTGGACGGATCAAAGTAGATCAGCACCAGCATCAACAGCAGTGCAATCAGCACCACGAAAGGAATCCTGTCCTTGTAGTCAAAATCCTTGAAACTGCGGAACCGGAGATTGCTGACCATCAGGATCGACGCCGCCAGGGTGACACCGGCACTCAACCAGGATACGCCTTCGCCGGAAATCCCGAATTCGTACATGCACCAGACCCAGAACACCACAAATGCCGCGCCTGATGGGGACGGCAAGCCGTAAAAGTAGCGCTTGTCCTTGATGGTGAGGGTGTTGAACCGGGCCAGCCGAAGCGCCGTGGCGGCCACGTACAGGAATGATATCGCCGCCCCCGCCCGACTGATGCTTTGCAGTGACCAGAAGTAGACCATCATCGCCGGCGCAACTCCAAAGGCGACCAGATCCACGAGACTGTCGTATTCCTTTCCGAACTCGCTGGTGGTGTTGGTCCAGCGCGCCACCCGGCCGTCAAGGCCGTCCATGATCATTGCCACGAAAATCCAGATCGCCGCGAGATCGAATCGCCCATGGGTTGCCTGGATGATGGCAATGAACCCGAACAGCAGTCCCGCCGTGGTAAACAGGCTGGGAAGAAAGTAGATACCCTTGCGGCCTTTGCCGCTGTCACCCTCTGAATACATGCCGGATTCGGGTTATCGCCTCCATGGACGGATCAGGGGGTAATGATACTCCATCAGGTACCCAGGTTCCCGATCACATCATTTCCCGAAGCCACCCACTGGTTCAGGGTCACCTGCAGCGCCGCACTCTCCGGCAGGTACAGGTCGACCCGGGATCCGAACCGGATAAAGCCGTAGCGCTGCCCGGTTTTCACCTCGTCTCCCGTCCGGACATAGCAGAAGATTCTCCGGGCAATCAGGCCCGCGATCTGCACAGCGACCACATCCTTGCCCTCATCGGTGTGGATCCAGACGGCATTGCGCTCGTTCGATGCGGACGCCTTGTCCAGGCAGGCGTTGAAGAAGGAGCCGCGGTGATAGGAGCAATCCCTGATCGAGCCGCCGACCGGAATCAGGTTGGAATGCACGGAGAAAACGTTCATGAATATGCTGATCTTCCGCATCCTCGGGCGCCCCTTGAGGTAGGGGTTTTCCTCTTCCCCGATAAACACGACCTTGCCGCTTGCAGGGGCAACCACGTCTCCGGGCTTTTCACTGACGAGGCGCGGGGGGTCGCGGAAGAACTGGATCACGAACAGAACCAGCAGCCACACCGGTGCGGACCACCAGCCAAGCTGCCAGGTGGCCAGAGCCCCCAGGCACAGCACCAGAACCAGGTGAAGCCGGCCTTCCGGTGCAAATATAGGGTATCGGGCTGTCTGCATGACGGGCAAACCGGGGGCGGTATGACAAAAAACCGGGGATGAACCCCGGCCTTCAGTACCGTGGTCCGGCGAAACTCAGTTCCTGGACTTGTCCACGACCTTGGATTCCCCGATCCAGGACATCATGGAGCGCAGCTTTTCGCCCACTTCCTCGATCTGGTGCTTCCGGGCCTGGTCCCGCAGTTCCGGAAAACGCTTCCCGCCGCTTTCGTTCTCATCCATCCATTCCCTGGCAAATTCACCGGACTGGATCTCTGCCAGTATCTTTTTCATCTCTGCCTTGACCTGTTCGTTCACGATCCGCGGACCCCGGGTCATGTCGCCGAATTCCGCGGTATTGGAAATGGAATAGCGCATGTCCGCAATCCCCCCCTCGTACATCAGGTCCACGATCAGCTTGAGTTCATGCAGACATTCGAAGTATGCCATCTCCGGCGAGTAGCCCGCCTCCACCAGGGTTTCAAAACCGGCCTGGACCAGGCCGGTTGCACCGCCGCAGAGAACCGCCTGCTCACCGAACAGGTCGGTTTCGGTTTCCTCACGGAAAGTGGTCTTGATGATACCGGCGCGGCCGCCGCCAATGGCGGAAGCATAGGCCACGCCAACGGATTCCGCGTCACCCGTGGCGTCCTGATGAATGGCCACGAGGCAGGGCACCCCGGCACCCTGCTCGAAGGTGGAGCGGACCAGGTGACCCGGACCCTTGGGTGCCACCATGATGACGTTCACGTCCTGCCTGGGGTTGATGTATCCGAAATGGATGTTGAAACCATGGGCAAAGGCCAGGGTGCTTCCAGGCTTCAGGTTTTCCTCCACCTCCTGTTTGTAGATGGCGCCCATGAGTTCGTCCGGTGCCAGCATCATGACGAGATCGGAGGACCTGACCGCCTCACCCACCTCCGCCACATCGAGACCCGCGGTCTCGGCCTTGACCCGGCTTGCGGAGCCCTCCCGCAATCCGACCACCACATCAATACCGGAATCCTTGAGATTGTTGGCATGGGCGTGCCCCTGGGATCCATAACCGATGACGGCCACCTTGCGACTCTTGATCAGTTCGGGATCGGCATCTTTGTCGTAAAAAACTTGCATGGAAATATCTCCGGTTTTCAATACTACAGGTCTTCAAAACAACCAAACGTCATCCTGGTCAGACCTCTTGTTCTGCAAGACGGCTAACTGGGGAACACCGCCCGGCCGGGCGCGGGATTATACACGGACTGAGCCGGGACGGATTACACCTTGAGCGCGCGTTTTCCCCGTCCGATGCCGGAGATGCCGGACCGCACCACTTCGATAATTTCCACCTGCCCCAAGGCCAGAATGAAGGCATCCACCTTGTCGCCGTTTCCGGTCATCTCCAGGGTGTAGGTGCTGTCGGTGACATCGATGATCCGTCCCCGGAAGATATCCACCAGCCGCTTGACCTCCTCGCGCTCATCATTGCCATGTGCGACCACCTTCACCAGCATCAATTCCCGTTCAATATGCTGGCCCTCCGTGAGATCGATGAGCTTGACCACGTCCACCAGCTTGTTGAGCTGCTTGGTGATCTGCTCGATGATGCTGTCACTGCCACGGGTTACAATGGTCATCCGGGACAGTGTCGGATCCTCCGTGGGCGCCACGGTCAATGACTCGATGTTGTAGCCGCGGGCGGAAAACAGTCCGGCCACACGGGACAGGGCACCGGATTCGTTCTCCAGCAACAGGGAAATGATTCTACGCATCAGGCCAGTTCCCGTTCCTGATGTTCCTCCTGGTCAGGCTGCAGGTGCATTTCGTTATGCCCCTTGCCGGCGGCAATCATGGGATAGACGTTTACGGTCGGATCGGTGATCACGTCGACGAACACAAGCCGGTCCTTCATGGAAAATGCACGGTTCAGGGCTTCGTCGAGGTCCGCCGGATCCTCCACCCGTATGCCGACATGTCCATAGCTCTCGGACAGCTTCACGAAATCCGGCAACGCATCCATGTAGGAATGCGAGTAACGGCGATCATAGAAAAATTCCTGCCATTGCCGCACCATGCCCATGTACTGGTTGTTGAGGTTGATGATCTTGACCGGCAGTTCATACTGCAGGCAGGTGGAAAGTTCCTGGAGACACATCTGGATGCTGGCATCGCCGGAAATGCAGATCACGGTGTCATCGGGATAGGCCAGCTGGATTCCCATGGCTGCCGGCAGCCCGAATCCCATCGTGCCGAGCCCGCCGGAATTGATCCAGCGGCGGGGCTTGGAAAAGCCGTAATACTGCGCGGCCCACATCTGGTGCTGTCCCACATCGGACGACACGAACGCCTCTCCATCGGTGATCTGCATCAGTCGTTCCACCACCAGCTGCGGCACGATCTTGTCTTTGCTGGGCTGGTAGTCGAGTGATTTGACTGCCCGCCACTTGTCCACCTGGGCCCACCATTCGCCGACAACGGTCCGATCGATTTCCCCCAGGCGGGCATCCAGCTGCTCGAGCATCTGCTCAAGGACCTGCCCGCAGTCGCCGACGATCGGCACCTCCACGGGAACATTCTTGCCGATGGATGACGGATCGATGTCGATCTGGATGATGCGGGCATCGGGGGCGAACTTGCTGAGCTCACCGGTCACCCGGTCGTCGAAACGCGCACCGATGGCGAACATGACATCGCACTGATGCATCGCCATGTTGGCTTCATAGGTACCATGCATACCCAGCATACCGAGAAAGTTCGGATCGTCATGGGGAATGGCTCCAAGGCCCATCAGGGTACTGGTGGAGGGGAAACCAAGCTTGGAGACGACCTTGCGCAGGGGGGCGGACCCGTCCCCGAGCACCACCCCGCCGCCGGTGTATACCACCGGTCTTTTCGCCTGCACAAGCAGGTCAAGCCCTCGGGAAATCTGTTTGATATGTCCCCGGGTCCGGGGTTGGTAGGAACGCATGTCCACCACTTCGGGATAGTGATATTCCGCGACTTTCGCGGTTACATCCTTGGGAATGTCCACCACCACCGGGCCCGGACGGCCGGACTCGGCGATATAGAAGGCCTTTTTCATGGTCTCCGCCAGCTTGTTGACATCGCCGACCAGGAAATTGTGCTTGACGCAGGGCCTGGTTATGCCGACGGTGTCCACCTCCTGGAAAGCGTCATCCCCGATCAGGTGGGACGGCACCTGTGCGGTCAGCACCACCATCGGGACGGAATCCATGTATGCGGTGGCGATTCCGGTTACCGTGTTGGTGACACCGGGACCTGATGTCACCAGGACGACCCCGGCCTTTCCCGTAGCCCGGGCATAGCCGTCCGCCATATGGGTGGCACCCTGTTCGTGGCGGACAAGGATATGCTTTACCTTGTCCTGCTTGTAGAGCGCGTCATAAATATGAAGTGCCGCGCCGCCGGGATAACCAAATATATATTCAATGCCTTCATCCTGAAGACATCGGACAACAATGTCAGCGCCTGTCAATTGCACGTTTCACCTCTGTATCACGGGGTTTTCCCATGTCGGGAAACCCGGAAAAATTCGGAGGCGGAAGTATAGCGAGAATACCCCCGGGATTCCAAACGCTCAGCCTGAAAGGATGATGCGCATCAGAGATATCGGTTCCGGGAAACAACCGTCATTTCGGCCTGTCCGTGAAGCCGCAGGGCCTTTATCCCGGCGGCCTGCTCCGGTCACGAGGTTGCCGGCCCTTCCCGGCAGGCCCGTGGATGCGTCAGGAAGAATCCAGCCCCGCCAGCCACTGGCCGACGAGCTCCACCAGCGTTTCATCGAGCCCGTCGAAAAAATGGTTTGCCCCGTCCACCATCATCTGGCGATAGCCCTTGTTCCCGCCGGTATAGGCCGCACTGGCCTTGCGCGCGGCAAAATCAACCACACCCGGCAGGTCATCACTGCCGTAAAGTTCCAGAACGGGCAACTTCACCTTGTTCAGTGCCGATACGTTGTCGTGGACCATGTTTTCCCGGCCACCCTGCATACCGACCAGAACCAGCGCCTTGACCGGAGGCTCCGCGACATCGTCCATATACCGCATCGTCATGGATGACCCCATGCTGTGGGCAATGATGACAATCTCCCGGTTTCCCCGGGCCTGCAGGAAATCGATTGCCGCCTCGAACCTGCCGGCCACCTCATCGAAAAGCGGAACATATTCCAGTCCGCCGGCCTCGTTGGGGAGTATCGGCATCTGGATCGACAGCGTATGCCACCCGTATTCCGTGAGTCCAACCCGAAGCGGCCTGATTACCTGCTCCCAGTTGGGATGCACACCGATTCCATGCACCACGATGGCCGCGCGGCCGGTATGCCCGTCGAAACCCTCCATTTCGATGCCGAGGAAATCGTGCCCGTCCGCCTCCAGCCAGATCGTTTCGCCATCGAACAGGGTGTCGACGATCTGTACCATCCAGCGCCGCTCCTTTTCGGTATCGGAAAGGGTTTGCGCAAACAGCGTTGCCGGTACACACAGGCCCAGAAACAATACCAGTATCACTCGCTTGGCGGACTTCATCATGCTTTACTCTCGTGAGAATGGCGAAATCATCTGACAGGCAGACAAGTATAGCAGCCTGCCTCTGATTCCGGGAAAGGTAGCCAATCCGGCCATCCTGGGGTATGCATCGACAGGCCGGATCAGAACGGCATGCCCGGCATGCCCCCGCCCCCGCCGCCCTTCATCTGCTGCATCAGTGACCGCATCCCGCCCTTCTTCTTCATGCGCTTCATCATCTTCTGCATCTGCATGAACTGCTTCAGCAGGCGGTTGACGTCCTGAACCTGGGTTCCCGACCCTGCGGCAATGCGTTTTTTCCGAGAACCACGAAGCACCGCGGGAAAACGCCGTTCGTGGGGGGTCATGGCGTTGATAATGGCAATTGTCTGGCGGGTCTGGCGGTCGCCAACGCGGTCGAGGGCCTTTTGCGGAATCCTGTCCATCCCGGGGAGCTTGTCCAGCATGCCCGCCATCCCTCCCATGTTCTCCATCTGGACCATCTGTTCACGGAAATCCTCGAGATCGAATTCCCTTCCCTTGACCAGTTTCTTCGCCAGTCTTTCCGCCTTTTGCCTGTCGACCTTCCGTTCCGCTTCCTCGACCAGGGACAGCACATCCCCCATTCCGAGGATTCGCGAGGCGATCCTGTCCGGATGGAAAGCCTCCAGGGCATCCATCCCCTCTCCCACCCCCAGAAACTTGATCGGCTTGCCGGTAACGGCTCGGACGGACAGGGCGGCGCCTCCCCTGGCGTCGCCGTCGGTCTTGGTCAGTATGACGCCGGTCAGCGGCAGCACCCCGTCAAATGCCCGGGCGCTGTTCACCGCATCCTGGCCGGTCATGGCATCCACCACGAACAGGGTCTCCACCGGGTCTATGGCGGCATGGACCTGTTTCACCTCCTCCATAAGGTCCTCGTCGACATGCAGACGACCCGCGGTATCCACGATCAGCACGTCCACGCCGGACCGCTTTGCCTGCGCCAGTGCGCCCCGGACGATTTCCACCGCGGACTGGGAGGCTTCGCTGGGATAGAACACCGCATCGACCTGTCCGGCAATCGTCTCCAGCTGCCGGATGGCGGCGGGCCGGTAGATATCGGCGCTGACCACCATCAGCGATTTCCCCTCCCGCTCGATCAGCCGTTTCGCGAGTTTGCCCACGGTGGTGGTCTTGCCGGACCCCTGCAGGCCGGCCACCAGCACCACCGCCGGCGGACGGGCGGCAAGGTCCAGCGCATCATTAGCGCCGCCCATCAGCGACTCCAGTTCCTCCTGGACCACCCTGATCACGGCCTGCCCTGGCGTCAGGCTGCCGAGAACCTCCCGTCCCACGGATCTCTCGCGCACCCTGGCGACGAAATTTCTGGCAACCTCGAGGGAGACATCCGCCTCCAGCAGGGCGATGCGCACCTCGCGCATGGCTTCGGTAATGTTGTCCTCGGTCAGGCGTCCCCTGCCGCTCAGGTTGCGGAACGTGGACTTGAGCTTGTCACTGAGTTGTTCAAACATTTTTCATCGGAATCTTGCTGAACGGTTCCGGACCATTTCCTCTACCGCCCCCACCCGGGTGCCCGTTCGGTGTGCAACGGAAAGCTGTCGTCGTCCGCCGCCCGCGGCAGCCACCGAAACGCCCGGAGTGTATAATTGCATGCCACCACCACGGTCCCCGGGCCGCGCTGATTGTAGTGTAATCATCCCCGTCCACCAAATACCAACCCGGCGTGCCCCAATTCGTCCTCATCATCCTTGCCCTGGCGGCTTACCTGGTCACCTCCGCCTGGTTCTGGCGCCGGGTTCATGCCAGTCCAGGTGCCGGTACGGGAACCGGCGGAGCAAACGGAAGCAACCTGTATCCACTGCTGGTCGGCTGGGCGGCCGCCGTACTGCACGCGTGGCTGCTTGCACGGGGAATGCTGTCCGCCTCGGCTCTCAATCTGTCCCTGGGCTACGTGTTTTCCCTGGTGACACTCATGACAGTTTTCGTATTCCTGCTGTCAACCCTTGCCCGGGACATGTTCAACCTGGGGCTGTTCGTGATGCCGGTCGGACTCCTGGGGTTGCTCGTGGGCCTGTTCCTCACCGGTCAGCCGGTGCCGGTGGAAAACCCGTCCGCACTGCAGTGGTGGCATCTGGGGATTGCGCTGGTGGCATTCGGTTTTCTCTGCATCGCCGCCGCCCAGGCACTGCTGCTGTACCTTCAGGACAGGCATCTTCACAGCCATCGGCCGGGCAACCTGCTGCCCTCCCTGCCACCCATACAGACCATGGAACACAACCTGTTCTGGCTGACCATGATCGGCGTCATCCTGCTCACCATGAACCTGGTGGTCGGCATGGTCTACCTGTATCACCAGCAGGGACGGACCCTGGCGTTCAATCACCATATCCTGCTGTCCTTCCTCGCCTGGCTGGGATTCGCCGGTCTGCTCTACGGACACAGGATTTACGGGTGGCGCGGCACCGTGGCTGCCCGCTGGACGCTGGCGGCTTTCGGGGTCCTGATCCTGGCATATTTCGGTACCCGGTTCGTCACCTCGGTGGTTCTGTCCTGAAGCCCGTCCCCGGAAGGTTCACGGTACCCCTGCAGGTGCCGGGATCCACGGCAAGGACCTGGCCCGACTGATGGCATGGCATGGGATCGGGGTGCGCACGCGGGACACCTACGAAATCAACCGACTCGACGAGGACTATTTAGACCAGAAGCACTGCAGTCCATGCGTCCTTCGTGGAACGAGACCCGTGCCCGCGCCGCCGACTTGCCGATGAGCGGCGCGATGCATCCTATGCGAAAGCATCCGGAAGCGCGCAAAGCGCGTTCACCAAACGCATCTGCTCTACGGTAGTGCAGTTCGTGTGCATGAGCCGTGGCGATGCGAAAACCAGGCTCAGCCCCTTTCCCCTGCTCACGGCAACATTCAACCGTTCCCGGGACAACAGGAAATCCAGTCCCCGGGTAGTCTCCTCGGAAGACGAGGCGGTCATCGAGACTAGGGCAACCGGTGCTTCCTGCCCCTGGAACTTGTCGACGGTACCGACACGGATACCGGACAGGGCATCGGACAATGCGTTAACCTGCGCATTATAGGGAGCAACCACGATGATATCGCTCATCTGGATTGGCCGGCTAATTCCCTTACCATCTGTCCATGTGCCGTCGAGCAGGCTTTCGATCGTATCGGAAACTGCTTCCACCTCTTCCGGGCAGACCTGGGCGCAGCCTTCATGAGCGACAGACACACGCCAGGCACCGCATCGGGGCAGGTTCCTGGCCTCTATGGACTGAAAGGCAGTCGAGGAATGGCTATTCAGGCGATCTTCGTAGAACTGGGAGGAAACATAGGCACACAAATCGGGATGCATTCTCCAGGTTTCCGGCAGGAATATGCCACGCGCCGGGTCGACATTCCGGCCTTCGCCCAGAATCCAGTCGAGACAGGAACGGTTGGCCGGATAGGGATGCGCTCCCTGGAGGACTTGCGGGAGCTGCCGGGGATCGCCGACGAGAACAAGGTTGTCCGCCGCATTGGACATCGCGACCAGGTTCGCCAAGGAAACCTGGCCCGCCTCATCAACGAAGAGATAATCAAACGCCCCCTCCAGCTCGTCCCTCGAAAACAGCCATGCCGTGCCTCCGACAACATGGGCAGTTTCGATGGCGGGCGCATTGTTATCAGTCACACAGTTGATTGCCGAGCGGACTTCGCCCGGAAGATCCGTATCGCGCGAGATCTTGTGGGTGATGCGCACATCCCCGGCGGAAAGACCGGTATCGTCCGTTCGAAGTGCACGGGCACATCCCATCAGTACGTTGCGGATGGCCTCGTGGCTGTTGGAGGACACCGCAATGCGCTTGCCGTCCCGAACCAGCGCGAGAATCGTCCGTACCGTGACATGGGTCTTGCCGGTGCCGGGCGGCCCCTGGACAGGCAGAACAGTCTTGTCCATCGCCCGCACGGCCCGGATCATGCCATCGATCGTCCCGTCACCTTCTTCCAGCGGCAGTGGCGACGGACCGTGGAATCGGGGAGGGTTCTGCGAGAGTAGATCTTCCGCGGCTGTATTGGATTTGGACCGGCATTGATCATCCACCACTTTCCTGATGGCGGCTGGAATCGAACCCGGGTGCAGGGCAAAACCGGGAAGAAGGTCCAGTGCGTCCGGCATACAGGTACCCCAACTGGGCCCCATCTTCAGGGAGACCCGCCTGCGGCTTCGGTCCAGGTCGATAATTCCGACCGTTGCGAATCCGTCCCCGTCCACGAAGAGGGCATCTACCCCCTTTCGCAATTTTGTCTCCTGGGGCGGATAGGAATAGTCACGCCCCACTGATCGTTTCACCGGATACTCACCCCCATCCGCAACCAGTCCGGCCAGACAATCCATGTCGTCGCTCAATTCCTCGAAGTCTTTCGCGGCAGAGTCGAATACGGCCCAGGCCTGGGGTTTGCTTTCGCGCCAATGGAATACCCCCAGGTCGTAGAGCGCCTGCTGACGATCCTGAGTTAGGTCAGAGTCTGCGAGGAATCTGGCGAGCTCGTCATTTTGGGCCTGCTGCGACTCAGATTTCTCGGTTTCTCCCTGGCCGATCTCAAGCCAGGGCCCCTCGGGACGAATCTTGAGCAGCCAGTTGCGCAATTGCTCAAGAGAAATGCAATCGAGACGGTTGTACTCTTCGATTTCCGAGAGAATCCCATCATCACCGGACTCTCTCCACTTCTCGTAGGCGACGATAGAGCCACCCGCAGTCACTACCTCTCCCTCACGTTTCATATCGTAAAACACCTCCATGTCCTTCAGGGAATAGGAGGGCTCGGATGCAAATATTCCCCCTCGGACCACCGCATACAGGTCTACGAACCGCCGCTCCCGCAACCAACGATCCAACTGTGTTTCCCCTACTCCATGCCTCGTGGCGAGCTTCCGAAGGGCAGTGATTTCGTAGGGTGCGTAATGGTATATGTGCGCGCGCGGAAATTGCCGAAGACGTTCTCCAAACCGGTCAATGAGGGAAGCCAGGGCTTTCTTTTCCTCTACGAGGTTATGCGACCACAAGGCGGCGAATTCCTCTCCATCCCAAATGCCGTGAAGGTATTCGAGACCCTCGGAACCGGTCTCTGCGTAGAAAGGGTCTCCCTCGATATCATAGAAGAGATCCCCGGAATCCGGGCGCGGCAACAGGTCGAAGCCCTTGCCGAGGACATGGGCACGCAGTTCATAGGCTGGATCACCTGCCTTTCGGGCAGTCTGCAGCCGCGCCTGGGACCGCAGCTTCCCGGCCGTTGAATCCGCCAGCCTGCGTACCCGCCCACTGTGCTCGGCCAGGGAGCCCATGGTCCTGATGCCGAAACTCTCAAGCTTGGCAACCTGACTTCGGGTGATGCCGGCAGTGAGATAAAGGCTGTCAGTCTCCCGCCATTCGGTGGCACATGCCTCTCGCCAGCGGCAGAGTTCGCAAAGTGAACAGGGAACCGGGCGGGTACTGGGCGGGTTTTGGACAAACCCCTCGAGGCGATCACGCAACAGGCGCACATAATCGGAATACTCCGATAGCCGGAAGCTGACCCGTTCTCCTGTGCCGAGTTGCACGTGGGCATATTCGGGCGCCCTGCCCTGGAGATCCGCGAGTAGATCCGAGTAGAGTGACAGTTGAAGTACGTGGCTCGGAGCGGGTTTGCGCTTGAGCTTGGTATCCACAACCTCGTAGGAGAACGTGCCAAGCCCGGATGGAATCGGCACGCGCTCAAGGAAGTCCGCGTAGCCACCCCACATCCCACCAGCGAGCGCGCCCTGAAAGACGATATCCGACCCGGAACCAAGTGCATTCCTGGTGGCGTTTACCGACTCTGCAAAGGGCACACCGTCAGTTTCAATTCGAATGACATGCTTGTGTTCAGCCTCGAGTGTTTGAAGATACTCGGCTTCATGCCGATCACCGTGTCGTTGCAGCAAGGCTGAATCTTCACTGTCATCAACAGGAACAGGCGCCTTACCCTGAAGATAAGCAAGGTCAAGTCGAACCGAATGCGGACATGCCGTGAACCGCATGAGATCAGTTGCTGATAACCTGACCCCTACTCCATCATGTCTCATCGTAAGGCTATTGCGAATGAATTGTTCCTGTTGATATACCCCATTTCCTTACTCCGGATGCATCTGACTGCCGAACGGAAAAGGCAGTCCCCTTTCAGGACTCCGGCGTGCCTGCTCCGCCGGACATTACTTCCGCCACCCGGTTACGCACGTAGGCCACCTCCAGTCCAAGCGGTGAGACCCGTTCTGCCGGCCCGACTGATGCAGCAAGCTGGGCAATCTGCAGTGCCTCGGGCAGGTGTTCGCCCCGGATTTCCAGGGGCCTGCCCGCCAGTTCGACCGGCATGGAATCCGGATAGGCTGTCCAGCCGTTGCCGATACCCATCGGCGTATCCGGCAGCGACAGGGATGCCAGCTCCGATTCGAGACGGCACGGATCATCCACATGCGGCTGAACGATGCACTCGCCTGCCCGGTAAACGCCCCAGTAGACCTGATTCATCCTGGCATCCAGTGCCGGGATTACTGTTTGCTGCGGATAGGCACCGCTCAATGCAGCCAGCGAACCGATTCCCACCACGGGCAATCCGGCAGCATAGGCCAGCCCCTGGGCAATGCCGACACCCACACGGAGACCGGTAAAGGACCCGGGTCCCACGTCCACGGCAACGAGATCAAGGTCGCCCAAAGTCATCTCCCGGTTGCACAACAGCTCCCGGATCATGCCGAGGATCAGGCTGGAATGCCTGCCGGAAGAATCCTGCATGCGCTGGCCGTTGCCGGAACCAGTGCACAGGGCCACCGAACAGCGGGCGGTTGCGGTGTCAATGGCCAGGACGTTCACTGGAAGAACCGGGTCACATCCTCAATGCGTTCACAGGTCGGCATCGGGGGCAGGCTCTGCAGGAACAGGGCACCATATCGGCTGGTACGGATCCTGGGATCGCAGATGACGAGTACACCCCGGTCCTGTTCGGAACGGATCAGGCGTCCGGCCCCCTGCTTGAGGGCCTGGACGGCAGCAGGCACCTGGATGTCCATGAACGGATTGCCGCCCTCCTCCTCGCAGGCCCTGAGCCGGCTTTTGAGAACCGGATCCGAGGGTGCGGCAAACGGCAGTCGGTCGATGATCACGCAGGAAAGCGCTTCTCCCGGCACGTCAACCCCTTCCCAGAAGCTTGCAGTGCCGAACAGTACGGCGTCACCCGATTGCCGGAAACGATCCATGAGTTCACTGCGCGGCGCCTCGCCCTGCAGCAGCATTGGCCACGGGAGCCTGTCTCGGAGCTTCGTATGGATTCGATTCATCATGCCGTAACTGGTAAACAGGCAGAACGCCCTTCCCCTGCTCGCCTCGAGGACATCCTGAATCACGGCGGTCATCCGATCCGGATACTCCTTGTCCCTGGGGTCCGGCATCGATGCCGGGAGATACAGCAGCGAACGGCTGCGAAAATCGTAGGGACTTCCCCAGCACCTCTGTGATCCGTCAATGCCGAGCTGCGTCGTGTATGCGGAAAAATCATTCCCCACGGCCAGAGTGGCCGAGGTGAATATCCAGCTCCGGGCATGCTGCATCATCTCCCGGAACCGGGCGTCGATCCTAAGGGGCGTGGCACGGAGTCTGAACCACTGGCGCGACCTGGACAGCCAGCGAACCAGGTTGCGGTCCCGGCCATGGGCCCACTCGTCCAACAGCCCCTGCAGATGCACGGCCCTTTGGTGACACTTGTCCAGGGCTTCACCGGCCGGGGCGGCGAGTTCAAGGGACGCCCTCAGGCTCTCCAGGCTGCGGTTCAGTTGATCCAGCGACTGCCGGAATGGAATTTCATCCAGCACCCCGTGGTCCAGGATCTGCTCCTGGCTGCCATGAAGCGCCGTGTTGACCTGTACCACCGCCCGTGTCATCGCGGGCAGCGCGTCGGCAAAATCCACGGCACTGCCCTCTTCCCTCTCTGCCACGACAACGTCCCGGCACAACTCCTCCAACTGGAAGCTGGACAGGGAAAATCCGAAAAAGTCCGAAGCGACCGAGGGCAGGCTGTGGGCCTCGTCGAAGATCACCGCATCGCAATGGGGCAGCAGTTCCCCGAACCCGTCATCCTTGAGCGTCCGGTCGGACAGGAACAGGTGGTGGTTGACCACGACGATGTCTCCCTGAAGCGCCTTCTGCCTCGCCTTCATCACATGGCACCCGGCATGTTCGGGACATTTCCCGCCCAGGCAGTTGTCGGACGTGGACGTGACCAGGCGCCATACCGGCGCTTGCTCGCCGACGCCCTGCATCTCCGCAATGTCTCCTTCACGGGTACTGGCAGCCCAACGCGCGATCTCGGCAAGCGCCGGATCATCGTCTCCGGTCAGACTGGTCTGGGACATGGCCTGCCGCAGGCGGTACCGGCATAGGTAGTTGCTGCGGCCTTTCAGCATGACTGCATTGACGCTGCGCCCCAGGACCCTGCCCACCTCGGAGATGTCGCGGTGGAAGATCTGGTCCTGCAGATGCCGCGTCCCGGTCGATATCACGGCCCGCACCCCCTGCTCGATCACCGGAACCAGGTAGGCGTAGGTTTTGCCGGTCCCGGTACCGGATTCCGCCACCAGCGTGCCCCCCTCGGCCAGTACGCGTCCCACTTCCAGCGCCATTTCCTGCTGCGCCCTGCGGGGCACGAACCGCGGCAGCCTACTGTGAAACAGCCCGTTGTCCGACAATGCGTCGCTATGGTACTCCGGTCCGGTCACCGACCCGCGGAACAGCCGATGTGAAACTTCCGGCAGGGAGGGAATGCCCGATTCCATGCCCGCGCCCGGGGATCAGGGATCAACATCCCAGATTCCAGGGCCGATGCCGGTGTATTTTCGCTCCAATTCAGCGCTTTCGCCGAGAACGCGAAATCTGTTGTCGTACCCGGGAGGAATGCGGGCTTGCCGCCTGTTCTCATCGCCAAGGACCACGGCACACCATGGTGTGCGGGCGGGTGAATCCTGGTCTTTTCAACCTGCAACAGTCGGTCCCAGTTTCAGGTGAACCGAATTATATAGGCCGGGAAGCCCCGTCAGGTCACCAGGTCGTCAAAAAACGATTTGATGCGGCTGGTCCAGTTGCCCCACCTGGGGGAATGCCTGTCGCCGCCTTCTATGAGCGACTGGTCGAGTTCCTTCAGCAAATCCTTCTGATGACGGGTCAGGTTCACCGGGGTCTCGACGGCAATCTTGCAATACAGGTCACCCTGATGGCCGTTCCGGACATTGCGCACGCCCTTGCCGCGCAGCCGGAACATCTTTTCCGATTGCGTCTCCGGCGGCACCTTGATCGTGGCGCGCCCGGACAATGTGGGAATTTCCACGCTGCCTCCCAGAACCATGGTGGCAAAACTGACGGGCACTTCGCAATACAGGTTGTCGCCGTCGCGCCTGAAGATATCGTGCGGTACCAGCCGGACCTGCACGTAGAGATCGCCGGGCCGCGCCCCGGGGCCGCCGCTCTCGCCCTCGCCGGACAGTCGGACCTGGTCACCATCGTCAACACCCGCGGGAATCTTGACCGACAGGGTCTTTTCATCGCGCACCATGCCCTGTCCCTGGCAATTGCCGCAAGGATCGGTGATGACCTCTCCCCGGCCCCGGCATTGCGGACAGGTCTGCTGCACCGAAAAGAAGCCCTGCTGCATCCTGACCTGACCTTGGCCATGGCAGGTTCCGCAGGTCTTCGGTTCGGAGCCCGGCCGGGAACCCGAACCATTGCAGGCCGCGCAGTCCGACATGCGCGGGACCCGGATCTTCTTTTCTGTTCCCTGGACCGCCTCCTCCAGGCTCAATTCGAGGTTGTAACGCAGGTCCGCGCCCCGGCTCTGGCGCCTGCCACCTCCGCCGCCGCCGAAGATATCGCCGAAAATGTCGCCGAAAATGTCGCCCACGCCCTCGCTGAAACCGCCCCCTCCCATGCCGGCGGCATTCTCCACGCCGGCATGTCCGAACTGGTCGTAGGCGGCCCGTTTCTGGGTGTCGGACAGGATGTCGTAGGCCTCCTTGGCCTCCTTGAAGCGGGCTTCCGCCTGGGCATCACCCTGGTTGCGGTCAGGATGATACTTCATCGCGAGCCGCCGATAGGCCTTCTTCAACTCGTCGTCACCGGCGCTGCGATTGACGCCGAGAACCTGGTAGTAGTCTCTTTTCGACATCTCTTCTTGTGCCCGACAGGAAAAGCGGGACCTCTCAGATCCCGCTCCGCCAGCCCGTCACGTCACCATGCCGCGCCTCGAGGCCATCCGGACCGTGGGCCGTGTACGATATGCGGCGGCGGCAGGCGCTTTTCTCAGGATTTCTTGTCGTCGTCCACCTCTTCGAACTCGGCATCCACGACGTCATCATCGGACGCCGTGCTGCCGCCGCCTTCCCCGGCGGCATCTCCGGCGGAACCCTCCGGCTCCGCGCCCTGGGCATAGAGCTGTTCGGCCATCTTGTGGCTGGCCTGGGTCAACGCCTCGGTCCTGCTGACGATCGCATCCTTGTCATCGCCCTTGATGGCTTCCTCCAGGTCGGTGATCGCCACCTCAATCCCGGACTTCTCATTCGCATCCAGTTTGTCCCCGAGTTCGTCCATGGATTTCCTTACACCATGGATCATTGCCTCCGCCTGGTTGCGGGCGTCCACGAGTTCACGCGCCCTGCGATCCTCATCGGCATGCTCCTCGGCATCCTGGACCATGCGTTCGATCTCCTCGTCGGAAAGGCCGGAACTGGACTTGATGACGATCTTGTTCTCCTTGCCCGTGGCCTTGTCCTTGGCGGAGACATGGAGGATGCCGTTGGCATCGATATCAAGGGTCACCTCGATCTGGGGCACGCCCCTGGGTGCGGGGGGGATCTCCGTGAGGTCAAAGCGCCCCAGGGACTTGTTGCCGCTGGCCATTTCCCGCTCACCCTGCAGGACGTGCACGGTCACTGCACTTTGGTTGTCGGCCGCGGTGGAGAACACCTGGGCGACCTTGGTGGGAATGGTGGTGTTTTTCTCGATCAGCTTGGTCATGACCTCTCCATAGGTCTCGATGCCAAGCGACAGGGGGGTCACGTCCAGTAGCAGGACGTCCTTCACATCACCGCCCAGGACCCCGCCCTGGATCGCCGCGCCGACCGCCACGGCCTCATCGGGGTTCACGTCCTTGCGCGGTTCCTTGCCGAAGAAACCCTTCACCACTTCCTGGACCTTGGGCATCCGGGTCTGTCCGCCCACCAGGATCACGTCGTTGATGTCCGATGCAGCAAGGCCCGCGTCCTTGAGGGCGGTCCGGCAGGGCTCCAGCGTCTGTTGAAGCAACTCGTCCACCAGAGATTCCAGCTTGGCCCTGGATATCTTGAGGTTGAGATGCTTCGGACCGCTGGCATCGGCAGTGATGTAGGGCAGATTGACCTCGGTCTGGGTACTGGAAGACAACTCGATCTTGGCCTTTTCCGCGGCTTCCTTCAGCCGCTGCATGGCCAGCGGGTCTCCCCGCAGATCCATCCCCTGCTCCTTCTTGAAGGTGTCCGCCAGGTAGTCGATCAGACGGCGGTCGAAATCCTCTCCGCCGAGAAAGGTATCGCCGTTGGTGGAAAGCACCTCGAACTGGTGTTCGCCCTCGACTTCCGCGATCTCGATCACGGACACGTCGAACGTGCCGCCACCGAGATCGTAGACCACGATCTTCCGGTCACCCTTGGCCTTGTCCATGCCGTAGGCTAGCGCAGCAGCGGTCGGTTCGTTGATGATGCGCTTGACGTCAAGGCCCGCGATCTTGCCGGCATCCTTGGTGGCCTGACGCTGGGAGTCATTGAAGTAGGCCGGCACCGTGATCACCGCGTCGGTGATTTCCTCCCCGAGGTAGTCCTCGGCGGTCTTTTTCATTTTCTGGAGAATCCGGGCGGAGACCTCCGGCGCGGCCATCTGCTTGCCGCCGACCTCGACCCAGGCGTCTCCGTTCTTTGCCTTGACGATCTTGTAGGGCATGAGATCGATATCGAGCTGTACCACATCTTCGTCGAAGCGCCGGCCGATCAGCCGCTTGACCGCAAAGACCGTATTGTCCGGGTTGGTGACCGACTGCCGCTTCGCGGACTGCCCCACCAGGACTTCACTGTCCTTGGTGAACGCGACGATGGAAGGGGTGGTGCGGTCACCTTCACTGTTCTCGATGACCTTGGGCGTACCGCCCTCCATCACCGCCACGCAGGAATTGGTTGTACCGAGGTCGATACCGATGATTTTAGCCATTGTGAGTTAGTCCTCTGATTATGCTTTCAATAGATCTGTACGATTCAGGAATATGCGGATAACCCTTCTGAATACAAGGTTTTGTCGGTAGGGCAGGATCAGCTCGCCACTACCACCATGGCGGGGCGAAGCAGCCGGTCCTTGAGCAGGAAGCCCTTCTGCATGACGCTGATGATGTGATCCGGTGGAATGTCTTCGGATGCGACCATGCTGACAGCCTGGTGATGGTCCGGGTTGAACTTCACGCCCGGGCCGGCCTCGACTTCCACCACCGAGAACTTGGCAAGCACGGTTTCAAGCTGCTTCAGGGTCAGTTCCAGGCCCTCCTTCATCCGGGTCACAGCCTCGCCCACGGCGTCATCCAGTTCGACCTGGGTTGCCTGTTCCATGCTGTCCTTCACCGGCAGCAGTTCCTGGGCGAACACTTCGATCGCATACTTCCGGGCCGCCTGGATTTCCTTCTGGCTGCGGCGGCGGACATTTTCCATTTCCGCCTGGGCCCGCAGAAATCCGTCCTTCATCTCCTGGACCTGCTCCCTGGCTTCCACCAGGGCAGCGGCCAGGTCCTCGTCGTCCTGCGGTGTGTCTGCTGGCGTATCTTCCGGTGTGTCCTTCGCCTGTTCAACCCGGTGACCGGCAGCCTGACCGGTTTCGGATGCATCCGGGGCGGTCTCGTCGACTGCCGGCTCATCGGCAGGCTTCTCACCGTTTTGAGCCTGTTTTGCATCGGGGGACCGTGCCTTGCCCTTGGAACCCGCGGAGGTTCCGGAGTCTGCTTGCTTGACTGACATTGAATATGGAAGCTCTGGTTGTTTCCTGTCGCAAAGTGGGGACGCGACGCGCTTGCCTCAAGCGGTTTGCCTGAAAATTTTCGGTATTTTCCGGTTTTCGGTTGATTCGCCGGCCAGCGGGAATCAGGTCCGGGAAGCCGGGCTGGCGGTGTCAGATCGAAAAGGAGGATCCACAGCCGCAGGTTGCGGAGGCATTGGGATTGTTCACCAGAAACCGTGATCCGATCAGATCGTCCTTGAAATCGATTTCCGCGCCGCCCAGGTACTGCAGACTGAGCATGTCCACCAGGATCCGGATACCGGACTGCTCTATGGCGATATCGTCTTCCTGGGCCGACTCATCGAACTGGAACCCGTACTGGAACCCGGAACATCCCCCGCCCTGGATGTAGACACGCAACATCAGGTCGGGATTGTCCTTGGACGACAGGAGTTGATTGACCCGCTCCACGGCTGCGGCACTGATTGAAAGATCGGTCTGCATGGGGCTTTATAGGAGGCTTACGCTGTGAAATATAAGTGCCCGCCCGCTCGAATTCAATATCAACTACTCTCACCGGCTGCCGGCTGAAACGCTCCCAAGCCCGTCTCAGCCCGTAATCAGCAATTCAGCGAAGTTGGCCGCGGCCCGGCGCAGCCGGGGGACATAGTCAATAGCCGCTTCCAGCGTCATCCTGATTTCCGGTGCCTGCAGGGACACCGTGCCGACGAGATTCCCACCGTCGTCCCGGATCGGCACCGCAACCGCGATCATGCCCGCCACCAGTTCTCCCCGGTCCGTGGAATAGTCATTTGCCCTGATCTCTGCCAGTTCAGACCGCAATTGTTCGGCATCAATGGTGGTCAGGGGCGTGAGGCGTTCCATCGGCAGGATGGACAGGAGCTTGCGTTGCCGCCTCCGGTCCAGGGAGGCGAGGTACATCTTTCCGCTGGCAGTGCAATGCAGCGGCACCTTGGAACCGATCGGGAACTGGAGACGCAGCGGCCATTTTGTCTCCACGCGGTCGGCATACACCATGCCGGACCCGTCGGGATACGCCAGGTTGCAGGTTTCCCCCACGTCCTCCGAAAGACTTTCCAGAATCGCGTGCCGTTCCATCCGGTAGGATGCGCCGGACAGTATTCCCATGGCGATGTCCCTGAGAACAGGGCCGGGCAGGTATTTCTTGCCATCGATCTCCTTCTGCAGGAAGCCCTGTCTCTCCAGCGCGGCACAAAGGCGATGGGTGGTGGATTTTGGCATGTCCAGCGTCTTGCCGATCTCCAGCAACCCCATTGCCCGGTCCGCCTGGGCAATGAACCGTACCAGTGCCAGCACCCGTTCGATAGTGGATCCGCGTTCTCTCGTCATGGTCGATTGCTATACAAAATGGATATTCAGAAACTACTTTGAATATCCCGAATTTACTATATAATAGAATCCACATAACGGAACTGGTAGTTCCGTTTTATGCGATTTCGGTATCTTGACTGCGCATGGCAAACAATTCCGACACCTACGATTTCATCGTGGCCGGAGCGGGTTCCGCTGGATGTGCCATCGCGGCGAGACTGTCCGAGGATGCCGATGTCAGGGTGCTGCTGCTGGAAGCCGGACGACGGGACACCAACCCCTGGATTCATGTGCCGGTGGGCTACTTCAAGACCATGCATAATCCGTCTGTGGACTGGTGCTACCGAACCGATCCGGATCCGGGGCTCAACGGCAGAAGGCTGAACTGGCCCCGGGGCAAGGTGCTGGGCGGCTCCAGTTCTCTGAACGGTCTGCTGTACATCCGCGGCCAACCCGAGGATTATAACGAATGGTCCGCCATGGGCAATCCGGGCTGGTCCTGGCAGGAGGTGCTGCCCTATTTTCTCAAGTCGGAGAACCAGGAGCGCGGTGCGAATGCCCATCATGGCTCCGGAGGGCCGCTGACGGTATCCGATATCCGCTTCCGGCGGAAGATCACCGACGCCTTCATTGATGCCGCACTGGAAGCAGGCATTCCGCCCAACGACGATTTCAACGGGGAAAGCCAGGAGGGCGTAGGCTACTTCCAGCTGACCGCCCATGGTGGCAGGCGTTGCAGCACTGCCCAGGCCTTCCTGAAACCTGCAAAGTCGCGCCCCAACCTGGACGTGGTCACCTCCGCCCATGTCACCAGGCTGACCCGCGAGGGCCGGCGCATCACCGGTGTGGAATACCGGCGCGGCAGTCAGCTGTTCCATGGCACGAGCCGCCGGGAAACCGTGCTCAGCGCCGGCGCCATCGGCTCCCCGCAACTGCTCCAGCTTTCCGGCATCGGACCCGGCGCTCTCAGCCGGGAAATGGGCATCGAGCCCGTGTTGGACCTGCCCGGAGTCGGGGCGAATCTGCAGGATCACCTGCAGATCCGGGCCGTGTACAAATGCAGCCAGCCCACCCTGAATGATGAAATCCGCAATCCGCTTCGCAGGCTGCTGATCGGGCTGCAGTACCTGCTTTTCCGCACCGGACCCATGACCATGGCGGCCAGCCAGGTGGCCATTTTCACACGCACGTCCGAACGGGCGGAAAGGCCGGACATCCAGTTTCATTTCCAGCCCCTCAGCTCCGACAGCCCCGGAGAGGGCACCCACGACTTTTCGGCGTTCACATCTTCTGTCTGTCAACTGCGTCCCACGAGCACCGGGCAGGTGAAGATTACCTCCCCGGACCCGGACGAACACCCGTCCATACAGCCGAACTACCTCAGCACGGAACACGATTGCGAGGTCGCCATCGGGGGCATGAGGGTTTCCCGGCGCATCGCATCCATGCCGGCCCTGCAGCCGTTCATTACGGATGAATACGATCCGGGGAGTCACGTGCAGACGGACGACCAGTTGCTTGAGCATGCACGCGACACGGGCAACACGATCTACCACCCGACCGGCACCTGCCGCATGGGACCCGCCGACGACGCCCGTTCGGTGGTGGATCATCGGCTGCGGGTTCACGGGCTCGACGACCTTCGCGTGGCCGACGCCTCCATCATGCCCGCCATCGTGTCCGGCAATACCAATGCACCCAGCATCATGATCGGCGAAAAATGCGCCGACATGATCCGGGAGGACTGGGCATGAGGTCCCGGCCTCCGACCAGGTGCAGGCCCTGCGGCACGGCGGTGCCGGCGGCCCCGCACCTGCCGACAGCTTCCGCTTCCCCGGTCCCGGTTACCGGACCGGGGGTGCACTCTTCGGTGACTAAGTGATTAGGCACCGTCTATTCATCCAACCAATCGAGGATCATCAAATCATGCTACTCACCAAGAAACTCCTGGTCGGCGCTGCGGCGGGACTGGCCCTGATGGCCAGTTCCACGGTATTCGCCGAAGTCAAGATCCGGGTCCAGTCGGTGTTGCCGACCAAGGCGGACGAAATCGTCATGCTGAAGGATTTCGCTGCCAATGTGGCCCAGTTGACCAACAACGAGGTCCAGATCGAGGTGCTGCCTGACGGCGCCGTCGTCAGCGGCCGTGACATCATGCAGGCAGTGGACAAGGGGCTCGTGGAAGCCGGGTTCGCCTGGACCCACTACTGGTCCGGCATTCATCCCGCCGCCATGCTGTTCGGCTCCCCCGTCGCCGGTGCGGGCGTGGGCATCGACAACATCGCGTTCATCTCCTGGTTCATGTACGGCGGCGGCAAGGAGCTGTACGACCAGCTCTGGGACGAAATGGATCTCAATGTCCATGGTCTCATGCTGCAGCCTGTGGGCCCGGAAGCACTGGGCTGGTTCAAGGAACCCATCAACAGCATGGACGACTTCCGCAAGTACCGGTTCCGCACACCTCCCGGCATCCCCGGGCAGACCTATAAGGATATCGGTGTTGCATCCGTGGCCATGGGCGGGGGCGACATTCTCCCGGCCCTTGAGAAAGGCGTCATCGACGCCGCGGAATGGTGCTGCCCCAAGCCCGACAGCGTGTTCGGTTTCCAGAAGGTGCTCAAGCACTACTACCTGCAGGGATTGCACCAGGTCGTGGTCAATGCCGACATCTACATTAATGGCGATGTCTGGAACGGGCTGACCGAAGAACAGCGCCGCGCCATGGAAATTGCCGCGGATGCCTCCCTGATCCGTTCACTCGGCTACCGGATCTACGAAAACGGCAAAGCCCTCAAGGACCTCACCGAGAACCACGGCGTCATCCTGCACGACACGCCGGCGGATTATTTCCCGGCCTACATGAATGCCGCCAAGGCAAGCCTGGAAAAGAATGCCGCAGATAACGAGTTCTTCGCCAAGGTCTGGCAGTCGCAGAAGGATTTTGCGGATCTGGCTGTTCCTTTCTGGGCCGGTGCGCAGGCGTCCAACGCGTCTCTCGGCCAGGCGTACGCCAAGCAGAAGCAGCAGCAGTAAGGGATTTCGGTTACAGTTAACCGTTCCCGGCACGGGAGCGGACCTCGGGTCCGCTCCCGTGCCACATTAACCGGCGGCGGCACCTGATGCGAAGTCTGCGTCCCGTGTCCGCACGAATACCACTGGAGGCACCATGGCGGAACCAATCAAGCCCGAAGAGCTCGAAATCGCCGACGAACTGATTGCCGAGCGGCGTTCGGCCATAGAAGCCGAGATGCCCCCGGACATGCCTGACTGGATGGCAAAGACCATTCGCGGCATCGACATTTTCAACCTCTGGACCGGGAAGATGGCGGGCTGGCTCCTGTTGCCGCTCTGCCTGGCCATGGTCTACGAGGTGATCGCACGCAAGTATTTCATTGCCCCGACCATGTGGGCCTACGACATCAGCCGATTCATGTACGGGGCCATGTTCACCCTCGGGGCGGCCTACACCCTCTCCGTCGGGGTCCACATCCGGGCGGATTTCCTTTATCGCAACTGGCATCCCCGGACCCAGGGTCTCGTGGACTCGGCCCTTTACATCCTGTTCTACTTTCCCGGCCTGCTCGTATTCCTCTGGATGTCCATCGACTATGCCTGGGATGCCGTCTCAAGGGGCGAACGGGGCATGGACACCGCCTGGATGCCCTACATGGGCCCGATCAAGACGGTACTCCCGGTGGGTATCATATTCCTGCTGATCCAGGGCGTCTCTGAACTGCTGAAAAGTCTTTACGCAGCGCGTAAAGGGAGGTGGCCGTTCTAATGTGGGAAGCCCTTGTCAATCTGCAGCCCGAACTCATCGGGCTGATCATGGTAGGCGTCATGCTGTTCGCCATTTTCGTCGGTTTTCCGATCTCCTTCACCCTGATCTTTCTCGGCATGACCTTCGGGCTTTGGGGATTCGGCGAACTGGTGTTCTACCTGATGACGCTGCAGTTCTCTGCGGTCATGCTGGAACAGACGCTGGCGGCGGTGCCGCTGTTCATCTTCATGGGCATCCTGATGGAACAGGCGGGCCTGATGGAGCGTTTGTTCCAGGCGGTGCAACTGACACTGTCACGCACCCGGGGAGCGCTCTATATCGCGGTCCTGTTCGTTTCCACGATTTTCGCCGCAGCCACCGGAATCGTCGGCGCCTCCGTCACCATTCTCGGCATCATGGCGGCAAAGACCATGAACCGATCCAACTACGACGTGCAGCTTTCCGCAGGATGCATCACCGCGGGCGGCACCCTCGGTATCCTGATCCCCCCGAGCATCATGCTGGTGGTGATGGGGCCGATACTGGAAGTGCCGGTGACGGACCTTTTTGCCGCAGCCATCATCCCCGGCTTCATGCTGGCGTTTCTCTATACCGCCTATGCCCTGATCCGCTGCCAGCTGAACCCTAACCTCGGCCCGCCGCTCCCGGAGGACATGCAGCCGGAGTCCATGATCGATGTGTTCAAGGAATTCGTCCTGGGGCTGGTTCCACCGGCGGCGCTGGTGGGATTCGCGCTCGGCAGCATACTGCTGGGCTTCGCCACGCCCACGGAAGCCGCCGGCATGGGCGCCTTCGGTGCGTTCCTCCTGACTGCGGCATACCGGAAACTGACCTGGAAGGGCTTCAAGGACGCTCTGATCAAGACCCTGGAGATCTCCGCGCTGATCCTGGTCCTGGTTGCGGCGTCAAACTTCTTCGGCGCGGTGTTTTCCCGTCTGGGCACCCCCACCATGCTGACCAACTACCTTCTGACCATGGATCTCCCGCCCATGGCCATCCTGGTGGTGATCATGGCGCTGATATTCATTCTCGGGTGGCCGCTGGAATGGGTCCCCATCGTGCTGATCATCGTGCCGATCCTGCTGCCGCTGGTGGAACAGATGCAGTTTGACCTGATCTGGTTCGGCATCCTGGTTGCGGTCAACCTGCAGACCGCATGGCTGTCGCCGCCGGTGGCGCTATCGGCCTATTTCCTCAAGGGCGTCGCGCCCTCCTGGGATCTTGCCGATATCTACAAGGGCATGCTGCAGTTCATGCTGGTACAGCTTTTCGGACTGGTGATGATCATGCTGTTTCCCCAGATTGCACTGTGGTTGCCCTCAGTACTTTCACAATGAGCCTGGAATACATCAAGAAAGCCACCAAGACGCCGGCGACCGGTGAGGACGACACCCGCCGGATCGTGCAGGAAATGCTGGCCGAAATCGAGGCGGGAGGCGAGGCCCGGGCACGCCGGTACGCCCGGGAACTCGACGGCTGGAACCGGGATATCGTGGTCAGTGCCGCTGAAATCGAGAAGGCCGCCCGCATCCTGCCGGAACAGACCCGCATGGATATCGAGTTCTCCCACGCACGGGTCAGGTCCTTCGCCGAGGCGCAACTGGTCAGCATGACCGCATTCGAGACCGAACTGTCCCCTGGCCTGATCGCGGGACAGCGCCTGGTCCCGGTGAACACGGCGGGCTGCTACATCCCAGGCGGCCGCTACGCCCATATCGCCTCCGCCATCATGAGTGTCACCACGGCGAAGGTCGCAGGCGTTAGGCACGTCATCGCCTGCTCCCCCACCCACGGCGACCGCGGGGTCCATCCAGCCATTCTCTACGCCGCCAATCTCGCGGGGGCGGACACCATCCTGCACCTGGGGGGAGTCCAGGGCGTGGCGGCATTGGTGTTCGGCCTGTTCACCGGCCATCCTGCCGACATCATTGTGGGGCCGGGCAACCGTTTCGTGGCGGAAGCCAAGCGGATACTCTACGGCCGGGTCGGGATCGACCTCTTCGCCGGCCCCACGGAAATCCTGGTCATCGCCGATGAAACCGCGGACCCCGACATCGTTGCGTCGGACCTGGCGGGACAGGCGGAGCACGGCACCGATTCCCCGGCTTGGCTGGTGACCACGTCCAGGGACTTGGCCGGCAGGGTGATTGACCTCATGCCCCACTACATCGGGCGCATGAGCGAACCCAACCGCAGCACGGCCCTCCAGGCGTGGCGGGATTACGGTGAAGTGGTGCTGGTGGACAGCGACAGTGAGGCGGTCAGGGTCAGTGATGAGTACGCCCCCGAGCACCTGGAGGTGCACTGCGAAAATCTCGACTGGTGGCTGGCCAATCTCACCAACTACGGCTCGCTGTTCCTCGGTGAGCAGACCACCGTGGCCTACGGCGATAAATGCTCCGGCCCCAACCACATCCTGCCCACCAAGGGCGCGGCCCGCTACACCGGCGGCCTCAGCGTCGGCAAATTCATCAAGGTGCTGACCTGGCAACGCATGAGCGAGGAGGCGAACCGGGATGTCGGGGCGGTAACCGCGCGGATCTCCCGGTCCGAAGGCATGGAGGGTCATGCCCGGACCGGGGACGACCGTCTGGCGAAATACTTTCCGGGCGAGAGGTTTGACATCGGCACCTGACCATGCCGGGCGGCAGTCCCCGGCCAATGGCACCAGGACATCGATGCCGGGCACCCTTCCAGGATTCCGATGGTGACAGCCGCCGATCCATTACGGGACCGGTTCGGCCTTGACGGCCGCGTCTTCGTGGTCACCGGAGCCAGCAGCGGCATTGGCAGGGCGATAGCGGGATTCCTGGCAGAGGCAGGCGCCCGGGTCGTCCTCGTTGCCCGGCGTGCATCCCTGCTCGCCCAGGCGGTGGAGGAGATCGGCCCGGATTATTGCCGGAGCGTCGCCGCCGACCTGGTACAGCGGGACACCATTGCCGACACCGCCGAACAGTGCAGCGGACACTACGGGCAGGTCGACGGCATCGTCAACGCCGCCGGCGTCAACCTGCGCCAGCCATGGGATGAGGTCACCCCGGATTCCTGGGACCGGACACTCAACCTGAACCTCGCCGCGCCGTTTTTCTTCTCCCGCTGTTTCGTTCCCAGAATGCGGGAACGGGGTTACGGCAGGATCATCAATATCGCCTCGCTGCAGTCGGAACGGGCCTTTCCCGACAGCCTGCCCTATGGTGCTTCCAAGGCGGGCGTCTGCCAGTTGACCCGCGCAATGGCGGAAGCATGGTCGCGCCACGGCATCACCTGCAACGCCATTGCACCCGGATTCTTCCCGACGGATCTCACTACCCCGGTATTCGACCGGGAAGAAATGCGCCTCTGGGCTGCCGGACAGACCACCATGGGACGGAACGGCGAAATGGAAGACCTCGCCGGCGTCACCATCTTCCTCGCTTCCCCGGCTTCCGGCTACATGACCGGCCAGGTCCTGCCGGTGGACGGCGGATTTACCGCCCGCTGAACTTCATCCCCGGAGGTATGCGGTATCATCGGGCCTGAAATACGATCCGAATCATGAAAGCCCTGGTCTACACTGCGGAGCGCGAAGTCACTTACCGGGATGAGCCGGAACCCGATGGCCGTGCCGGCGATGCCCTGATATCCATTGAAACCGTGGGCATCTGCGGTTCCGACATGCATGCCTGGCTGGGGCACGACCCCCGCCGGGTCCCACCACTGATACTTGGCCACGAGGCGGTTGGCAGGGTACTGGAGGGAAGCGAGCCCGGAAAACGGGTGGTACTGAACCCCCTGATCACCTGCGGCAGCTGTGACTACTGCCTTGGAGGCCGGCAGAACCTGTGCCCCGAGCGGGACCTGATCGGCATGTACCGGCCGGGTGCCTTCGCCGAGCAGATCGCCATTCCGGAACGCAATCTCATTCCCGTGCCGGATGGGCTGGACAGCACCCGTGCGGCCCTGACAGAACCTGGAGCCACCGCGCTGCATGCGGTGACGCTGGCGGAACGAAGCCTGACAAGACCGGTGAGCGAAACCAGGGCGCTGGTCATCGGCTCGGGATCCGTCGGCCTGCTGACCGCTCTCGTCCTCAGGGACAAGGGAGCCGTTTCGGTGGAAATTTCCGAAACCAACGGGCTGCGCCGGGAAACCGTCCTGACCCATACGGACATCCCCGTTCGCGATCCGTCCACGGATCCGTTGCCGGATAACGGTTACGACCTGGTGTTCGACGCCGTCGGCGGAGAAGTCACCCGCAACGCAGCCGTCAGCGCCGTCCGCCCCGGAGGCGTCATCGTGCACATTGGGCTCATGGACAACCGGGGTGAGATGGACATCCGCAGAATGACTCTCCAGGAGATCACGTTCATCGGTTGCTATACCTATTCCCCCCTGGACCTGCGGGTCACACTGTCAAAGATTCACCAGGGTGCACTGGGGGATCTCGGGTGGATCGAGACCCGCCCCCTGACGGAAGGCGGACCGGCATTCAACGATCTCCACGCGGGACTGTGCGGCAGCCCCAAGATCGTTCTCACACTATAGCCCGCCTCGCCCGGAAACCGGAATTCAGACCCGTTCAAACCATGAACAAGCCGCCAAACAATCCCGCATCCCGCCGGGACGTCTTCGATCATGGAGAACCCCGTTTCACGCTCAGCAGGGAACAGGAAGCTCTGCGCGGAAAGGCCCGTGAATTCGCCGAGACCTTCGCCGCACCCATGGCCGCCGCCACCGACCGGACCGAGGAATACCCCTGGGACACCGTCCGGGAGATGGTGCGGGAAAAATTCATGGGCATGACCATTCCCCGGTCGCTAGGGGGCCTAGGCGCCTCCTACCTGGACGCGGTGCTCGTGATCGAGGAATTCGCGAAGTGCTGCGGTGTCACCGGCAGGATCATGGTCGAAGGCAACATGGGTGCGATCAGCGCCATCCTGCGCTACGGCAGCGACCGGCAGAAACAGCAGGCCTGTGAACTGGTGCTTGACGGCGACAAGCCCGCAATCTGCATCACCGAACCCAACGCCGGCAGCGCGGCCACGTCGATGGAGTCCCGCGCCGTCGAGGAAGACGGCCATTTTGTCGTCAACGGGAAAAAACACTGGATCACGGGGGGAGGCGTCTCCAGGCTCCACCTGATCTTCGCAAGACTCGCCCACGGCGACACCGACGTCATCGCGGGACTAATCGCCTTTCTGGATGAACCCGGACTCATCATCGGCCCAAGGGAGCCCGCCATGGGATTGCGGGGGATACCGGAAACCGTCATCGAATTCGATGATCTCCGCCTGCCGCAGGACAGGTTGCTGGTGGATCGGGACGGCAACCCCATCGGGTTTGCCCAGCTGATGCACGCCTACAATGCCCAAAGGGTGGGTGCGGCGGCGGTCGCCCTGGGCATCGCCCAGGGTGCCTTCGACGAAGCGCGGCAATACGTCAGGAAAAGGGAGCAGTTCGGCCGCCCGATCGCGGAATTCCAGGGGTTGCAGTGGATGATCGCCGACATGGCGACGAAGCTCGAAGGGTGCCGCCTGATGTTGTGGAAGGCCGCCGCCAGCGCCGGAACGACCGAAACGGGTTTCCCGGACCCCCTGCTCGCCGCCCAGGCCAAGCTGCACGTGTCCGAAACCGCTGTGGAGATCACCAACGACGCCCTGCAGTTGCACGGCGCCATGGGCTATTCACGCAACCTCCCCCTGGAACGCATGGTCCGTGACGCGCGGATGTTCACCATCGGAGGGGGTACGGCCCAGATGCTGAGAAACCTCATCGCGGGGAAGGTGCTCGGCATCAAGACACCGCAGACCAGGGCCGGTTACCTCAACCTGTCCGAGAAGGAATAGTCGCCGGCTGCAGGGCGTTCCTGGACCCGACCATTCCCGGCGGGGCCGCAGGCACGGCAGCGGTCGGGGAATTGCTTTTCCCGGTACTTACCGGTTTTCCGTAACGATCAGCGTGTATTTTGACCTCGTTCAACTGAAACGGTTAGAATGGCTCGTTTCCGATACATTTCCCAACAGCCCATTCGGAGGGGCAAACCAAGTCATGAAAAGAACCATTCTCTACACTTCGATCGTTGCAGCCGGCCTGGCTTTTGCCGGAACCACCGCACCATCATTCGCCCAGCAGCAATTCATCTCCATCGGCACCGGGGGTGTCACCGGCGTGTACTATCCCACCGGTGGCGCGATCTGCCGGCTGGTCAACAAGGACCGCAAGGAACACGGTTTCCGCTGCTCCGCGGAATCCACCGGCGGTTCCATCTATAACATCAACACCATCCGGGCCGGAGAACTTGAGTTCGGTGTCGCCCAGTCCGACTGGCAGTACCATGCATACCACGGCTCGTCAAAATTCGCCGACCAGGGTGCCTTTGAAAATCTGCGTGCCGTATTCTCGGTGCATCCCGAGCCGGTTACCGTCATCGCCAGCGATGCGTCAGGCATCAACACGCTGACGGACGCCAAGGGCAAGCGGCTCAACATCGGCAATCCGGGTTCCGGTACGCGCGGCACCTGGGAAGTAATCGAGGAGGCCCTGGGCTGGGAACGCAGCGATCTCAAGCTGGCCGCGGAAATGAAGTCCGCCGAAACCGGTCAGGCGGTCTGCGACGGGAAAATCGACGCCTACTTCTGGCTGGTGGGGCACCCGTCCGCGCTTACCCAGGAGTCCCTGGCTACCTGTGATGCCCACCTTGTCAGCGTGGAAGGCCCTGCCTTCGACAAGCTGGTGGCGGACAATTCGTTCTACCGCAAGACAGCGATTCCCGCGGGCATGTACAACAACGAAAACGACGTTCCCACCTTCGGGGTCGGCGCCACTTTCGTGACCAGTGCGGATGTTCCCGCGGATGCGGTCTACGTGGTTGTCAAGGCGGTTTTCGACAATTTCGACCAGTTCAAGAAACTGCACCCGGCGTTCGCCAACCTGAAGGAGTCGGAGATGATCTCGGATTCCCTCTCCGCACCGTTGCATGACGGCGCAGTGAAGTACTACAAGGAGCGGGGCTGGATGTAAGCCTCGTGCACGAACAGGGCGGCTCCGGCCGCCCTTTTTTGTGCCTCCCTACGTCCACGCCCCTGACATTTCCGCCATGGCAGGAAATGCATCCACATTCGGCCCGGGAGAACGACCATGGCGGAAGATCAAAAAACCCTGAGCGCCGGCGAACTGGCCGCATCCGTTGACACAGGCGCGCGCAATCCCGTTGGCTGGCAGCGCAACCTGATTCCGGTCATCGCCTTCACCTGGGCGGTATTCCAGCTGTACATCGCTTCCAACCTGCCGTTCCTGTTCACCGAATGGACCGGCCTCAGCCTGGTGGTGACTAACTCCAACGCCCGGCTGATCCACCTCGCCTTCGCGCTGCTGCTGGCTTCCCTGGCCTTCCCGCTGTTCAAGTCCAGCCCCCGGCATACCGTGCCCTGGTACGACTGGGTGCTCGCGGCGCTGGGGATCATGGCCTGTCTCTACATCGTGGTGTTCCGCAACGAGATTGCAGTGCGTGCGGGACTGCCCACCACCGGGGATCTGGTGATGTCGACCATCGGCATGCTGATCCTGGGAATCACGGTCTACCGTTCCCTCGGCCTTCCCCTGCTGATCGTGGCCTCCGTGTTCGTCCTGTACGTCTTCTTCGGCCACTCGGAGTTCCTCCCGGACGCCATCCGCTGGAAAGGAGCGTCCTACGGCAAGGCCCTGTGGCATTACTGGATGCAGGGCGAGGGGGTTTTCGGGGTTGCCCTCGGGGTGTCGGCTTCCCTGATCTTCCTGTTCGTCCTGTTCGGCTCGATCCTCGAGAAGGCCGGCGCGGGCAACTTCTTCATCAAGATCGCCTTTGCCTTGCTGGGACACCTGCGCGGGGGGCCCGCAAAGGCGGCGGTCGTGGCGTCGGCTCTCAGCGGCCTGTATTCCGGCTCCTCCATTGCCAATACCGTCACGACGGGCACATTCACCATACCGCTGATGAAGAAAACCGGGTTCACCCCGGAAAAGGCGGGCGCCGTGGAAGTGGCTTCATCCACCAACGGCCAGCTCACGCCGCCGGTCATGGGCGCCGCCGCGTTCCTGATTTCCGAATTCACCGGCATCTCCTATACGGAAATCATTAAGCACGCGCTGGTGCCGGCACTGGTCTCCTACATCGCGCTGGTCTACATCGTGCACCTCGAAGCGGTGAAACTGGATCTCAAGGGTCTGCGGAAACCGCCTTCGTCACTGACTTTCGCCACCAAGATCATCGGGTTTCTGGGCGGCTTCATCGGCATCGCCCTCCTTGGCCTGTTCGTCTATTTCGGCATGGGCTGGATCAAGCTGGTGGCCCCGGGTGCGGCATTCGCCGTGGTGGCCGTTTTCTGCTTCCTGCTCTACCTGGTGCTGCTCTGGTTTGCATCCCGTGAGCCCGACCTGCCGGTGGAATCGCGTCTCGACGAACTGCCCCGGGTGGGCCCGACCGCCATCACCGGGCTCTATTATGTCCTGCCCATCATCATCCTGATCTGGTGCATCGTCATCGAGCGCCTCTCTCCAGGATTCTCCGCTTTCTGGGCCGCTATCGCGATGATCGTGGTGACGCTGACTCAGCATCCCATCAAGGCGGTGATGCGGGGCTCGGAGGATATCGGAAATGCATTCCGCCAGGGGGTGTGCGAGTGGATTGACGGCATGATCGCCGGCTCCCGCAACATGATCAGCATCGGGGTAGCCACCGGCGCCGCGGGCATTATCGTCGGCACCATTTCACTGACGGGAGCCCACCAGGTTGTGGGCGAATTCGTCGAGTTCCTGTCCGGCGGCAGCCTGATCCTGATGCTGATCCTGGTGGCTGTGATGAGCCTGATCCTCGGGATGGGCCTGCCCACCACGGCGAACTACATCGTGGTGTCCTCCCTGATGGCCCCGGTGATCATCACCCTGGGTGCAGCCAACGGGCTGCTCGTCCCGCTGATCGCGGTACACCTGTTCGTGTTTTACTTCGGCATACTCGCCGACGACACGCCGCCGGTGGGCCTCGCGGCCTTCGCCGCCGCCGCGATCTCCGGCGGTGACCCCATCCGGACCGGCGTGCAGGGATTTGCCTACGATATCCGAACGGCCCTGCTGCCGTTCCTGTTCATCTTCAACACCGAGCTGCTGCTCATCGATGTCTCGCCCATGAAGGCGGTTTTCATCTTTGTCGTCGCGGTGATCGCAATGATGCTGTTCGCTTCGGCCACTCAGGGGTGGTTCGTCACCCGCAACCGTCTGTGGGAGTCCTTTTTCCTCCTTCTGGTTGCGTTCACCCTGTTTCGGCCGGGGTTCTGGCTTGACCGTGTTGACCCGCCCTACGAGGACATCGAACCCACCCGGATCTACGAGGTCGTGGAGGCCACTCCCACGGATGGCATCCTGACAATGGTCGTGGAGGGGCCGGATTTCGACACCGGCGAGAAGGCCAGCACCACGATCCTGGTGCCCACGGGGAACCGGCAGGAGGCTACCAAGCGGCTCGAGTCCGCGGGCCTGACGGTGGTGGTGGAGGACGGACTTGCCAGAATCGAGGAGCCGTTCCCCGGCACCCCGTATTTCGAGTCCATCGGCAAGTCCTTCGACTATTACGTGGATGAACCGGTCCGGGTGGCGACCATCCGCAAGGAAAAGGACCGCCTGCCGAAGGAAGTGTTCTATATCCCGGCCCTGCTGGTGCTGGGACTGGTTTATCTGGTGCAGCGCCGCCGGAAAAACGCAGGATAAACGACGGCTGGATCGCTGCAGGATCCGGCGGGAGCCGGATGTCAGCGGATGATAGCGGAGGCGAAAGGGGCCGGCTCCGCCCCAAAACCGGCCGCAAGGGCGAGGGTTCTCAGATTCGCGCAGCCGCCATCGTCACCTGGGCAAGCTGTCTTTCGATCTCCCTCACGGAAACCGTCACGGCCTGACCGATCAGGTCCATGTTCCTGACCTGCTCGATCCGCTCCGCAACGCCCTTCAGCTCCCGTTCGGAAAGCAGATACTTGAACAGGCCGCCTGCGTCCATCAGGCCGACGATCGCGATATCACGGGGGTCGGGGATTTCATCGCTGAACAGGATCGACATGATGCGAAGCTTCACCTCCCGTTCGGCCTGTCCGTCCACTACCGGGTAGCGGCGGGACTTGAAAACCCAGAGGAACCGGTCATCCTCCTGGCTCAGTATTCCCCTTTCACACAATCGGGCAAGCGCCTTCTCGCGAATTTCTCCGGAAAGGCTCTGGCAATGCTCGACCCAGTACTGGGCATCATGATTTTCCCCCTCTTTCGTGAGGCGTTCGAGAATCGGATCCAGAAGGTCGTCTCCGGTCGGCTCCGGGTCGATGATGACCAGGGAATCCAGGTCCGTGTCGATCTTGCCTTTCAGTGCAAGATCCATCAGAACAGCGCCGGACAGCACACATCTCAGGTAATGGTCCGGAGCATGCACAAATCTCCCGTCCTCGTCCTCGAGCAGCAGGAGCATGATCTCTTCGGCAAAACTCAGCACTGGCACCTCACTTAGATTTGTTCGTCTCGGCAGACGATTATATCAATCGACGTGACAGGCGTCCCCCCGATATGGAATATCTGCAGCAGATCGCCAGCAATTTGCGCCGACCGATATACTGTAGCAGATTGGGAAACAGGTGCAATCCACGGCCCCGGGCAGCTTCAGTATTGCGGATAGAACTCCGGTCAGCACGACGGAGGGTCCGCAAGCAACCGACGGAGAAGGAATGGACAGCCAGGCATTGTATGCGGATTCCTGCCCGGGAAATTCAATGCCCCCGTTCTGGCCGAGACACGGTAGATTCGCGCCATTACCGATTTCCGGACAGTAGCGGAACAAGCCGCTGCAGTTCCAGAAGCCGGTTCCTGGCTAAGCGCATGACAACGACCCCCGGGAATACCGGATCAGGCCCGCAGCTTTTCACCTCTTGGATCGAACAAGGGCCTTTCCAGCAATGTTGCCCTGGTGGGAATACCAAGCACCCCCACCGTGAAATCATCCCCGGGCACGGCATCGTCCCGGTCCACGTAACCGATAGCGACGGAAGTGTTGAACGTGAAGCTGTAGGATCCCGATGTCACGCGGCCGACATACCTACCGTTGCGGAATATGGCTTCACCGCCCCATGCATCCGCACCCTCCTTGCCGGACCCGGTATCAATCCGGAAGCAGCACATCAGTTGCCTGGGCGGGACATCCTTGATGGCCATGAAGGCCTCGCGGCCGTGAAACTCCGGCTTTTCCGTTTTTATAAGAAAGTCCATGCGGGATTCAGTGGGCCACCATTCCGGCGAATACTCCCTGCCCCAACTGCCATAGCCTTTCTCGATCCGCATGGAGCCAAGCGCCCGTGACCCGACAGGACGGGCATCAAGGGGCTCCCCGTGGGCAAGTATCTTGCGGTAGAGATCGAGCTGGTTCTCCTCTGCCACATACATCTCGTAGCCGAGGTCTCCCGTAAAGGAAACCCGGATGACGATAACCTCGTAACCGTCCAGGCTAATCACGCGGTTACGCATGAAGCGAAGGTCGTCGTTGCCCCATGAAAGGCCGGTCATGCTTTCCATCAGTGTGCGGGCATTGGGGCCCGCTACGTTGAACCCGCATATCGCATCGGTCACGCACTCGAAGCTGACCCCGTCCGCGGGCAGATAGCTGTTGAACAGGCGGCGGTGGTAATCCTCGGCGATGCCCGACCCGATCATGAACAGCTTCTCGTCTTCCAGCCGTGCCACGGTGAAATCCCCGGCCAGCCCGCCCCGCAGGCTCAGCAGGGGCGTCAGGCAGGTCCGGCCATTCTCCTTCGGCACATGGTTGGCAACGATCCGGTCCAGCCACTGCCTGGCGTTCGGACCCGTAATCATGTACTTGGCGAAATTCGAAGTGTCCACCACACCGACGGCATTGCGCACGGTAGCGGCCTCCTGACCCATGACGTCGAACCACCGGGGCCGTTCGAATGTGAATTCATCCTCCTGCGGCACACCCTCCGGCGCGTACCAGTGCGGATGCTCGTAGCCGAAGGAAAATCCGAATACCGCGCCCATGGATTTCTGCAGCTCGTAGACAGGACGTTTCCTGATCGGCCGGCCTGCGGGACGCTCTTCGTTGGGGAAGTGGATACTGAAACGCGTGCCGTAGGTCTCCATCGCCTTGGCCTTCGCATAGTTCGCGTCCGCCCAGGAGCCATAGCGGGTCACGTCCCAGGGAAACATGTCAAGCTCCGGCTCCCCCTCCACGATCCACTGTGCCAGGGTCAGACCCAGGCCCGCGCTCTGGCTGAACCCGGGAACGATACCGTTGCAGCACCAGTAGTTCCTGAGGTCTCGGACGGGGCCGAGCAGCGCGGAGGAATCGGGCGTCCAGATCATGGGACCGTTGATCACCTGCTTGACGCCCGCCTCGGCCAATACCGGCACCCGGTCACAGGCGCGCATGAAATTCTCGGCGATCCGCTCCAGGTCCTCCGGCAGCAGATCATGGCCGAAGTCCATGGGCGTACCCTCCTCGGCCCAGAAGCGGCCGTCCTTCTCATAAGCACCCACCAGCAGGCCCTTGCCCTCCTGGCGCATGTAGTATTCCATGTCGCGGTCCGCCACCGACGGAAGCTCGCGGTCGATGGCCGCAATCTCCGGAATGGTCTCGGTGACCAGGTACTGGTGCTCCATGGTCATGAGAGGCAGGTGGACACCGGCCAGGGCGGCCACTTCCCTGCCCCACAGTCCCGCGGCATTGACCACATGTTCCGCATGGATGGTGCCTTTGGGGGTAACCACGTCCCAGGTATGGTCGGGCCGCTGGTTGGTTTCCACCACCGGCGTGAACCGAAGGATCTGCGCGCCCAGTTTGCGCGCACCCTGGGCATATGCGTGGGTTACGCCGGAGGGGTCCACATGTCCGGCCATGGGTTCGTACATGGCGCAGCGCACGTCGTCCAGGTTCAGCAGGGGGTGCAGTTCCAGGGCTTCATCCCTGGAAATCTCGTAGAATTCGGCATCGAAGGCATGGGCCTTGGATGCCTGTATGCGAAGCTGGTGTTCACGGTCCCGCGAGCAGGCCAGGTAGATGGATCCGGCATGGTGCAATCCGCAGGACTGCCCGGTCTCCGCCTCCAACTCCTGGTACACGTTCATGGTGTAGTACTGCAGGCGGGAGATATTGTTGTTGTCATGCAGGCCGTGGGTGTTCGCCGCGGCATGCCAGGTGGATCCGGACGTCAGTTCATCGCGCTCCAGCAATACGACATCGGTCCAGCCGAGTTTCGTCAGGTGGTAAAGGATACTGCAACCGGCCAGACCGCCGCCGATGACCACTACCCGGGCATGGGTTTGCATGATGGGATACTCCAGTGAGCGCCGTTGCGAGGGAATTGAGGGGTATGCCGAGAATGGTCAATTCTTATCAACCCCCTCCCGCAAGGATTCCACGTATTCGACTATCCGTTCTGCTGCAACGACCAGCTTTTCCTCCGACGCGCAAAGGCTGATGCGAAGCAACCCGCTCCCGCTCGGGCCGAAGCCGTCACAGGGCAGGATCGCCACCCGGTAACGATCCAGCAACTCGTCCGCGAACCGGAACCCGCTGACGGGCAGGCTGCGGATGTCCAGAACCACGAACATGCCCCCCTGGGCGTTGAAGATCCGGATTCCCGGCACATCCTTCAGGACATCCTGCAGCAGGCGGTACCGCCGATCCATGGCGTCGCGCACGACTCCGGCGGTGACATGATCTTCCTCGAGGGCGGTGACCGCGGCATCCTGTATGAACGGAGGCAGGCCATAGGACATGCACATCGAGAGGTTGTACAGATGCTGGATCAGTTCCAGGGGAGCCACCGCCCAGCCCAGGCGCCAGCCGGTCATCCGGTGGGATTTCGACAGGCTGGACACCGTGACACACACCGGTGCGGCCCGCTCCAGCGAGGCAGGGCTGAAGCGATCTTCCGGCGGCAGTATTTCCTGGTACACCTCGTCGCTGATCAGCCAGATGTCGTTGGCCAAGCAAATATCCACAACAGCCTCGAACTGTTCCTGGGTATACACCGCACCCGTGGGGTTGTTGGGCGAGTTGAGCAGGATCGCCCGGGTTCTTGGCGTGATCGCCGCCTCGATCCGGTCCGGGGCAATCCGGAAACCGTCGTCCGGCTGCACCGGAACACGAACAAGGGTGGCCCCGGAAGCCGTGACCGTGGCCGGATACGTGGTGTAGTAGGGCTCCGACAGGACAATCTCGTCACCGGCCTCCAGGACGCACTGGCAAACCGCGAACAGGGCGTTTTGCGCACCACTCGTCACGATACAGTTCTCGGCAGAGACGGATTGCCCTGTCAGCCACTGGTGGCGCCGCGCGATCGCGGCGCGCAGGGGCTCGATCCCGGCGACGGCGGAATAATGGTGACGGCCCGCGTGCAGGCTTTCCGTGGCGGCGGAAACGATGGGCGCCGGGGTCTGTTCCTCCGTTTCCTGGCCCACGCTCAGCAGGATGATGTCCTCACCGGCTTCCATCCTGGCCATTCCACGATAATGGACGTCCCAGACATCCACGCTGTCTCCGGAAATTCGTTCGGTCAGGCTGGAAAACTTCATCGGGGTAACCACATTGCTGAAATGAAAGTAAGGCGGCTGCGCCAGAGCCGGATTCCACCACAAACAGGCCCGGACGGCTGAAGCAGAACCGGCAGGAAATGTCATGCCTAAACCATGTCTACCGGAGGGCGGATAGTACCCGAAGCGGCGGCACAGATTTCCCTGGAGGGTTACGCGATAAGGATTACCTGTTCAGGATCGACATCCGGCATTCAGGGCCTTGTGGGCGGGTATCATGACCGGTTCGGTCGGCGGGGTGAATCCCAGGGCTTTCTGGTGTGTTGATCTGCAGGACCGGTAACCGATTTTCCGTCTCGCTGTCACTGGTTTCACGTGTAGTCCACCGGGTGTCATGGTGTATGGTAACCTGCACGACCGAAACGATGTCCCGAACGCGCAGCCGGCTACCGTGGGTAATGTTTCAGGATCTGACACCCGGCAGGTAATTTTGTCCTTTGTCCGGCTGGCGGCAATGAAATATGCATATAGGACCGGCCCTGGGTGAGTTAACATTCGGTTGCCGGTTATTTGCAGAAGTCCCGACAAGTGGTCAGTCTGGGCCGGGTGATCATTCGAGGTGCCCATGAGAGTCGAGAGAATCAGTTGCACAAGAAAAACCCCGGGCGTATACCCAGAGGCAAGGGCGGGATCCGCTTTACAGGAGAAACTTGGCAGACAGAGATCAGGATATCAACTGTAACGTCTTGATAAATAATTATAATCATTCACCATAACCATTAGTCGGGTCAGTAGAAGTGTCCAGCGATACCCAGATTCACTGCGAAGTCGACCTGGACCGGGATGGTTGTCAAGGCGGATTCCTGCGGGTGCCCCATTCCGTTCACCGCTCCGCCTACGGCTGGGTCCCGGTACCGGTTGTGTCGATTCGAAACGGCGACGGGCCGGTGGTGCTTCTGCTCGGCGGCAATCACGGCGACGAGTACGAAGGCCAGGTGGCCCTCTCCCGGCTGGCCGGAGAGCTGGAACCCGACCGGCTTTCCGGACAGGTGATCATCCTTCCCATGGCAAACTACCCCGCTGCCCGGGCCGGCACCCGGACGTCTCCCCTGGACGGGGGGAACCTGAACCGGAGCTTTCCGGGAAGCCCCCTGGGCGGCCCCACGGCCATGATTGCGCATTTCATCGAGTCCGAACTCATGCCACGCGCGGATTTCCTGCTTGACATCCACTCCGGCGGCAGTTCAATGCAGTACAGGAAACCGACCCTGCTGGTGGCGAAGCCTGATGATCCCGCCCACCAGGAGCGTTTGATGGAGCTGGTGGCGGCGCTGGATTTTCCCCAGGCGGTGCTGTACACGGAATCGCGCGGCGCGAGTTATTCCACCTCGGCGGCGAGGCGGAATGGGGTACTGGGGATGACGGCGGAAATGGCCGGGGGCGGCGGTGTGAGCCGGGCGGCGATGTCGCTGCTGGACGTCGCACTGCCACGCTACCTTGCCGCCTGCGGCGTTTACAACGGGCCCGCCGCGGAGGCTCCTGCCAGGATCGCCACCGAGCTGTTCGCCGACTGCGGATACCTGTACGCCCGCAACGAGGGTGTCTTCGAACCGGCAGAGGTGACCGACGACCCGGTGGAACCGGGAGATAGTGCCGGATGGATTCACTATCCGGATGTCCCCTTCACGGAACCCGTTGAACTTCGATTCGAGATTTCGGGGAAGGTGCTGTCCGTGCGGATGCCGGCCAGGGTGGAGCGTGGGGACTGCCTCTACGAACTCGGTTTTCCGATCAGCGGCCAGCCCGGTAACTGGACCGGTCTTCCCTCAAACCACTGAATGACGGGGCGCGGCCCGTTGCTTATCCCGCCTTTGGAGGTCAGCGGCACCGGGCAAGGCGGCCATCATATCCGGGTCGGGTAAATATGGATGCGGTGTCAGAGCAGTTCCGCCGCGAGGGTGGCGATTTCAGAGCGTTCACCCTGGGTCAGGTTGACGCAGGCAAATATGTCATGCCCGCGCATATTGCCGATGACATGGGTCAGGCCGCAGGACCGCCGGCTGAGGAACCGGTTGTCGATCTGGTCCGGATCCCCGGTGATGAAGATCCGGGTGTTCCGCCCGGCACGCGTCAGCAGTGTCTTCATCTGGTGAGGAGTGAAATTCTGTGCCTCGTCGATGATGACCAGCGAGTTGTGAAGGGTGCTGCCGCGAATGAAGTTGATCGGTAGTACGGGCATTCGGCCGCCGCTTTGCTCATTGGTCAGGGAATCGAAATCAACGAGCCTCTTGCCCTTCTTCGAGCCCTTGACGGTATCCTGGATGATTTCGAAGGCATCGCGAATGGGCCGCTTGTAGGGACTGAACTTCTCGTCCAGCCGACCGGGCAGGAAGCCGATGTCATCCGCGAGCTGATCATTGGGACGGAAAACATAGACCTTGCCGGGCGAGGTGCCGAGCAGTTTCTGTTCCACGGCTGCTGCCAGGGCCAGGATGGTCTTTCCGGTTCCGGCCTGCCCCACCAGGGCCGCCACCCTGACCTGCTGGTCATACAGCACCTGCAGGGCCAGTTCCTGCTGATGGTTGAGGGGCTGCACCAGGGTACCCGCAAGGCTGCCATACTGGTGAACCGCTCCGTTCCGAAAATAGCCTGTATGGACATGGCCTCCATTCACACGCACCAGTACCGGCTCGTCATGTCCGTTTGCATGTTCCCCGGAAACCGTCACGGGCTTCCCGCCATGCCAGCGCATGGCTTCCTCGTCTGACAGCTCAAACGTTGTGGGATCGCGGTACAGTTCATCCAGGCGGCTGCGGTAGTTGACCGCCTCGTACTCCTCGGAGGCGAGTCCAAGCGAGTGCGCCTTGATGCGGACCGCCGCGTCATTGGTGACGATGACCACCCGGTCGGGATAGGCCGGGTCCTTCTTGAAGCGCATTGCAAGCGCCAGGAGGCGGTTGTCGGGCTTGTCCAAGGTAAGGTCGTATCCACGAATGTCACTGCCGCCCAGTTCAGCGGCGTCCAGAATGAATGTGCCTCCGGAGCGTAACCTGATGGGTTCGCCGGGACGGTGCCTGGTTGTGAGATACAGGATACGGTTGATCGCCTGACGGGCCTCGTATTCCGTCGAAGACCTGCGTTTCAACCCATCCAGTTCTTCCATCACCATCATGGAAACCACCACGACGTGCTCCTTGAAATTGTCCACCGCGGATGGATCCACCAGCAGGACATTGGTGTCCAGGATGAAAACCCTGCGTTGTCCGTTGCGCGTCCGGGATGGATCGGGTTCCTCGACGGGACCGTCTCGGGAATCGGTCAGTGGCGGCAGGTTCTGGGACAAATGACAGACGGGGCCCGGAAAGGATCAGGAGGATAGCCCTGGTATGTTACAACCGTAGGTATCTGGTTGGATCAATCTTATCCAATCAGTACGCCCATCGCCAGAAGAGCCTTGTCCGATGGTGCAGGAAACTGGAAGGCGAAGCGTCATTCCGACGGCGAATGAGCCCGGCGGATTGGGCGTATAATGAATATCGTGAATCGTCGGAAATTTCTACGCGCCACCGGAAGTGCGGCGGCCCTGAGCCTGGGTGGCAGGCTGGGTCAGGCACAGGCCCTTCCCGAGGTCGGTCCCCTGCATCGCCTCATGGAAGAGACGCCCCGCGAACGCGTCGCGTCAGAGCTTGCATCCCTGATCCGGAACGGTCTCGATCACCGCAGGGCCCTGGCCGCCCTGGCCGTCGCGACTTCGCGCAGCGTACAGCCCTTCCCCCATGTCGGCTTCAAGTACCACACGGTGCTTGCGCTGCAGTCCGTCCACCTGACGGCGCTGAACCTGCCGGACGAAGAGCGTTGGCTGCCGGTATTCTGGGCGCTCGATTATTTCAAGCGCGCCCAGGGACAGGAGCGCCGTGCGAGCGGCTGGACGATGGGGCCGCAGCCGGAACCCGTGGCCGGAACGGCCGGACAGGCCCGGAGAAATCTGATCGACGCGTTGGATCGCTGGGACCTCGAGGCTGTCGATCCTGCCATCTGCGATTTCGCCAGGCTCGCGCCCCCGGGGCAACTCTACGAGCTCCTGTTCAGATACGGCGCCCGGGATCTTCGTGCGATCGGTCACAAGGTCATTGCGGTGCAGAATGTACATCGCCTCTCGCCGGTCATCGGCCCCGAAAACGCACCTGCCATGCTTCGCTCCCTGGCCGCGGCACTGCAGAATCACGGCTACGACGCGAATCCCGCCACTCGCGACCTGCCCGCCGATCGAACCTGGCGGGAATTCCGGACGATGCTTGGAGAGATTCCGAAGACCTGGGAAGAGGGCCGCCGGGATGACGCCGGACGCAATGAACTCGTCCGCACCCTCCGCGAGGTTTCGGAACTCGATGCGGGCCGGGTGGTCATCGACCTCCTGAAGCACGGGGTGTCCACTGACTCGATCTGGGAGGCCCTGTTCGCCACGGCCGCGGAATTGGTGATGCGCCAACCGAGGGTGGTGCCGGTGCATGCCCAGACGTCCGCCAACGCGTTTCACTATGTGTTCCGGCATGCGCGGACCGAGGAGACGAAGCTCCTGGCGCTCCTGCAGTCCGCGGCCTTCATGCCGGAGTTCCAACGCCATGTAGGCAGCGCGCAACCCGGTCTGCGGATTGAAGACCTGGAACCTCTTCCGGTCTCCGGTGACGGCGGGGAAGCGTTGCAGGACGCATTTTCCGAGTTACCACGCGATCACATCTCCAGCGCCGGTAAGGCATTGCACTACCTGCGACGTGGTGGCTCAGCGTACCGGCTTGTCGCTACTGCACGTCGTCTGCTCGCCCGCAACGGCCGGCAGTCCCACGACTACAAGTTCACCGAGGCCGCCCTGGAGAACTACAGGGAAATGGCGCCCACCATGTGGCGTGACCGGATCCTGTCCGCCTCGATGGCATATTTCACCGGGCCCGCAACGGCACCGAGCCCTGTTTCCCGAAAAGCGCTGCAGTTGCTTGGCTAGCGACGATCTGGACATTCGGGCGCCGGGCAGAAAGTCGCGGGGCGATCGGGGTCGAGTGGTTGCTGCCGCCGCAGCGGAGAAATTGATCCCCGCCGAGCGCAAGGTTACAATCGCGCCGCCGATGAACTGGTGAACGCCGCCGATTCCGAATCCAGACCATGACCGCCTCCCCCGAGTCCTTGGAAATTGCCGGGGAGGACGGCATCCGCTTCGCCCAGGTCACCGATTGTCACCTCATGGACGAGCCGGATGGACGGCTGCGCGGTATCAATACCCGGGCGACGCTGGAAGCCGTACTGGAGTCCATCGGAAACAACCACCCGCAACTTGATTTCCTGCTGTTCACCGGGGACATTTCCCAGACCGGCAGCCGTGCCAGCTACGGGATATTCGCCTCGGCCCTGGCTTCCCTGAGCTGCCCGGTCTACTGCATTCCCGGGAACCATGACGACCCGGCCGGGCTGCACGACATCATCCCGACCAGCCCGGTGTCGGAATTGAGGACGATACCGCTCGGCACCAATCGTCTGCAGTTACTGACCAGTTGGATCGCCGGAAAACACCATGGCCGGATTTCCGATGCCTGCCTGCGCCGCCTTGGCAGGCAGCTGTCCAGGCCGCCCGGGGGCATGGACATCATCGCGCTCCACCATCCGCCGGTCGCGACCGGCTGCTGGCTTGACGGGATGGGACTTGTCAACCGTGCCGACCTGTACGGTGAACTCGCCAAGGTCTCCCAACCCACCCTGCTGCTCTGCGGGCATATTCACCAGACCATTGACCGGCAATTCGGCAATACCCGGGTGCTGACGGCCCCGTCGACCTGCTACCAGTTCAAGCCGGGCGCTGCCACGATGACGGTGGATGAAACCCGGACGCCCGGCTATCGGTATTTCCACATCGAGTCGCCGCACCGGGTACACACCCGGGTCTACCACCTGGCGCACTGAATGCGCCGCAATGGCCGCTCAGACGAGCCGTGACAGGTAGGTGTAGTAATTGCAGGAGGCAAAGAACCGCCCCCCGGCGATCAGTTCGGCCTGCCCATCAACCCAGCGCTCCACTTCGCCGGCGCCCATCATGTCCCCGCTTGCCACCATGGGCGCGTAGGTGTCGGCAAAGGACTTGAAATAGCTGGCCTTGCCGATTTCGGAGACGACATCGGCAAGGGTGTCGTCGATCTCAAATCCGCATGCGGGCAGCAGCCCGATCAGGTCCCGCATGACCAGCGGATTGTGGAAGGTGGTTTCGGCCAGCGCGCGGTCCATACGCCGCCCGAGTTCAGGGTCCTCGGGAAACCCGTAGGTCAGGGACGAGTAGTCGCCGTCGAAAACCGCAAGCAACCCCCCGGGGCGCAGAACACGGGCGCACTCGTTGATCGCCGATTCCGGGTCCACCACATGGCTGATCACCGTGTGGGCGATGACCAGCCCGAATTCCCCGGACGCACATGCCAGGTCATGTGCGTCGCCGACCCGGAACTCGACCCGGTCCGCGATACCCGCCCGGTCCGCAAAACCCGACGCCGCCTCGATGAAAGCCGGGCTCTGGTCGACACCGACAATGCGGCCGCGGAAATTCGGTTTGTTCACCAGGGCGCGAATCATGGCACCGGTTCCGCACCCCACTTCCAGCGTCACCGAGTCGTCGGAAAATTCCAGGGAATCGGCATAGCAGTCGAACAGGCGGGTGAACACGGCATCCTGCGCCCGGCTTTCAAGCCGGCTGATCAGCCGCCCCGCGGTTTCGTCATCAAGTGAATGGGATCGGCAGTGGGGATCAACGCTGGTCATCATGATGGTCTCTGTTATGGACGGTCCACTCTATCGCAACGGGTCGCCGTCCGCCAGTTGGGCTCCGCCGGTCAGGCATCCAGCATCTCGCCCTGCAATACCTCGTACACGCTGCCGCCAACCTGCACGTCAATTCCGTCGGCGAGACGCTTCCCGCGCAGACGGATCAGCGAAGGACGCCGCAGCCCGTGGCCCTGCTCGATGGAGAAATCGAATCCTGCCGCAACATCGGGTCGGTGTTCCAGCAGGTAGGCACCGAAGAAGGCGGCCCCGTTGCCTGTTGCCGGGTCCTCCCGGACACCGTCGGCCTCGAAGAAAAAACGCACCTGGAAATCATGCGCCGCCTGCCGCGTTTCCCGACAGAACAGGTAAACCAGTTTCGGTATGCCCTGGTCGGCCAGGGCAGCATGCTGCGCCAGGTCGAGACGGGCACGAAAAAGTGCATCGGCGGATTCGAGCGGCACCATCAGGGCGGCAGTGCCCGCCGAGACGACCTGAACCGGTAAGTCCGAATCCAGATCGTCCACCGTAAGGCCGAGTGATTCGCAGACAAGATCATGGGGCAGGACCTTGCCGAGATGCATGGCCGGCCCCTGCATCCACGCGATCTCGGCACCGTCCGCATCCCTCTCGAAGCTTACGCGTATGGATCCGATCGCGGTCTCAAGGTCGATTTCGTCCCGGTCCCGCGCTCCCAGGAACCGCCGTATGACATAAGCAGTGCCGATCAGGGGGTGGCCGGTGAATTCGATTTCACGTACCGGCGTGAAAATCCGTACGGCGTATTTCCCGTCCCTCGCGGGAAGCCTGACAAAGGTGGTTTCGGAGAAGTTCATTTCCGCGGCAATCCCCTGCATGCGCTGCCGCACGGGAAATTCGTCCCCGCAAATGACCGCGAGGGGGTTTCCGGCCAGCGCCTCGCTGGCGAAAACATCGACGATGAACGCCCGGTACGTCATCCGGCGGGACCGGCCGGTCGACCGCTAGTGCTCACCGGGATACCAGAGCGTGTCACCCGTCTCGGCATCAACAAGCAGGATGATGTAGTCAGGGTCGAAGGTATTGGGCTCAATCTTGCAATGGAAGGTCACGGAATAGAATTTTCCGAACAGACCGACCATCGTGAGTTCCTCGTCCTCGTCCTTGAGTTCAACATCACGGCCCGTGACGGTCAGGGACAGCCCCGATGTCTGGTACTCCTCGTGCAGGTACCGGGTGGCGATTTCCAATGCTTCAGTTTCACTAATCATGGTTTACCTGGATTGTCATTGTTGTTTACCTGGAGTCGACGGGCCTGGGTGTACCGCCGAATCCGCAACCGGATACCGCCGGACACCACGTCTGCCCGGCGCACCGAAATTTTCACAGGATTGTCCCCGAGGGCAGATATCCCGACCCATCGGCTTTACATGGGACGGTAACCCGGCAGGGTCTTGATATTCCCAAACCACTCCATGATTGCCGGATAGGCTTCCAGCGAAAGGCCTGCGTCAGGAGCAAGCAGGCTGTATGGATAGCACGCGACATCAGCAATCGTGGGATGGTCGTTACCGACCAGCCAGGTCGTTTGCGACAGCTGGGCCTCCAGCAGGTCGAGCGCATCGGTGCCGATCCGGTGGCACTCGTCGAGGCTGCCGGTCCCGGCGAGCCTGATCGGGTTGTTGAGCGAGATTGACCGGCCTCGGGCCAGTCCGTAACGCATCATGCCCTGCTCGAAGACCAGCCAACGGATCACCATCGCAGCCGTCAGTGCCTCCTTCGGTAACCAGTTCCCATCGGCATACTTCTCCGCCAGGTATACCAGGATGGCGGCCGAATCATGCAGCACTGTCCCATCATCGTCAATCACCGGCACACAGGCCTCGGGGTTGATCGCAAGAAACCAGGGCTCACGATGCTCCCCCTTGGACAGGTCGACCGTCACGGTCTCGTGCGACAGGCCGATCAGCGAGAGGAACAGCCGAATCTTGTGAGGTACTTGCAAAATTCCCCGGCCAAGCAGGTTCCTGCCTGACCGGAGGCT
>VYFG01000006.1 GCA_009842505.1 Gammaproteobacteria bacterium
CCCGCCCTCCGTTCCGAATCCGGGGACGCCTGCAACCCCCGCTCCTGTGCAAGCCCAGCCGCCGGAGCAGCCGCTGCAGCCAGAGCCGCCGCAGTCTCCACAACCACCACCGTCACTGCAACCGACGCCCAACTGCCTGGAAACGGCCAACCATGGCTGCGTTTCACTGGAGGAGTTCGGCCGGCTGCGGGACAGCCTTGCCGCCGTTCGACTTGCGGACGGCGAGTTCAGGGGCAGCTCGTCGCGCAGCAACCTGCTGGGCCAGCGTGCCCTGGAGACCGTCAATGTGCACCAGGCGCACGCCGCCCTCGCCATCAAGTACGGCGCGGCCGCGAAGCCGGGTGACGGGGTGCGCGTCGGGATTATGGATTCGGGAGTTGATTCCGACCATCACGAGTTGGCCGATGCGGATATCTCGGAGACATTCCTCCAGGGACTGCCGGATGAACGAAGAGCGGACTATGGCGCCGACGGGTATTCGCACGGTACCGCGGTCACCAGCATCATGGCGGCGCAGCCGAACCGTGCAGGGTTCCTCGGCATTGCCTGGGGGGCGACGTACCGTGTGTTCACCGTGCCCATCGGCGCCCATATACCCGGCGATGACCCGCTCCGGAACGCGTTCGAATGGGATGCTGCCTACCGGTCCGTCCTGGCAAGCGGTGTCGATATCGTGAACGCGAGCTACAGCACCGGCGGCACGTTCATTGAAAACTTCACCCCGGACCGCCTGCGCAATTCCGCTTCTTTCGGGCCCGAATTCGATGTCATTGCCCAGCGGGGTGTTCCGGATCCCGCGATTTTCGTCTGGCCCGCGGGAAACGACCACGGGGACCCCTGTGATGAGGGGGAGCGGAACTGTTTCGCGGACGACTTGAGCAGTACAGGCTTCAGTTATCGTGCGACCTCCCCCAACCTTGGGGGCGGCGCGGTGGCCAGGCTGCCGGAACTGCAGGGGCACAATGTGGTTGTCGTGGCCGTGGACCAGGGCGGCGGAATCGCCGACTTCTCCAACCGTTGCGGCATTGCCGGGCCGTGGTGCATCGCCGCGCCCGGCACCGGCATCACGGGTGCAGAGTTCGGCCGGACGGCGCCCGGCGCGAACTCCTTTTTCGTGCTGGTGGGCCTTTCCGGCACTTCCTATGCGTCGCCGCTGGTCAGCGGCGGACTGGCGCTGATGAAGCACTTCTTCCGCGGCGAGCTCTCCAACCGGGACCTGGTCAGCAGGCTCTTCGAGACCGCCGACAAGAGCGGCAGGTACGCGGCCGACCGTGCGGACGGTACTTCGTCCATCTACGGGCAGGGGCTGATGGATCTTGGGGCGGCGGTGTCGCCGGTTGACAGCCTGACGGTGCCGATTGCCGGCCGGGCCGGCAACGCCGGACACAGCATGCAAACCACCCGACTCACGCTTGGCCCTGCGTTCGGCGACGGCCTCGTGCATTCCCTGGCCGGGCGCGAGATCGCCGGGTTCGACGCACTGGGGGCCCCGTTCTGGTTTGATCTGCCGGGCATCGTGGGCACCTCCCGCCCATCTGCCGCGGCGCGGCTGCGCAGTCTCGTCGCTCCGGACAGGGAACAGGATCCCGGTCACGTTCACCGCATGCACAGGAAACCCGCCTCGGACGCGCGCCCCGCCCCACCCGGATCCTGGAGTATCGGACTGCACCAACACCCGGCAGGCGCGGGAGGCGGCCTGCCGGGCCTGGCGGGGCCTGCAATAACCATGACCTTCGGGTCAGGGAGCGGTCTCGAGTCCCGGGTGTTCACCACGGCCTACCGCGCCCGGGGGCTTGGCCGGGAAACCGGGGCCTCGCTGGCCTGGCGGCCCCGGGGGGGCTCCTTCGGTTTGCGGGTCGGGTGGCTGGCGGAGGATGCCTCCGTGCTTGGCCTGGAGGCCAGGGGCGCGTTCGGACGACTGGCCGCCGACAACCTCTTCACGGGCTTCGAGGCGGTCACGGAAATCGGCGGCTGGCAGCTAGCGCTGGACGCCGAGGCCGGACTCACCAGGCCGTCCGTCGAAGGCGGCCTCATCGATGACCTGTCGTCGCTCACCACCAGTGCGCTCTCGCTGCGGGGCCACCGGCGCCTGACGGGCCGGGATGCGCTGACGCTCTCCCTGTCCCAGCCGCTCCGGATAGAGCGCGGGTCCGCGAAGTTCAGGCTGCCGGTCGGGCGCGCCGGCGGCGGGGATGTCCGGCACGCGACGTTCTCGGCCGACCTCGCCCCGCGGTCGCGGCAGGTGGACCTGACGGTTCGCTGGCGCCGCGACGGACTGCTCGGCGGCGTCCTGCAGGTCGAGGCCGAGGCGTCCCGCCACCCCGGGCATGCAGCCACGGGCCCAGCCTTCAGTCTGCTGGCCGGCTGGCGCACCGAATTCTGACACGGGCCGGACCGTGAAACGCCCCTTCAGTCAACGCGGAAAACCGGGCGGCACGATGCACCGGCGAGAGCGGCTGATGGACCCTGGCTGGGTCCTTGGCCCGATTCTGGGGGCGCTTCTCGGCTGTACCTCACCGGATGGCGCCGGGAACGGCCAGCACGCCGTGGCGGCACCCGCCGGGGCCCGGGAACACGGCTGTGACGTCTCGCGCCACCGGGAACTGGTCGGGCAGCCGATTGACGGAATTGACACCGGTGCCCTGCCCGGCCCCCTGCGGGTGTATCGCTCGGGCAGCCGGATCACCATGGACCACCGCCCGGATCGGCTGAATATCGTCCTTGATCCGGACGGGCGTGTCGCCGGGATCCGGTGCGGTTAGGGGCGGCGCCCCGGGGCATGCCGGATCGCAATAGCCGGCCGGCCGCCGAGAATCCGGCGTGCCGCCCGGCGGCGTTCGGACGCGCTGTTCACCGGTGGTAATATCGGCGGTGGCGAATCCGCCCACATGCAGGAGAAGACAAGAGAATGCTGAATCCGAAGAAAACAGCCCTGGAGATCGACCTCAGCGATCCCGGGCCGTTACCCGAGGAAGCCATCGAACAGGCGGTGGCACTGATGCGGACCGGCCGGCTGCACCGCTATGGCGAGTATGGGGACACCGAGCCCCATGCGGCCTTGCTGGAAGAGGAGTTCGCGGATTACGTCGGCAGCCGGTTCGCCGTTGGCGTGAATTCCGGCGGCTCGGCGATTTTCCTGGGCCTCATGGCATCGGGTGTCGATCCCGGGGACAAGGTGCTGGTAAACGCGTTCAACCTGGCGCCGGTGCCCGGCGCGATTCACCATTCCGGCGCCGAGGCGGTCCTGGTGGAGGTGGACGGGGATTACCGGATCAGTTTCGCCGACCTTGAGAGGAAGGCCCGGGATACCGGCGCGAAGACGCTCCTGCTGACCCACATGCGCGGACACATCGCCGACATGTACAGGGTGTCGGGGATGTGCGACGAACTCGGCCTTGCGCTGATAGAGGACTGCGCCCACACCATGGGGGCGAAATGGCAGGGCCGCTTTACCGGCCGGTTCGGCAGGGTCGGCTGTTTCAGCACCCAGACCTTCAAGCACATCAATTCCGGCGAAGGCGGCATCCTGGTGACCGACGACGAGGATATCGCTGCCCGGGCGATACTCTATTCCGGCAGCTACATGCTCTACGAACAGCATCGCCGCGCACCGCCCCGTGCGGCGTTCGAGCGGTGGAAGATGCAAACGCCGAACTTCAGCCTGCGCATGTCCAACCTGGTGGCCTGCATCCTGCGTCCCCAGCTGAGGGAAATGCAGGCAAGGGGGGAGTGCTGGAACCGCATCTACGCGGCGCTGGAATCCCGGCTGAATGCCATCGACGGCGTTGCCGTGCCGCCGCGGCAGCAGCAGGAGGAATACGTGGTAAGCTCCATCCAGTTCCACGTCCACGGTCTCACCGGAGAACAGATCCGGGGCCTTGTCGACCGCTGCACCGGCAGGGGCGTGGCCATCAAGTGGTTCGGACGCGACGAACCCGTCGGCTATACCAGCCAGTATCACCACTGGGAATATCTCAGGCCCCAGGACCTGCCGAACACCCGCGGCTCGCTCTTCACCACCTGTGACATGCGCATACCGCTGGCCCTGTCCGACGGCGACTGCGACACCATAGCCGCGATCATCGCCGAGGAGCTGGCTGCGGCCTGAACCGTCGGGCGTTCAGACCTCCCTGGCCCAGAGTTGCCGGGTCAGCACCCCCGTGCGGTCCTCCACCGCCTGCATGGCATCCAGGATCAGGTCTTCGCGAAACCGCCGGCCAATCAACTGGACGCCGCAGGGCAGGCCGTCGATGAGGCCGATGGGCACCACGCCCGCGGGCAGCCCCAGGAAGTTGATGCCGGTGCTGTAGATGGCCGCGCGGAAGAGGTCGTGCAGTTCGGCCTCGCCGCGGGCATCGTAATCCCAGGGAAAGAGCTCGCGCATCAGGAACGGGGACAGCACCAGTGGATGTTCGGCCAGAAAGACGCTCCATTCCCGGGTGAGCGCACTGCGCCCGGCGATGGCATCGCGGTAGCCCACGGAATCCACCGGCTCCCCCACGGACTGCATCCATTCGAATATCCGGTTGATGGTGTCGCTGCCATGTTCCCTTGCCAGCGGTCCGAGGATGGCGATCACCTCGTGGAACAGTGCCCCGAACCAGAGTTCCGCCGGCCGTTCCATGGAAGGGGTTTTCACCTCGCGGACGTCATAGCCGGCGTCGGCGAGCATTTCCGCGGCGCGGTCGATTCCCGCGAGGATCTCCGGGTGGACCGGATAGCCGTGGCTTTCCCGGGTCACCGCCACCCCGATCGGCCCGCCGATTTTCGGACCGGTGAACGGGGCAGGGACCCACCAGGGATCCCTGGGATCCTCCCGGCTGATGACTTCCAGGCCGAGGCGGACATCGTCGACTTCCCGGCACATGACGCCCTGCACCGACGCCAGTTGCATCAGCAGGCCGCGCTCGCCGCCGGTCGATGGATTGAACGAGGGCACCCGCCCCTGGGTCGGCTTGACCGTGGCGACGCCGCAGGCAAAGGACGGGATGCGCAGCGAGCCGCCGATGTCGTTGCCGTGGTGGATGGGGCCGAACCCGGCGGCGGCGGCCGCGCCCCCGCCCCCGGAGGAACCGCCGGGGGACGCTTCGGGATGCCATGGGTTCCTCGTCCGGCCGTGCAGTGGGCTGTCGGTGGTTGCCCGCATGGACAGCTCGGGCGTGTTGGTGCGGCCCACGATGATCGCCCCAGCGTCCAGCAGGTGGCGGACCACCGGCGAATGGTCGGGGGCGATGTGGTTCCGGTACGCGGCCATGCCGTTGGTGGTGGCCTGGCCCTGGACGTCGATGTTGATCTTGATGGTGACCGGCACCCCGTGCAGCGGCCCGAGGGGGACGCCCCGGCGCACCATGTCGTCTGCTTTCCGCGCCGCGGCCAAGGCCTCGTCATCGCACCTGGCGACGATGGCGTTGATTGCCGGGTTGCGGGTATCGATACGCTCCAGGACCGAGGTAACGGCCGCCTCGGCGGTGAATTCGCCTTCACGGATTCCCCGGGCCAGGGTCCGGGCGTTCAATTGCCAATGGGGAATGGTCATGCAGGTTCCTGCCGTGGCGTGCGTGCGGGTTCCATGGCGTTGTGAAACCGGATCGCCGTCCGGTTCGCAACATGGGATTGCCAGTGGATTGTAACCGGCAGAGGGTGCGGACAGGGCGGGCCGGCTTGCCGGGCGCGCTTCCGCAGGGGCCGCCACGCAGCCACCGGGGACGGATCAGGCGGACGGATCCTGGCCGAGGACGTCGATCAGCGTGTCGCAGGCGGTCACGAGGTCTTCTTCCCCGATCACCAGCGGCGGCAGCAGGCGGATCACGGTGGGTCCGGCGGGCAGTGCAAGAACGCCTGCCCGCATCAGCGCCTCCAGGAACGGCCTGGCCTTGGTCTTGAGCTCGATGCCGATCATGAGGCCAAGCTGGCGGCATTCCCGCACTGTGTCGGGCATCCGGTGGCGGAACCTGTCGGCGAACACTGATCCGAGGCGTGCGGCCCGCCCGGGCAGGTCATGTTCCATGATGTAGTCGATGCTCGCGATGGCGGCGGCGCAGGCCAGCGGATTGCCGCCGAAGGTGCTGCCGTGCTTGCCCGCGGCGGAGGTGATGCGTTCGCTCACCAGTGTCGCGCCCATGGGCACCCCGCCGGCAATGCCCTTGGCCACGGTCATGATGTCCGGGGCGACGCCGTGGGTCTGGCAGGCGAACATGCGGCCGGTGCGGCCGAAGCCGGTCTGGATTTCGTCAAGAATCAGCAGGGCCCCCCGGTCGTCGCACAGTGCCCGCGCCGCCTTCAGGTAATCCGGGTCCGTCGGGCGCACGCCGCCTTCCCCCTGGACCGGTTCCAGTATCACGCCCGCGATGCTGTCATCGACGGCGGCTTCGAGTTTGGCGGGGTTGTTGAAGGGCACGAACCGGTGGCCCTGAATCAGCGGCTCGAATTCGTCGCGGTACCTGAAGGTGGCGCTCAGGGCGCCCAGGGTGCGGCCATGGAATCCCCGCATGGCGCTGACGAATCCGTTCCTGCCGGTGGTCAGGCGTGCGAACTTGATCGCGGCCTCCATGGCCTCCGTGCCGGAATTGGACAGAAACGCCCGCGTGAGCCCGTCCGGGGCGACCCCGGCCAGCTTCTCCATGGCCCTGGCGCGCACGTCGTTGTAGAAGATGCCGGGGCAGGTGATCAGTTCCCGGGCCTGCCGCTCGACGGCGGCGACCACCTCGGGGTTGCTGTGGCCCACGTTGGCCACGCCGATGCCGGCGGTGCAGTCGATGTAGGCGCGGCCCCGGTCGTCCCACAGGGTGGCGCCCTCGCCGCGGACGATGACCAGGTCCCGTTTAGGGTAAACCTCGAAACCGTATCGGCTTTCAGTGTCCCTCGGGGTGCTCACCGGATCCAGGTTCCTCCCCCTGCCAGGGCATCCGCCACCGGGTGCGCGGTGCGCCCGTCGGCGATGATGATTTCACGCACGGTGCCGCCGGCGAGCCGGTTGAGTGCATGCATCTTGCGCTTCATCCGGCCCTCCACCCGGGCCTCGCGCTCTGCCAGCTCGCCCCGGGAGAGCGTCCGCTCCAAAGAACCGGGATCGTCCATGTCGTTCATGAACCCCGGCGCCTCGATGAGCTGGAGCACGGTATTGGCATCCAGGGCCTGCTGGAGGCGAAGGACGATATCGTCATTTTCCGAGTTGATGGCGTGGCCATCCGCATCGGCGATGGGGATGGTGAGCACCGGCGTATAGCCGTTGTCGAGCAGCAGGTGGAGCAGAGGGGCATTGACGGATCTCGGCTTCCCGGAGAGGTCTCGTTTCAGCATCCTCTTTCCGCCCTCCACCACGCGGATGCCGCGGTTGCGCTCCCCCTGGATAACCCGGCCGTCAAGGCCGGTAAGCCCCACCGCGTTGATGCCGCGTTGCTGGCACAGTTCCACCAGGCGCTTGTTGCGCAGGCCGCTGTAGGCCATCAGGATGGCATCCAGCGCCGGCTCGTCCGAAAACACGCTCTGGTAGCCGGACGCCGAGGTGATCACCTGCTTTTCGTAGCCCATCCTGGTCGCCACGCGGTCGCGCAGGGCGTTGGCGCCGTGGACGATCACGAACGGACGGTCAAGGGCCGCCAGGTCGTCGGCGATGCCGGTCAGGTTGATGGCGTCGCCGCCGCCGATTTTGATGATGAGCACGAACAGATAAGGAAATGGGTAAGCTGCCGGAGACGGATCCGGGACGGCGGGTCGCCAGCCGGCCCGGGGGCGATCATAGCGGGCCGAATTCGGTCAGGGCAATGCCCCATGCCAGGGCCGCACCGTAACCGGGCAGGATGTACAGCGGCGGAGGTTTCTCAACAATTCCCGGCATTCCGGACTAGGGGAACCGTCCCCAACCACCGGTTGGGAACCTTTTCCCAGGTGAGGTCCGCACCCGGCAGGGGATCCGAGCAGATGATCCCGGTCGTGCCATCCTGGGTGCGGCGCATCTGGAAATACTCCGGGTATTCGCCGAACCATGAGCAGACCTGCACGGCCTGGGGGGTGGCGAGAAGGAAGTTCATCGCCCGGATGTAACGGGTTCTCCCGGCGATGATATCGACGCCCTTTTGCACCGCGGTAGCAAGGTCGCCCTTGTCGAACCGCCGGATGAAGTTGTAGATCTTCTCCGCGCCGATACGGCCCTCGGACCGGACGCGGACGCCCTGGAGTTCGCCGTTGAACAGGAACACCGACCGGCCGTCGCTGAACGGCATGTTGTTCTCGATGACGATGCCCTCGTCACGGAAGGCGCTACGGGCATGGGCCAGGAAGGCCGAGGTCGCGGGAAAATCCGCTTTCGGGTCGTCCCAGACCGGGTCAATCGAGCGGTAAATCTGCCACCGGCGTGCGTCGTCCAGCCAGGCGCAGCCCCAGCCGTGACCCTGGTATTCCAGGCTGTCCCTGCAGACCTGGCGGAAACGCGCAAGGAAGGGGTTGGGGTCGATTCCCGCGGAATTCTCCACCAGGAGCAGGCGGCACATGGGCGTTTCCGGTCAGACCGGATGCAGCCCGGCAAACCCGAGGCCGGTATCCTCGTCGAATCCCTGCATCAGGTTGAACGACTGCAGGGCCTGGCCTGCGGCACCTTTCATCAAGTTGTCGATGGCGCTCAGGACCACGAGACGGTTGCTGTGCGGGTCGCGTTCGAAACCGATGTCGCAGAAATTGGTGCCGGCGAGGAGCTTGGGTTCGGGATAGCGGTAGATGCCGGTGCGCTCCTTGACGATGCGAATGAACCGTTCTTCGCCGTAGGCTTCGCGGTACAGTTTCCACACCGCCTTCTCGTCCAGGTCCTCGGAGAGGAAGACGTGGCAGGTGGCGAGGATGCCGCGCACCATCCCGATGGAGGTGGCGGAAAAGGAGACCGCGGCGTCCTGCCCGAGAACCATCAGCATCTCCGCCACATGGCGGTGACCGGTGGGTTTGTAGGAGCGAACCGCGCCTGCGCGTTCGGGGTGGTGGCTGGCGTCCGACGCGGTGTTGCCGCCCTCGCTGGACCCGGCCTTGACTTCCACGACGGCCTGCTCGACCACGCCTGCGCGGTAGAGCGGCAGCAGGCCGAGGATGGTGACGGTGGCATTGCAACCGGCGCCGGTGACCAGACCGGCGCCGCGGATGCGGTCCCGGTTCACTTCCGGGATGCCGTAGACGAATGTGCCCAGCGCCTCCGGCCGTGCATGGACCTTGCCGTACCAGGCCTCGAAGGCGGCGGGGTCGTCGAGCCGGAAGTCTCCGGACAGGTCGATCAGTCCGGGCGCCATGCTCCGGAACCGGTCCAGGCGCTCCATGGCATGGCCATGGGGCAGGGAGAGAAACAGGAAGTCGCAGGGCTCGAGATCGTCGATGGCGCAGAACCTGAGCCGGGTGCTCCCGCGCAGATTGGGATGTACGCGGGTCACCGGCTTGCCGGCGAATCGTTCGGAGGTGACCTGGGCGACGGTCACGCCGGGATGTCCCAGCAGCAGCCGGAGCAGTTCGCCGCCGCCGTAACCGCTGCCGCCGGCAATGGAGACGTTCACGCTCACGTGCCGCTCCTCGCCTGGTCCAGCACATGGCCGATCACCTTGTCCGGAATGTTCACGCCGGTGGTGTCGATGCTGTTGCGGAATTCCATGGTGTAGTTCACCTCGTTCACCAGCAGGCCGTCCTCGCTCTCCAGCAGGTCAATGGCCAGCACGCCGCCTCCCACCGCGTCCGCGGCGGCGACACAGAGTGCCCCCAGTTCCGGCGTCACCGGGCAGTTGCTGGCAATGGCGCCGCGGGCGGTGTTGGTAATCCAGTGTTCCGAACTCCGGTAGATGGCGGCGATGCATTCGTCGCCCACCACGAAGGCCCGGATGTCGCGGCCCTTCTTGGCGATGTATTTCTGGATGAAGAAGATGGAGTGGTGATAGCTGCCGAGCACGGTCTTGTGCTCAAGCACGGTCTCTGCAGCGTCGCGGTCGTTGATCTTGGACAGTAGCCGGCCCCAGGAACCCACAGCGGGTTTCAGTACCACCGGGTAACCCATCTCCTCGATGGCCTCAAGGGCGGATTCCTCGGTGAAGGCTACCCGGAGGTCGGGCTGGGGCACGTCGTGGTCCCTGAGGGCCACGGCGGTGAGAATCTTGTCGCCGCAGGTCAGGGACACCTGGTAGGTGTTGATGCAGGGGATGCCGAGGCTTTGGAACAGCCGAAGGGCATGGAGCGCCCGGGAATGGTTGATGCAGCGCTCCACCACCACGTCCACGTCGGGACCGGTGTCAAGATCGAAAGCCAGTCTTCGGTCGTCGAGCATCACCAGCTCGACGTTCGGCCGCTTGCCGAATTCGGTCAGGAGGAGTTTCTCTTCCTTGCGGACAAGAGAATGGAGAAAGCCGACGCGGGGGGCTGGCATGGCAAAATCCTTCTGGGCCCGTTTACTCGCCCCAGTCCTCTTCCGCCTCCGGGGCCTCTTCCACGGTGACGGGGGCAAGTCCGGTCACCTCGAGTTCAGCGCCGCAATCCGCGCATTCGAGCAATTCACCGATCACCAGATCGTCCGACAGTTGGAGTTCGGCTCCGCAAACAGGGCATTCGGTCATGGTTTCCTCTCGGGTCGGGAGAAAATACGGGGAATGCGGAATGTACCGTCAGGAAGGAATTTGGGCAATGATCAATCTATATGGATTCATGTGCTACCCCCGGATCGTGGAGTTCAGAGGAGCTGTGGAGCGCAATCGGAAGGTTTGCGGAGAGACAAATCTGGAGAAAGGGGACAAAATTATGCTGAACGAACACCATGTTTCCCTGTTGCCCAAGGACGTCGCATCAGTTATCTTACTGATGTCTTACCAGGAGAGTCCACGATGACTGATTCTGATCAGCTCACTACTACTGTCTCTACCAGGGGGCAAGTGGTATTGCCCCATGAGATTCGCCGGTCCCTGCGCTGGCAGGCGGGCACACGGCTGTCTGTTGAGAAAACCCCCGATGGGGTGCTGCTGAAACCTGTACAGGCCTTTGCAGAGACCCGGGCCAGGGACGTTTTCGGGTGCCTGTCTTTTGTCGGTACACCCAAATCCCCGGCTGATATGGATGCAGGCGTCCTGAAAGAAGCAAGGCGGCGCCATGCGGGCGATTGATACCAATGTCGTCGTCAGATTCCTGACGGGCGATGATCCGGGGCAGGCCGCGCGGGCGAGGGCGGTTGTCGACGCAGGAGATATTTTCATCAGCACAACGGTCCTGCTCGAAAGCGAGTGGGTGTTGCGCGGTGTCTATGGATTTGCCCGTGCGGAAGTCGTAACTGCCTTGCGTGCCTTCCTGGGGTTGCCGGGAATCTCGGTGGATAAACCCGACCTCATCGCAGAAGCCCTTGACCGGACAGGGCAGGAAATGGATTTTGCCGATGCGCTGCATCTTGGCGCTGCCTCACAGTGCAAGGAAATGCTGACCTTCGACCGTCAGTTCATCGTATCTGCCAATGATGCGCGCATCCGGGTGGCTGAACCCTGAGTTCCGCCAGAAGTGCGCCGGCATGCAGGAGGAACCGGGCGTGCTCAATCGTTCGTAGTCAGGACGTCCATGGAATTCTCTCGGTCCGGTAACGGCCTGAATTACCCAAGCGATTCGCCTTCATTGCAGTGATGGTAGTCCCTTCCGAATTCGGGCCCGGAAAAACCAATCCCGGTCCACCCTGCTGTGCATCGATTCGCCCGGGTCGGCCTGCCGGATCATGGTCCGAATGTCCGGCTTGTCTCTCGGTCAGCAATAAGAATACACTTTCCCATAAATCTTTGCTTATTGTTTTCATAAAAAACTCCAGACATGCTGATGAATTCAGGCATCGACCTCTCTCCTTACGGGATCTCCGGGGTGGAGGAAATCGTCTACAATCCCTCCTATGATCTTCTGTACACGGAGGAGACCAGGCCCGGCCTGAACGGTTTCGAACAGGGTGTCGTAACGGAAAGTGGTGCGGTGGCGGTGGATACCGGCGTCTTCACCGGCCGTTCCCCCAAGGACAAGTACATTGTCCGGGACGAAAGCACCCGGGACGTGTTCTGGTGGGCGGATCAGGGCAGGAACGACAACAAGCCCCTCAGCCCGGAAGACTGGGAAAAACTCAAGAAATGCGTCGTCGACCAGCTTTCGGGAAAGCGCCTTTTCGTGGTGGATGCCTTCTGCGGAGCCAACCCGGATACCCGGCTGGCGGTCCGTTTCGTCATGGAAGTGGCCTGGCAGGCCCATTTTGTCAAGAACATGTTCATCCGCCCCAGTGAGGAGGAACTGGCGCATTTCGAGCCGGACTTCACCGTGCTGAACGGCTCCAAGACCACCAATCCGGACTGGCGGGACATGGGGCTCAATTCCGAGAACTTCATCGCCTTCAACCTGACGGAGAGGATGCAGCTCATCGGCGGCAGCTGGTATGGCGGAGAGATGAAGAAGGGGATGTTCTCCATGATGAACTTCCTGTTGCCGCTCCGGGGCGTTGCCTCCATGCATTGCTCCGCCAACATCGGCGAGGACGGCGGCACCGCCATTTTCTTTGGCCTGTCGGGCACCGGCAAGACCACCCTGTCGACAGATCCTGCGCGCAAGCTCATCGGCGACGACGAGCATGGCTGGGATGACGACGGCATTTTCAATTTCGAGGGCGGCTGCTACGCCAAGACGATCCGCCTCAGCCAGGAGGCGGAGCCGGACATCTACGGCGCGATCCGCCGCGATGCATTGCTTGAGAACGTGGTGGTGCGGGGTGACGGTAGCGTCGATTATGACGATGGATCCAAGACTGAGAACGCCCGGGTGTCCTATCCGATCCACCACATCGACAACATTGTCAGTCCGGTATCCAGGGGGCCCCATGCGAAGAAGGTGATCTTCCTTTCCGCGGATGCGTTCGGCGTGCTGCCACCGGTGTCCATCCTGACCCCGGAGCAGACCCGGTACCATTTTCTCTCCGGCTTCACTGCCAAGCTGGCGGGTACCGAGCGCGGCATCAATGAGCCCACGCCCACCTTTTCCGCCTGTTTCGGCGCCGCCTTTCTCAGCCTGCACCCGACGAGGTACGCGGAAGTGCTGGTGAGGCGCATGCAGGCCAACGGAGCGAAGGCCTATCTGGTGAACACCGGCTGGAACGGCAGCGGCAACCGTATTTCCATCCGGGACACGCGCCGCATCATCGGCGCCATCCTGGACGGTTCCATCGAAAACACGAAAAGGAAGACCATCCCCTGGTTCAATCTAGCGGTGCCGGCCGCGCTGCCCGGCGTGGACAGTGGAATCCTCGACCCCCGGGAAACCTATGCCGACCCGCTTGAGTGGGAAGCCAAGGCGAGGAAGCTGGCCGAACTCTTCATCAGCAACTTCCGCCAGTACGAGGACACTCCCGAGGGCCGGGCGCAGGCCCTTGCCGGACCCAGCCTAACCGCCTGACCGGACCGGCGCCCCGGTGCCGGCTTGCCCGGGGAGTTCCCGGATCGCTCACCAGGCCAGGTAGGCGAACCCCTTTTCCTGCAGCAGCATGATGTCGTCCGCGCCGATGGTCACGATCTTGGAGAACGGCAGCAGGTCCTCCTCGCCCCAGCCCAGGGATGTCATGGTGTTGCCGCAGGCATGGAAGGCGACCCCGTAGGCGGCGAGGGAACTTGCCCGATCCTGGTGCTCGGGCGCAACCGGGAAGCCGGGATTCCTGCCGAGCAGGTGCAGACCCGGGCCGAAGCAGGAGACCACGATCTCCGCATCGTCGCTGTACTTGCGCAGGATCTCTCCCGCGGAAAACAGGATGCTGCCGAAGTAGTCGTTGTCCGCCTTGTTGCACTGGTAGACGATGTGATGGATGGAATCATCATCGAAATGGGAATCGGTATGGTGGGCGGATGCCCGCATGGCAGCGAGGGCGCCGCCGAAACCGGCCAGCCAGCGGAACAGGGTTCGTCGGTCAGGGGCATTCATCAGGTTCCTCCCTTGTATCGGGTTGGATGGAGTCAAGGTGGAACCAACGTTACCCCCGGGGGCTCCCTGGGGCAATTTCTCGTATTAGATAG
>VYFG01000088.1 GCA_009842505.1 Gammaproteobacteria bacterium
CCTCAGTCAGTTACATCGGGCGGGGTGTTCACGGCCGCGAACATGAACGTTTGATCAGGCAGTGGATGGGCCGGGGGGTGTTCCTGATGCATCGGCTCGACAACGTCCGCGGGGAGTTCAATCTCACCTTCCTGGAGGACCGCTCTGTCCTTGCGGCTGTGGTGCTTACTTGAACGCGGCGAGGCAGGCAACCCAGCAGGTGGCGTTTTCCCCCTTGCGGGTCCTGCGGTAACCGTATTCTCCCGCGCCATCGTCCTGCCACCAGATGTCGATGTCGCAGAATCCGGCTGCCGACAACAACTCCAGCAGTTCCGGTATGCTCCAGACCCGCCAGTTGTACCGGTACGGCGGATCGATTTCGGAGCCATCCCTGAATCGGAACCGGAGCGTCAGTTCGGCGCTGTGGTCCACCGGGGAGAAATTCTCCTGCTGCCAGACCATCTCGAACCCCTCCGACTTGGACACGTACGACTCCTCGGAAAGGCTCTCGGTGCCGCCGGTCACATCGATGACCAGCATGCCGCCGTCGGCGAGGTCTCCGTGGGCCTGCCGGAAGTAGTCCAGCATTTCGTCGCCGCGGCGGAATACCCAGTAGGAAAAATTGAATGCACAGCGGATATCCGGCGAGCGCGTGCTTGGCTCCCGGGCATCGGCCAGGTGCAGTATCGCCCGCTCGGCCCCGGTGCCCAGCGGCTCGATGTTGTGCCGCCGACCCCATTCCAGGGGATCGGGATCGATGTCGAAACCCTCGCCGCTGTAACGGGCACCCTGGTCCACCCAGTGGGCCAGGGTCAGGGCCGTGCCGCAGAAGTCCTCCCTGAGGCGCCAGGCCTTCCGCCGCCGCCGGCTGCGGTAGAAGTGCTGCATCAGGCCAATATCGGCCTCGGGGGACTGGACCGCGAGTTGATAGATCCGGTGACTGTCGGCGCGTTCGGCCAGGCTGGGGCCCGCTGACTTTGCGGAAGACCTTCGGGAAACCACGTCGTAACTGGTCGGGTGGATAGTCGAGACATTCAGGCAGGGCGGCTGCCGGACCGGGGCGGCGGGTATAATCCTGCCGTGCCTTCGAATCACTCTAACACAGGGCCAGAAGGTTGCGGTAGACCGGGCGGGGAGCCTGCCGCTCTGCTGCATCGTGGCGTGGCGGCACTGGGGCTCCGGATGTCACCGGAGAGCGAGGCCACCCTGATGCGCCACGCCGGGCTTCTGCAGCACTGGAACCGCCGGCTGAACCTGACCGCCATCACCGACCCCGCCGGGGTGGTGGTGCAGCACCTCCTGGATTCCCTGGCCATTGCGCCCTGGGTCCGGGGCGGCCGGGTGCTGGATATCGGCAGCGGCGGGGGTTTTCCCGGCATCCCCCTGGCGATCGCATTGCCGCAGGTGCAGTTCACGCTCCTGGACAGCCGCGGCAAGCGGGTGGAGTTCCTGCGCCACGCGGCCGCGACCCTCGGGTTCGGGAATGTTGCAGTGGTAAAGGCCCGGGTGGAGGATTACCGGCCGGACGAAAAGTTTGATACGCTTGTCTGCCGCGCATTCGCCTCCCTTGAAGAGATTCTGACCCTGACAGCGCATCTGCAGGAGCCGGGAACCAGGCTCCTGGCCATGAAAGGCAGGTCGGCCCCGGACGAGGTCCGGGCGCTGCCGGCCCGGGGACACCGGGACATCACGGTGGATCCGGTTGTGGTGCCCTTTCTCGATGCCGAGCGCCACGTGGTCCGGGTGCGGTTTGACTGAGCATCGACCGGACGGAGGCTGTGCCCCGAGGCTCCCTGACAGTGCCATGACCCGAATACTCGCCATTGCCAACCAGAAGGGCGGCGTCGGCAAGACCACCACCGCCATCAACCTGGCCGCCTGCCTTGTCCGCGCCTCGAACCGGGTCCTGCTGGTGGACATCGATCCCCAGGGGAACTCCACGGCGGGCAGCGGCGTGTCCATGCGGGACCTGGAGGCGGGCACCTACGAGGTGCTTCTGGGCGAGGCGGACATTGCCGATGCGATCGTGCCCACCGGGGCCGGTTATGAGCTGCTGCCCTCCAACCCCGACCTCGCCGGCGCCCAGGTGGAGCTCCAGGACCTTGAGCGGCGGGATTACCGCCTGCGGGACGCCATCGGTTCGCTGGAGGGGCGCTTCGACATGGTGGTGATGGACTGTCCGCCGTCCATCAACGTCCTGACGATCAACGCGCTCGTGGCGGCACGGGAGGTGCTGATCCCGGTACAGTGCGAATACTACGCCCTGGAGGGGCTGGCCAGCCTGATGGAAACCGTGGACCTGGTGCGCCGGGGGCTGAACCCTGAACTCAGGATTCTGGGCCTCGTGCGAACCATGTATGACCGCCGCAACAGCCTTGCCTGGGAGGTTTCCGAGCAGTTGAGCGAGCATTTCGAGGACACCCTGTTTCGCACCATCATCCCCCGGAACGTGCGCCTGGCGGAAGCCCCCGGCTACGGCAGGCCGGTGATAGAGTATGACCGGAACTGTGCGGGCAGCCAGGCCTACCTGGCGCTGGCCTGCGAGGTGCTCCGCCGGGCTTCCTGAGAGGTATGCAACCCCGAACCCCCCGAGCCGGACTTTCCGATTCAGAACCGCGAAGTCATCCTGAGCCCGACCGTATGCTCCGTTTCCGTTGATGCCGGATATCCCGCCCAAGTGACTTCCCTGCGGCCCGGTGTTTCCGACATAATGCACCGGTACCATCATGTGTCCGGCTAGCTGTTCTCCGGTCCGCTGCGGCGCATCGACCGGGTTCAGATGAAGACGATCTGACCATGAGAGGCATACCGAACGGTCTCACGTAGCATGACCAAGAAGAAAAAATCCAGACTGGGCAAGGGCCTGGGCGCCCTGCTGGGTGACGTGCGGCAGACCACCGCACCGGTGCCGGCGGAATCGCCGGACGCGGCCGTACCGGATCCTGCCACTGCCACCGGCCTGCTGGAGCTTCCCGTCGAACTCCTCCAGCGCGGCCGCTATCAGCCCAGGCGGAACATGGACGAGGAGACACTGGAGGAACTGGCGGACTCGATCCGTTCCCAGGGCGTCATCCAGCCGCTGCTGGTGCGGCGGCTCGGGGTCGACAGCTACGAGATCGTCGCCGGCGAGCGCCGCTGGCGCGGTGCCCAGCGGGCCGGCCTTGCCACCGTCCCCGCAGTGGTGCGGGAGGTCAGTGACGAGGCCGCCATGGCGGTGGCCCTGATCGAGAACATCCAGCGCCAGGATCTCAACGCCATCGAGCAGGCCATGGGGTTCCAGCGTCTGCTGGAGGAGTTCGGACTCACCCACGAGGAGGTGGCGGATTCGGTGGGCCGCTCCCGCGCGGCGGTGACCAACACCCTGCGCCTCCTGAACCTGACGCCCGCGGTGCAGCGGCTGGTGGAAAGCGGCGAACTGGAAATGGGACATGCCAGGGCGCTGCTCGGGCTGCCGGAGGAACGCCAGCTGGAAGGAGCGCGCAAGGTGGTCAAGGGCGGGTTGTCGGTCCGTGCCACGGAACACATGGTCAAGCGCATGAACCTGATCCGCCGGGCGCCGGATCCTGGGGAGGACGGTTCGGCCAACGACATCCGCCGGCTGGAAGACGAACTGTCGGGGCGTATCCAGGCCAAGGTGGAGATTCGCCACGGCGGCCGGAAGGGCAGGCTGGTCATCCACTACCACTCCCTGGATGAACTGGACGGAATTCTCAAGCGCATCCGCTGATACCGCCGGCCCCGGCAGGCGGCATGAGACCATGGTTGGAGCGGCCTTTTGCGGCGGCGGTTGACGCCCTGATTAATGTTTTGAATTCAAGGCGTTATACAGGTCGTTTTCGGACAACAGGAACATCCGGCTTTGGTTGACCCCTTCAGGGCGAGTCATTATAATCCCGCGCCTCAAAAGCGGGGACCGGCCTGGTGTCGAGCACGGATCACCACAGTCTGGAACATCACGCCAGGCGCATTCTCGTGCTGCAAGCGGTCCTGGGGGTTCTTCTTGTCCTGTTGATCCTGGCGCATGGGCGGTATGCCGACAGCGCCGTGCAGGCCACGGAAAACGCCTTCGCCGGACTGTATGGTGTGTTGCTCGGCATGCTGGGAACCCTGATTGCCAAGCGAAGCGCCGCCCGGTCCGGCCGGGCAGCGCTCAAGGTTCCGCATTACGCCATGGCGCCGGTTTACCTCGGCATGCTGAACAAGCTGCTGGTGGTGGGAGGCGGCCTTGCGGTGGGGATGGTTGCCCTGGAACTTGGGCCCGTGTACATAGTATCGGGTTACCTGGTCTCGCATCTCGCTTTCATTTGGGTGGCCGCGAGACGTGCCTGAGCGAAACAGTGACAATATTGACAACCTGAATCATGGCAACAGCTGGCGAACTGACCTCCGGTGAATATATTCGCCACCACCTGACCAATCTTACTTTCGGACCCAGGGCGGACGGATCATGGGGGATCGCGCAATCCGCCGGCGAAGTGGCCGAAATGGGGTTCTGGGCCGTCCATGTCGACAGCCTTTTCTGGTCCTTCGTCCTCGGGGCGCTGTTCGTCTGGTTCTTCTCCCGCATCGCCAAAAGGATGACCGCCGGGGTGCCCGGCACCACCCAGGGCTTCGTCGAGATGATCATCGGCTTCGTCGAAGACAACGTCCGCACCACCTTCAGCGCGAGGAACGACAACATCGCGCCCCTGGCGCTGACAGTCTTTTGCTGGATCTTCCTCATGAACCTGATGGACCTGGTGCCCGTGGACCTCATCCCGTGGCTCCTGGACAAGGCCGGCATCCACTACCAGAAGGTGGTGCCCACCACTGACCCCAACGTGACCTTCGGCATGTCGTTCAGCGTGTTCGCGCTGATGATCTTCTACAGCTTCAAGAAGAAGGGCGCCGGCGGCTTCGCCGCGGAGCTCACGATGCATCCGTTCGAGTCGAAGAACATCGTGATGAAGATCCTGTTCATCCCCATCAACTTCTTTCTCGAGATCGTGGGCCTGGTCGCCAAGCCGGTATCGCATTCCCTCCGGCTGTTCGGCAACCTGTACGCCGGCGAAATGATCTTCATCCTGATTTCCCTGATGTACGGCTCAAGCGTCATCCTGTCCGTTTCCGGCGGGGCGCTGCAGTTCGTCTGGGCCGTGTTCCATATCCTGGTCATCACCCTGCAGGCATTCATCTTCATGGTGCTGACCATCGTGTACATGGACATGGCCCATTCGCATCACTGATCCGCACGGCGGGGAAGCGAACTTTTTACCTAATCCAAGAAACTCTGCAATCCAACATTCTACTTTCCGGAGATTAAGATGGAATCAGCACTTGTCTACATCGCGGGCGCTTTGATGATGGGCCTCGGCGCACTGGGCGCCGCGATCGGTATCGGAGCGCTCGGCGGCCGCTTCATCGAAGGCGCCGCCCGCCAGCCCGAACTGATCCCCATGCTCAGAACCAACTTCTTCATCGTGATGGGTCTTGTGGACGCGGTGCCGATGATCGCTGTCGGCGTGTCCATGTACGTCCTTTTTGTCGTTGCACCGGGCGCGGGCTAGGGCCTGCTTGCCCGCCGCCGGTCCATGGCCGCCGCGCCAGGCCGGACAACCGATGAAACCAACAGGTAATCCAAGATGAATATCAATGTCACTCTGCTCTGGCAGATGGTCTTTTTCGTCATCTTCGTGTGGTTTACCAAGAAGTTCGTCTGGACGCCCATCATCGGCGTGATCAACGAACGGAAGACCACCATCGCGGACGGCCTTGCCGCCGCCGAGAAGGGCCAGAGGGCCGAGGAGGACGGCCTGAAGAAGGCGGAGGAGGTCGTTGCTGACGCCAAGACCCGGGCCACCGAGATCATCAGCAGGGCGGAAAAGCACGGCCAGGAGCTGGTGGAGGAGGCGAAGTCCAGGGCCCGCACCGAGGGCGAACGGATCGTCGCCTCCGCCCAGGACGACATCCAGACCGAGCTCAACAAGGCCCGCGAGGCCCTGCGGGGCCAGGTGGGCGAACTGGCGGTGGAGGGCGCGCGCAAGATCCTCGACCGCGAAATCGATTCCAGGGCCCATGCCGACCTGCTGGACCGGCTGGCGGCCAAGCTTTGAGGACGGGCGCTGATGGCTGATCTCAGCAATCTGGCACGACCCTACGCCCAGGCTGCGTTCGAACTGGCCGAGGACGCCGGCGACCTGGCCGCCTGGGGCGACCGGCTCGACTTCCTGTCGTCCATCGCGGCGGATCCCACCATGGACCAGCTGCTGAAGAATCCCGATTTCGGCGCCGACCGCCAGGTGGACCTGATTCTCCATGTCGCCGGCGACCGGCTGGACGCCGACGGGGCGAACCTGGTCCGGCTGCTGGTACGGAACGGCCGGGTGAATGCCCTGCCCGCCATTGCAGCGCTGTACGCGGAGATGCGGGCGCAGGCGGAAAGGGTGGTGGAGGCGGACATGATCACCGCCGCCGCCATCGACGAGGACCAACAGGCGGCCTTCTCGGACGCGCTCCAGAGCAGGCTCGGCCGCCATGTCAAGCTCAACTTCTCGGTCGACGAGAGCCTCATCGGCGGCGCCGTCATCCGTGCCGGAGACTGGGTCATCGACGGCTCCGTGAAAGCGCAACTCGAACAACTTGTGGGGGCCGTGGCCAACTAGGCCGGACCCCCCGAAAAGAGGAAAACTGACCATGTCCATCCAACTGAATCCCTCCGAGATCAGCGAACTGATCAAGGACCGCATCAAGAACTTCGAGGCCGGCGCCGAGGCCCGGACCGAGGGCACCATCGTGATGCTCACGGACGGCATCACCCGGATCCACGGCCTGTCCGAGGCCATGCAGGGGGAAATGCTCGAGTTCCCCGGCAACACCTTCGGTCTCGCGCTCAACCTGGAGCAGGATTCCGTGGGCGCGGTGGTGCTGGGTGAGTACAAGCACCTGGCCGAGGGCGACACCGTCAAGTGCACCGGCCGCATCCTCGAGGTGCCCGTCGGCGAAGGCCTGCTTGGTCGGGTGGTGGACGCCCTGGGACGTCCCATCGACGGCAAGGGCGTCATCGACTATTCCGGCAACCTGCCCATCGAGAAGGTGGCGCCCGGGGTGATCACGCGCCAGTCCGTGTCCCAGCCGGTGCAGACCGGGCTCAAGTCCATCGACTCCATGGTGCCCATCGGCCGGGGGCAGCGCGAGCTGATCATCGGCGACCGGCAGACCGGAAAGACGGCGCTGGCTATCGACACCATCATCAACCAGAAGGGCACCGGCATCAAGTGCATCTACGTCGCGGTGGGCCAGAAGGCCTCCAGCATCGCCGGCGTGGTCCGCAAGCTGGAGGAGCACGACGCCATGGAGCACACCATCGTGGTGTCCGCGGCGGCGTCCGACTCGGCGGCGGAGCAGTTCATCGCGCCCTACTCGGGCTGCACCATGGGTGAATACTTCCGCGACAGGGGCGAGGACGCGCTGATCATCTACGACGACCTCACCAAGCAGGCGTGGGCCTACCGCCAGATCTCCCTGCTGCTGCGCCGCCCGCCGGGCCGCGAGGCGTACCCGGGTGACGTGTTCTACCTCCACTCGCGCCTGCTCGAGCGTGCCGCCCGGATCAATGCCGAGGAAGTGGCGAGACAGACGGACGGCGAGGTCAAGGACAGGACCGGTTCCCTGACCGCGCTGCCGATCATCGAGACCCAGGCCGGCGACGTGTCCGCGTTCGTGCCCACCAACGTGATCTCCATCACCGACGGCCAGATTTTCCTCGAATCCGACCTGTTCAACGCCGGCATCCGTCCCGCCATCAACGCGGGCCTGTCGGTGTCCCGGGTGGGCGGTGCCGCCCAGACTGGCATCATCAAGAAGCTCGGCGGCGGCATTCGTCTGGCCTTGGCCCAGTACCGGGAGCTGGCGGCGTTCTCGCAGTTCGCGTCCGACCTGGACGAGGCGACCCGGCGACAGCTCGAGCGCGGCCAGCGGGTCATGGAGCTGATGAAGCAGCCCCAGTACCATCCGATGTCGGTGGCCGAGATGGCGCTCTCCCTGTACGCGGTGAACGAGGGCTATTTCGACGATGTGGAGGTCATCCGCGTGGTGGACTGCGAGGCCGCCATGCAGGCCTACGTCAAGTCCAATCACGGCGAGATGCTCGACGGCATCAACGCGGATCCCGAGTACAACGACGAGGCCGTCGAAAAACTCAGGGCCGCGGTCGAGGACTTCAAGCAGAACGGCAGCTGGTAGCCGGAGCAGCAGACAGGAGGACCGACCGATGGCAGGCGCCAAAGAAATTCGCAACCAGATCAAGAGCATCGGCAACACCCGCAAGATCACCAAGGCCATGGAGATGGTCGCGGCGAGCAAGATGCGGCGTGCCCAGGAGCGCATGCACAAGGCGCGGCCCTACGCTACCCGGATACGCGACGTGGTGGCCCATGCCGCCAGCGCCAACACCGAGTACCACCACCCCTACCTGGAGGCCCGGGACGAGGTCCGGCATGCCGGCTACATCGTCGTGTCCAGCGACCGCGGGCTTTGCGGCGGACTCAACAGCAACCTGTTCCGCAAGGTGGTTGCCGACATGGGCGAGAAGAGCGGCCAGGGCGTCGAGATCAGCGTCTGCGTGATCGGCAAGAAGGCCAGCGCATTCTTCAAGCGCCACGGCGCCAACGTGGTGAGCGAGGTGACGGACCTCGGCGACAGTCCCCATGTCGAGAAGCTGATCGGCGCGCTGAAGGTCATGATGGACGGATACATCGGGGGCGATATCGACCGCCTTTTCGTGGTGTACAACGATTTCGTCAACACCATGATCCAGCGGCCCACCATCGAGCAGCTGATCCCCATCGTTCCGAGCCGTGACGAGGAGACCCAGCACCACTGGGACTATATCTACGAGCCCGAAGCCAAGCCGGTGGTGGATACCCTGATGGACCGGTACATCGAGTCCCTGGTCTACCAGGCGGTGGCGGACAACAACGCCTGCGAGCAGGCGGCGAGAATGGTGGCGATGAAGGCCGCAACGGACAATGCCGGCAAACTGATCGATGAGCTCAGGCTGGTCTACAACAAGGCCCGCCAGGCAGCCATCACCCAGGAACTTTCGGAGATCGTGGGCGGCGCGGCGGCGGTGTGACGGTCGGCGTGTCCCGATGAACCAGTTGACTATTTGAGAGAGGCTTTTCGAACCATGAGTTCTGGAAATATCGTAACGATTATCGGCGCGGTCGTGGACGTTCAGTTCCCGCGCGATTCCGTGCCCAAGGTCTACGACGCCCTGGTCGTGGACGACGACGGGCTGACCCTGGAAGTGCAGCAGCAGATGGGCGACGGCATCGTCCGCTGCATCTCCATGGGCTCCTCCGACGGTCTCAAGCGCGGCGTCAGCGTCACCAACACCGGCGAACCCATCGCGGTGCCCGTCGGTCACGGCACCCTCGGCCGCATCATGGACGTTCTCGGCAACCCGGTGGACGAAGCCGGCCCCGTGACCACGGAGGAGCGCTGGCCGATCCACCGCCCGGCGCCGTCCTACGAGGACCAGGCCGCCAGCGTCGAACTGTTGGAGACCGGCATCAAGGTGATCGACCTCATCATGCCCATCGCCAAGGGCGGCAAGATCGGCCTGTTCGGCGGCGCGGGCGTGGGCAAGACCGTGACCCTGTTGGAGCTCATCAACAACATCGCCACAGCGCACTCCGGTCTGTCCGTGTTCGCCGGCGTGGGCGAGCGGACCCGCGAGGGCAACGACTTCTACCACGAGATGCAGGAGGCCGGCGTTGTCAACGTCGAGAACTTCACCGAGTCCAAGGTGGCCATGGTGTACGGCCAGATGAACGAGCCTCCCGGCAACCGCCTGCGGGTGGCGCTCACCGGACTGACCATGGCGGAGTACTTCCGTGACGAGGGTCGCGATGTCCTCATGTTCATCGACAACATCTACCGCTACACCCTGGCCGGCACCGAGGTATCCGCCCTGCTCGGCCGAATGCCGTCGGCGGTGGGCTACCAGCCGACCCTGGCGGACGAGATGGGCGTGCTGCAGGAACGGATCACCTCCACCCGGAACGGCTCCATCACCTCCTTCCAGGCGGTCTACGTTCCGGCGGACGACCTCACCGATCCGTCCCCGGCGACCACCTTCGCGCACCTTGACGCCACCCTGGTGCTGTCGCGGCAGATCGCCGAACTCGGCATCTACCCCGCCGTGGACCCGCTCGACTCCACGTCGCGCCAGCTTGACCCGCTGGTCATCGGCGATGAGCACTACCAGACCGCGCGCTCGGTACAGGGCATCCTGCAGCGCTACAAGGAACTGCAGGACATCATCGCCATCCTCGGCATGGACGAACTGTCCGAAGAGGACAAGCAGGCGGTGAACCGCGCCCGCCGGATCCAGCGCTTCCTGTCTCAGCCGTTCACCGTGGCCCAGTCCTTCACCGGAAGCGAGGGCAAGTACGTCACCCTGAAGGACACCATCAAGGGATTCCAGGGCATCGTCAACGGCGACTACGACCACCTGCCCGAGCAGGCCTTCTACATGGTCGGCGGCATCGAGGAGGCGGTGGAAAAGGCCAAGACCCTCAACTGAGGCGGGCCGTCAACCCACTGACCGGGAGAATCCATCATGGCAGCAACCATCCAGGTAGAAATCGTCAGCGCGGAGCAGGAAATCTGGTCCGGTGCCGGCACCATGGTGTTCGCTCCGGGGGAGATCGGAGAACTTGGAATCGCGCCCGGCCACACGCCCCTCATCACCAAGCTCAATCCGGGTGACGTGCGGGTTATCCGGGAGGATGGCGAGGAGGAGTTCATCTTCGTCTCTGGCGGAGTGCTGGAGGTCCAGCCGCATGTCGTGACCGTGCTGTCGGACACGGCCGTGCGCGGCCATGACCTCGACGAGGCCTCCGCACTGGAGGCCAAGAGGCAAGCCGAGGAGAAGCTGGCGGAAGCCGCTGCGGAGATGGACTACGCCCAGGCCCAGGCCGAGTTAGCGAGCGCCATCGCCCAGATCCGCTCCATCGAGAAGCTGCGCAGGCTGCGCAGATAGACCCGGCCCATCGAAGGCACCGCGAACGCCCGCTCATGCGGGCGTTTCTGTTATCTCTTGTCCTCAGGTCATGCTGTCGGGGCTCCCTGTCACGAGTTCCAGGGCGTCCTGGGCAGTCATGATGGGAATTGCCTCAATACTCTGGAGGTCAAGCATGCCTTTCCTGTCCCGAATCTGTGTCTTGGATGTAACAAGTTCGACCCCACCACGCAGCCATGCCTGATACAACCTGTCGGGCGGGGAGCCCTTGGAGATGAGGCGCTGATCAGGATGTTGGTATCAAGGACGACCCGCACGTACCGCACTGACTTCCTGATCGATCATGTCGAGTAGTTCCTGTTGATCGAATTCGGCGTTGCGTTCCTTGACCTGGCGGACAGTGAGTTCCAGCACACTCCTTCGCACGGCGGCATTGACGAATTTTGAAAGGTCTCCCTTCCTTCCGCCGTTGCGGGCAAGGAACGTGCGTACCATACGGTCTGTTTCCTCCGGGATTGAGAGATTCCAGCGGATCACCGGTACTTGTCAGTGTATGTACACATGGACATCTGTGCGCTGGAGTTAATCCCTGATGACGCAGCCAGTCAAATTCCGGGAATACGGGTGGACAGGCGGAATTTTCGTCAGCCGGTCAGGTCCTTGCGATAGAGCCGGGTCACCAGGCTCGAGGTGTCGAACCGGTTCCCGTCGGCGGCTTGGACCTCGGCATAGTAGCCATCGACGATCTCCGTGACGGGCAACTCTGAACCGTTCCGCTTCGCCTCATCCATGCAGAGACCGAGGTCCTTGCGCATCCAGTCCACCGCGAAGCCGAATTCGAACTCGTCCTTCAGCATGGTCTCATGGCGGTTCTCCATCTGCCAGGAACCGGCGGCACCCTTGGAGATCACGTCGAACACCTTCATCCCGTCGAGGTCCGCGTTGACGGCAAAGGCCAGCCCCTCGGACAGGCCCTGCACCAGCCCGGCGATGCAGATCTGGTTGACCATCTTGGTGAGCTGTCCCGCGCCGGCCGGCCCCATCAGCATCGCCGCCCGGGCGTAGCAATCGATCAGGGGCTTGGCGCGTTCGAAGACCGCTTCCTCGCCGCCGACCATCACGGTGAGCACGCCGTTTTCTGCACCGGCCTGGCCGCCGGACACCGGGGCGTCGAGGAAGTCGAAGCCACGCTGCTTGGCGGCGGCAGAGAGTTCTCGCGCCACGTTGGCCGAAGCGGTGGTGTGGTCGACGAACACGGTTCCGCGCCGCATGGCGCCGAAGGCGCCGTCAGGCCCCGTGGTCACGCTGCGCACATCGTCATCGTTGCCCACGCAGGAAAACACGACGTCCGCCTCCGAGGCCGCCATGGCCGGGGTCTTCTCCATGGTTCCCCGGTGCAGTCCAAGCCACTTTTCCGCCCTCGAGGTGGTGCGGTTGTAGACGCAGACCTCGTGACCGTTTGCGGCGAGGTGACCGGCCATGGGATACCCCATGACGCCAAGACCGATGAAGGCAACTTTCATGTCAGGAAACGGCTGGATGGATTTCAGGACGGCGTACTGTAACGCGAAGCCGGAGCCCTTGCAAAAGAATTCCGGGGGAATTTTCAGGCCCTGTTCGGCCCCGGATCGGACGCTTGCGAACCGGGCTTGGAGGAGGGAACAGTCAGCATGGCAAGCCAGCGCCCCGTTCCGGCGGCAGCAGTGCATCAACCCGGAAAACCGGGAACGTACCCAGGCCGTTCGCACGGATCGACGGGCCGGACGTGCTGGCGTTCCCGTTTTTCCGGGGATAGAATTTGTTGCCTGACAATAGGAGGTACCAGATGAATACCAAGAACTTCTTCAGGCTGCTGACAGGCGCCGCACTTGCCGTGGCTGCTATCCAGACAGCCGGGGCGGCTGAGCAGGCCCGGGCCGCCATGGTGAATGCACAGGGCGGGTCCGTCGGCGAGGTTGTGCTCAGCCAGACTCCCCAAGGCACGCTGCTGCACGCGAAGTTGACAGGGATACCGCCGGGTGCCCATGCGTTCCATGTGCACACGGTCGGGAAATGCGAGCCGCCATTCAAGTCGGCGGGCGGACATTTCAATCCCGGCGGCAAAAAGCACGGCATCTATGCCGAAGACGGCATGCATGTCGGTGACATGCCCAACATTCATGTACCGGAGTCCGGCGCACTCGAGATTGAGGTGCTCAATGCTCACCTGATGCTGGATGCGGTTCTGTTTGACGATGACGGTGCGGCAATCGTGATCCACGAGGGACCCGACGACTACATTACCGACCCGGCTGGGGCTGCCGGCCCCCGCATCGCCTGCGGCGTGATCATGAAATAACACACCGCCCGGTCCCGGCCCTCCACAGGCCAGCCGGTCGCCGGGCCGTGATGGCGGACGCCGCAGTCCGCGACTTTCCGGAAGATTCCGCACGCGGGATCCTGCCATCGCAAGCCGCACCTGGCGGACATCCAACTCCACGTTCGCCAGCGTCGCGGAGCCCTCCACTTCGGTCCGCGTGAGCGCGGCCTCGCCCTGGAGGCGAAGACTCGCGGTGCCGGCTGTGATCACCCGGCCGCCGGCCGTCAGCGAACCCCTCACGCCCACCGCCGCCATCTGCTGCGCAATGCCGCTCTGCTGAACCAGCCAGGGACGGCGTGTTGAACTCCACGTCCCCCGGCCATGCAACGACGCCAGAGCCCGCGCCCTCCTGCCTGGGGCCTGCCCCGGAAAAACCGCCCCGGAACCTGGCTGTAGGGCGTCAGTAAGAGTGGAGTCGCGTGGAATTGCAGGATAAACGGGGATATTGTGGGATTTTTCGGGACGAACTCCCGAGAAAGGCTTTAAATCAATAGGTTAACCACGAAGAAAGGGCATAATGCCCGATCTGCCCCCGATAAGGCCCGGATTCCGGCAACGACGAATTGATGGAGTCAAACGTTCATGTTCGCGGCCGTGAACACCCCGCCCGATGTAACTGACTGAGGCT